>JASMLP010000154.1 GCA_030748635.1 Planctomycetota bacterium
TCCCGTGATCTGCGCCTCCCGGCGAAACTTCGCGATCCCTCTCCAATGGCTCTCCCGATCCGGATGGAGAATCTTGATCGCAACCGGCCGACCGATCTCCGGATCGGTCGCAGACAAGACCTTTCCCATCGCGCCCTCGCCGAGAAGATCGAGGTCCCGGTACCGACCGAACCCCTCCTCCCACTCGCTGGCCGGAGCAGGCTGACCCCAGGCATCCCGAACCAATCCATCGACCCCTTCCGCTTTCCCTCGCCCCCCCGAATCCTCGACAAGAAGCGCCGCGCTTTTATCTCCCCAACTCGAACTCAGGATCTCCGCCAACTCCTCCAGAGCAAACAGCTTCTTCTCGACCAGCAATCCAGCGAGCGTACATCCCGGGCCGGATCTCCGACGTTCGACCACCTCGGCCAGAAATTCACGGACCCTCGACTTTTCGAGGATCTCCTCGTCGAGCAGATGATGCACGAGCAGAACATCATCGAAGCTGGGGGATCGGGGGGATTGTTCTTCCATGGCCGGAGCTCAGATTGAAAACTGTACCATAGTGCGATCGTCGATCGTCATGCGATACCGAAAAGCTCCCGGGCTTCGGACTCGAAATCCTCGGTGGTCGAGACCTGATCCATCAACTCTTCGCGAAGGAACCGAAAAAACTCCTTTTCTCCCCAGCGCAGCGCATAGTGCACCTGGTGGAGAGTCATGGCAAACGCTTCCCCCAGCTCCACTCGAGTCGGTCGGCTCCCCTCCTCGTGTTCGATCCGGTAGCGAGCAAACACGTCGACCGAAGTCTCCTTCTCCGTTCCTCGAACCTTCTCCCGCATCCGATCCAGGGCGTTGTGCACCACGCTCTTCTTCCACTCGGTGCGAAACGCCGCCTCGACATCTTCGACTCCGGGTCGTTGGTCCGGAACATCGAAGCTTCGCCCATCGTCCGACAGGGCCTCCATCGAAAACAGTCGCCCCTCCGACGGCGATCGTTTCTGCCGATTGGCGTCGCGATGCTGACGACTCAGAAACCGCTGCAAGGCGCCACAGACAAAGGACCGGAAACGACCCTTTTCGACATCGAACGAGCGAATAAACTCCTGCTCGAACACCTCGAGAAAAAACTCCTGGCAGAGATCCTTCGCCTCTTCCCGACTCTTGCCCCAGTGACGCCGAATGAACCAGTAGACCGGCGGCCAGTACTTGACACAAAGCACTTCCAGGCTGGAGCGGAAGTCGGCTCCTTCAGGATCCTTGCACCCCTCGATCATGCTCCAACGGGTGGCCGGGAAGGGCTGTCCGCAGGTTTCGAGGGCTCGCGACCCAGGCAATGTGTTGCCTGAATCGGAACGGGACGGGGAAGAATTCGAGTTACTCATGGCAAACGATAAACACTCTTCGTTCAAGGGGTGAAGTTTATTGTGCGCGGTTTGGATGCGCTGAAAACCTTTTTCTACCTCGTCCGAACCTCGGATAACCCAGAACGGCCCAGGCTCCAGAAGATTCCGTCCTTTCCCCGAATTCGGAGAACCGTTGTGGCTTTCAGAACAACGCTCTCGGCCCCACACGACTCCCCACCTGCCCACAGAGACCCTTAAGCAATTGCTAATAATGGTCTTACGAGATTTCTGAAAACTTCATCTTTTCTTCATATTTTCGGTACAACCTCCCGGCAAACGGTCAGACATAGGGGGACAACAAAACCGAACCTAATCCACCAGGAACCGAACCATGAAAAACCAAACCCCTGTAAAACAGCTCCTAAAAACCTTTTTGTTGGGCTCCTTGATCACCTCCCTCACCAGTTTCCCTGTCCTGGCGGGCGAAAACCAAAATCTCAACACCGAGACCCCCCAGACTTTTCCCAGTCGGAAAGTGAACCGTTCTTCGGTCCAGCCCCAGCACACCCAGAGCTACTGGATGGAAATCATGCGAGCCGCGCAGCAAGCCACCACTCACCATGTCGCGGATTCCTCCCCGAGTACACCCAACACCCAGTTGAGCTGGTACGACGCCGGAGCACCCTTGATGTCCGGTGGCAATGGTGGAGGAAGCGCCAGTGACGACCCCTTCCACTACGCAGGCAGCGGACACTACGAATATCTCACCGGAAACAGTCAGCACGGGGTTCTGGCCGACCTCGACCTCGAACTCCACCAGAACGCGGTCCCCGGTGGGTGCGAGGGCTACATCCTGGCCGCTGCGGATATCGACTCCCGGATCGGTGGCACCACCCGCAACGCCCTCGACGGCTACATCCGAGGCTCCTACGGCTGGGGAGGTGAAAACGGAAATTTCTTCGCTTATGGCGGTGTTCTCTCCGAGGCCGTGATCGGCGACAGCTGGAACGTGACGCTGATGGATGAACTGATGGACTTCGAGACCGGAGTTCCCGAACCGTTCACCGTATGCAGCCAGAGCTGGGATCTGTGGAACTGGTCCTCCACCTTCACCGTCTGGATCATCCCGGTCACGGTCGGATTCGATCTCGATTTCAACGTCGTCGGTCGATTGGTCGTCACCGTGTCTCCCTGGAACGCGGCGGGAGAGCTGGAAGTCGAAGCCGACCCCTCTCTCGACAGCTCTTTCACCGGATCCGCCACCGCCGGCATCGGCGGAAGCCTCAACTCCCTCCTGGCCGGAATTTTCGGACAGACCATCGCCAACTTCATCACCGAACACGGAGTCAACGTGAACGCGGAAGCGGGTGTCGGCTTCGAGTACACGCCGATCCTGAGCATCGCCGCCGAATGCTACGCCAGCCGACTCCGGATCGAGGCCGATCTCTACCTGGACACCTCGACCACCATGCGACTCTTCCTCTACGTCCAGGCCAGCGTATTCATCAACCTCCCCTGGCCCTTGCCTGACGTCACCGCCAGCGCTTCCGCCGAAGAGACTCTCTTCTACGAAATCCTGACCGAAACCCGCTACCCCATGCACTCCTTCGAGCATGTTTTTCCCGAGGAAGAGGGGGGAGTTTTCGGCGATCTCAACGGTGACAACTGCCCGGATATCCTCGATGTCATCCTCTTGACCGGCGCCCTGATGAACGGCACGGCCGATCAACTGGGGAGCGCCGCCGACCTCAACGGAGACGGATCGGTCGACGTCCTGGATATCGTCTTCCTCAAAAACATGATTATTCAGTA
>JASMLP010000155.1 GCA_030748635.1 Planctomycetota bacterium
TCGTTCGGATTCTGGTTCAGGGGCATGTGTACCGGGAAACTTGCGGTCGGGTGCGTCGACTTTTCATGCACCGGATTCTGGAGCGTTTGGGGGGAGTGGAGGTGGACTCGATCGACCCCCGTTTCCGGCATCAGCGGATGGAACCGTTTCTTCGGGATGAAGCCCGGAATCTGAAGTTGAGGTTGCGAGTCGGCGAGGAGTCGATCGAACTCGAGCCGACCGATGGGCGAGGTTCGGTAGATCAGGTGGTCGAGATCGCTCGGGATCGAGCCGAGAAGCTTTTCGGTTCACCGGGCGCGCGGCGCGCCGCCTCCTTAGCTCTGGAATGTCCCGATTCGGACGAGGAGTTTTCTTCGTTATCGGCCGATTCCCTCTGGCTCGGCGAGGAGGGGGTTTCGGTCGTGAGCGATATTGACGACACCATCAAGCATTCGGAGGTTCACCGTCGGCGTGAACTGTTGCGTAACACGTTCACCCGCCCCTTTGCCGCAGTTCCGGGAATGCCGGCGATCTACCGGAAGTGGCACGAAGAGGGGGTGGCCTTTCATTACGTCTCCAAGAGTCCTTGTCAGCTCTATCTGGGGTTACGCGAATGGTTCGATCGGGAAGAGTTTCCACCAGGATCCTTTCATCTGCGTAACATCACCTTCGAGGGGCAAGTGGCGCGCAAGCTGTTTCTGGTACCGACCCGGGTCAAGGAGCGCCACATCGAACGACTTCTCGAGTGGCACACTTCCAGGCGGTTCATCCTGGTCGGTGATTCCGGAGAGATGGACGCCGTTTTATATGCCAGGATCTTTCAACGTTATCCGGATCGGATCGTGAAGATCCTGATTCGCAATGTTCCGGGTCGGGAGATGACCGAGTCCCGTTCTCAGGAGGTGTTCGAATCGATCCCGGAGGACCGCTGGGCGGTGTTTGGCCAGGCCGAGGAGCTGCTCGACCTGGACGTCTCGTCGGGAAATCGGGATCGTTGAACTAGGCAGGGAGGTGGTCAGTTCGGGATCGATATTTCTGAATACGGTTCATGATCGGTTCGGAGGCGGTCCAACCCAGCGCGGCCATTCCCATTCCGCCTAGTACATCGGCGATCGTGTGCTGTTCTACGAGCATGGTGGAGAGGCTGATCAATATCGCGCAAAAGATCCAGAACCCGCTCGATCTTCTTCCCAGGAGGGCGATGGCGCAGACCCAGGTCGTACTCACGTGAAGGCTCGGAAACGAATTGTGAGGGTCGTCTATCTCGTGAAGTCGCACAAAGATCCAGCGTAGCCATTCACTTTCGATGGTCCCCGGGTCGGGTCGGGTGACCGAAGAGGGGAAGAGGAAGAAGCACACCCAGCTTCCGGCGCACACCAGGAGCATCGTCATCAGGGCGCGCCAGAACCGGGAAATTTCCATCTGGGTGGCGGTGAGGAAGAGGAAAGGGAAACATCCGATGTAGATCACGATCATTTCCGGCACGAAGGGAAGACGGTGATCCCACGCGCTCTCGAAATGGTAACCCTGAGAGGTTGTACCCATCTGGACCAGCTTGTAGACCCCGAGCCCGAACAGGATGGTGCCGGTCGCGAGAATCGATCGTACGACCAGTCCCGGTTCCGGCCACGGCTTGTCCGGGAATCCGTTCGAGGTCTGCATATTCTCCGGCTCTATCACCACTTTCCTTCAGATGAAAAGAGACTTTTTTTCAAGATGAGGGGCTCTTCAGTGGATCGGTCGATTTTCGGTTTTCCGCAAGGGTTGAATTGAACGATACGAGAGGTTGATCGAGTATTCGGTATTTTCAAAGGTCCGGTTGGAGAGGGCTCATCGAGAAATCAGGAATACGGACGACAGAGAGGGTCGATTTGTCTTCATAAGTGTATCAACATCAACGGACGTTCCGTCGTGTTTCTGGAAACTTGGTTTTGGAAGATTGATAGTTCAATAGGGTTGAAAGTCAACGGGTACCCATTGCGCTTATCTCGTATTTTTTGCGAAAATTTTATGCGGGACCTTGGTGTATGAGGTCTACGTTTTCATGGTAGCCGAAATCGGACGGGAGCAGGTTTTCGGGCCCGGAAAGCTTTGCCCGTGATCATGGGCGATTTTCAATAGGTGGAAGTTTGCACCACGCTTATCGACCTTGTCTGGATGTGTCGAATGAAGATGGTTCCCGGGAAGCTTCCTGCATTTTTGGGAGAAGCGATCGAGAGGGGTGAAATCACGACTCGCCGGGGACCGCGTTAGTCCTGATGGCTGCGGTCCGTTCAGTCGAACCCGCTGGGATCGGGCTCTCTTGGACTCGACTCAGAAAATCGAAATGGAGTAGGATGCACGAATCATGACCGCTTTTGAGACTCGGACTCACTTACCGGAACTTTCCGATCGTCTCGATTTGGGCGACGAAAAAATCCCGGTCAGTCCGTTTTGTCTGGGCATGGTGGGGGATCCGGAGGTCATCCCGGCGGCTTTCGATGCCGGGATCAACTTCTTCTTCGTGACCGCGGATATGCACTGGCCTTACTACGAGAAGACCCGGAAGGGCCTGGAAATGCTCCTTTCTCGTGGGGGTGGGGTTCGGGATGAGATCGTGGTCGGTACGGTTAGCTACGCCACGCAACTCGAGTTTTGCTCTACACCCCATCATGAGGTGGTTCAATCGGTGGAGGGGCTGGAGCGGATCGACGTGGCGATCGCCGGAGGAGCGTATGCGCACGAGTTCATGAGTCGGGTTCAGGTGTACGAGCGGCATCGAGAGGAGCGGTTTCTGGGGACCCGGGCGATCGGAACGACCTTCCACGATCGAGACGCCGCTCGACTTGCACATCAAGGAGAGATGGTGGATATCGCCTACATCCGTTTTAACCCTCTTCATCCGGGTGCGCGCTTGGATCTGTTTCCGTTGCTGAAGCGAAAGACTTCGACGCTTCTTTACAACTTCAAGAACACGATGGGTTATCTCAGCGAAGAAAAATTCAGGCAACTGGGGATAGGCGAGGGCCCGTGGCGTCCGGAGCACACGGATTTTTACCGATTTGTTCTTTCCGACCCCCACTTCGATGGGGTGTTGTGTGGTCTGGGAGAGCCGGGACAAGTGGAGGCCCTGGCTCGCGCGATGGCGCAGGGGCCTCTCGACTCGAAAGAGTTCCAGTACATGCTCGATCTGGGCGACCTGATCACGGGACGAGCTTCGCTCTCTTCTCCATAAATTCATGGGGGACGAAAAAAACGATCGCTGGGAATACGAGCCGGCCAGCCGTTTTGTTTTGCGGACTCCGATTCTTCCCTTTGACTGGCTTCGCGACTGGGGCGAGCGACTCGAGGCGATGTCAAGCCCGGCCGGCTTGGGGCGTGTGGCCGCTCTCGAGAGGGACCGTGAGCGGGCTCGGGCCTCGATGCGTCGGATTCTGGAGCGGCCTGAAATTCGTGAGGCTATCTATGTCGCTTCGCCATCTCTCGAGTCGGGGATCGACCGTTGGCTAGAAAGTCCGGCGAGCAAGAAAGGGCGCAAGGTCGAGCGCGCGTTGGTGCGGTATCTCCTGCGGATGTGTGCTCGGTCGACCCCTTTCGGTCTCTTTGCGGGCTGCTCGGTGGGGCGAATTGGAGAAAATACCTCTTTGTGTCTAGATGGATTGGAAAAGAGTGTTCGCTGTACGCGACTCGATATGGATTATCTCGGTTCGCTTTGCGATGGACTCAATCGTGACAAGAAGATTCGCTGGGAACAGTCTTACGTCCCCAATACGACCATCTATGTCGCGGGGAAAAAAGTTCGCTATATCGAGCGTCGGTTGAAGGAGAAAGGGCGTTCCTACCACCTTGTCACCGCGGACTCGATCGAAGCGTTGCATTTGGCGTTGGATGCGGCGGATCGCGTGGGGGGTATTCATCCTGATGTTGTCGTCCAGCGACTCCGGGCGTGGGATTCGGGTATCACTGAGGCGGAGGCGAAGGCATTTGTCGAGGAGTTGATCGAGGGGCAGTTTTTGCTCCCTCGACTCAGCCCGCCGATTACCGGGAGGGATCCGCTGGAAACTCTTCTTGAGGATTTGTCTGGTATCGATCGAAAGTGCGAAGCGTATTTGCGTCTGGAGAGTGTGCGGGAGCAGATCGAGGTGATTGACTCGGCGGGGTTGGGGAACGAACCGGGGAGTTACCAGAAAGTGATCGAGGCGCTTGAAACGCTTCCAGCCCAAGTCGATCCCACCAGGATTTTTCAGGTGGATCTGGCTCGCTCTTCGCCCGACGCGGTTTTGGGGGAAGCGGTGGTAGAAGAGTCCCAACGAGGAGTCGAGATTCTGCACACTCTTTTCGGTCCATCAGACGTCGATGCGTTGTCTCCATTTCAGCGGGCCTTTTACGAACGCTACGAGAGGCGAGAAGTGGCGTTGCTAGAAGCCCTGGATGACGAACGGGGTGTCGGCTTTCCGGCCTCGGAAAAACCATTTCATGCTGATCTGGAGTTGCCTACGGTTCCTTGGGGGCCGACCCAGTCCTGGATAGCGCAACGGCTTTATGAGACCGTTTCGGAAGGGAAAGAGGAGATGGAGATTCAGGAAAGGGATCTCGAGCCCTTTCTTCAAGAAGGAGAACTCACGCCTCTCGCGGAAGCTCTAGGCATGACCTTTTCACTGGCGACACCCTCCGAGGAAGCGTGTGCTGAGGGTGATTTTCGACTTCATCTTCGTGGTATGTATGGGCCGACCGGATCCAACCTGCTGGGGCGATTCTGTCATCTCGATCCGGAGATCGAATCTCTGGCCCGGGAACATATCGCGACCGAAGAGGCGTTGCATCCCGAAGCGGTTTTCTGTGAAGTCGTCCATCTTCCTCAGGATCGAACCGGCAATATTCTCTTTCGGCCCGTTTTTCGGGATTTTGAGTTGCCGATTCTGGCCCGCTCCGGAGTGCGGAAAGATCGGCAGATCGATTTGGCGGATCTGACTCTGCAGGTCGAGAGAGGACGTATTCGGTTGCGTTCTCGAGCTTTGGGGCGGGAGGTGATTCCGCGTCTCACGACGGCTCACGGTTTTTCTTCTTCGGGGAACCTCAATCTTTATCGTCTGCTCTGTCATCTCCAGGAACAGGGGGTGATTCATGGGCTGGGTTGGCGATGGGGTCCGCTGGATCGTTTGCCGTTTTTGCCGCGTGTTGTGTCCGGTCGTTTGGTTCTATCTCTCGCTCGTTGGAATATCCGGACCGAGGAGATCCTCGAATTCACGGCTGGTACTCAGAATGAACAGTTCGAGGCGGTCCAGCGCTTCCGCGCGAAGAGATCGTTGCCTCGTTACGTTGTGCTCTCCGATCACGACAACCGTTTGGTTCTGGATCTCGATCACGCGCTTTGTGTCGAAACCTTCTGTTCTTTGGTGAAGAGTCGTCCGGAGGCGAAGTTACAGGAACTCTTTCCGTCTCCCGAGGATCTTTGTGTAGGGGGTCCCGAGGGGTCTTTCGTACATGAGATGGTTTTGCCGTTGGTTCGAAGATCAAAAAAAGAGGCGGGCTTGGAGAGTTCGGTCGAGAAACGACAGCCCACATCCCCGGTCGAGAATTCTCCCCGGCGGTTTTCGCCCGGTTCGGATTGGGCATATATCAAGCTTTATGCCGGGTTCGCTCAGATCGATTCAATCTTGATCGATGCGGTCTTGCCTTTTGTTCGAGAGACTTTGGAGCTTCAGAGGGGGGAGAGATGGTTCTTCATTCGCTATGCGGATCCCGAGTCGCATCTGCGCATTCGCTTTCAGAGCGATTCACACAGGCTACAGACCCATCTCCTTCCTGCCTTCTACGCTCATATCGAGGAGGCGGTAGCGGAAGGACAGATCTGGCGGGTTCAACTGGACACCTACGAGCGGGAGGTCGAGCGTTATGGCGGCCCGGTCGGAATACCCCTTTCCGAGCAGCTCTTCTGTGCCGATAGCGAGGCCGTGGCGGCCCTGGTTGCTGGCCTATCCCGTGAGAAGGAAAGCGAGGATCGGTGGTATCTCACCTTGCTCGGAATGGATCGTCTTCTGGACGATCTTGGCTACGACCTTGCCGGGAAGATGCGTTGCGTGGCCACGATCCGTCAAGATTTTGCGCGGGAATTCGGGGTGGAGACGGGGCCGGGACATCATCAACTGGGAAAAGACTACCGAAAGAAACGGAGTCGGATCGAAACCTTGCTAAGTGGCAATGCGACCAGGAACCCGACTCTCGATCAGAGTCGGCCTCATTTCGATCGTCGTTCTCGTCAATTGAACCCAGTGGTTGAGGCGCTGCGGTCGGCTGAGAGGGAGGGTGAACTCACGAACTCGATGGACGATCTGGCCGCCAGTTTTCTTCATATGCACGCCAACCGTTTCGTCCGATCGGCTACCCGGATTCAGGAGTTGGATTTTTACGATTCGTTGGGGCGTTATTACGAAAGTTGTATGGCGAGGAGACGGTCCATTGGAAAGCGCTCGGATTGAGAGTGTCTCCAGAGGGGCGGAGCTATGCGGCGGAAGATTCCATGTCCCGATAGAGATGGACCATCGAGGCGGCGGAGAGGAGGGGGGCGAAGAAGTTGAGGATCGGGATGAGGAAGAGGAAGGAGACGAGCGCTCCCCAGATCCAGAGCTTGCCTCGGTGGGAGCGACGCATTTGCGCGGCCGATCGGTTGTCGAGGTGGCGTAGGGCCACGAGTTCGAAGTACTCACGACCGAAGAGGTAGCCGTTGAGGAGGCCGTAGAGAGCCAGGTCCAGGAGAGGGAAGAAGAGAAACAGGATGTAGAGCGGGAGCGCAAGTAGGTTGAGAAAGACGGTGACCAGGAGGAACCGGATCGAGATCCCGAGAGATCGGAAGATCGGAAGGTCGGACCCGGGGGAGATCCCGGGAGCGTGACGGGCGTAGACGGCGACCACGATCCCGTCGAGAAAGAGCGCGTAGATCGCGGTGGACAGGGTGATGAAGAGCACGAGGCCGAGAACGACCGCTGCCACCGCGCCGAGGGTGCCGGAGGCGTAGCGCGCGAATCGTTCCCACCCTGGACTGGTGCCCCCGGCCTGCTCGAAGCCGACTTCACCCAGAAGGGACGCTCCCCAGGCGATCGGGACCCCGATCGCGAAGAGGACCAGGAGGGTAAGAAGAAAGCACCGGAACGCGGCTCGGCGGAAGGCCGGGTCGCCCATCTGGGCCAGTGCGAGGAGGAAACTTCGAATCATGATTCGAGTGGCTGAAAAGGGGTCGGGGCGGGAAGTGGAGTCGATCCCGTTTCGCGGGATCGATCGCGCGTGTTCAGGTTGACAAGTGGTGAGGGGGGATCGGTATTGGGAGCGAGGAGAGGATCACGAGCGGTTGGATTTCGGGTTTCCGAGGAAGGGAGTACACCACTCTTCGCTGCGCTTCCAGAGAAGGGCGGCCAGTTCTCGGTCGCGGGCGGCTTCGCTGGTTTGCTCCACCTGGCAGTCGTCGTAGTAGAGGCCGCTTTCCTTCGCGAGTTGGGGGGCGGTGGCGCAGTGAAGGGTGGTCTGGGCTCCCTCCTCGTTGGTGATCATGGGGCGAGTGAGGAACCAGCGCAGCGGTTGAGGCACCATGCGCCAGAAGTCCGACGCGATAACCCCGGGGTGGAGAGCGTAGGTGGTGACCCCGGTTCCCTCGAGACGGTCGGCCAGTTCGATATGGAAGAGGATGTTGGCCAGCTTGGATTCGGAGTATTCGAGGCGGCCGAGGAAACTGCGTCGGGGGAGGCGTACGATCTCCAGGTCGAGGGTCTGGGGGCGGGTGTGCGCTCGACTGGAGACATGGACGATGCGGGCGGGCGTGGAATCCTGGAGGCGTTCCAAGAGCAGCAAGGTGAAGAGGAAGTGGCCGAGGTGATTGACTCCGAAGGTGATTTCGAATCCGTCCACAGTCATGCCGGCAACTCCGGCCAGTCCCGCGTTATTGACTAGGATGTGGAGCGGGAGGTCACGGGCCAGGAAATTCTGGGCCGAATCGCGGGTCGCGGTGAGGGAGGCCAGATCCAGGTGTAGGAATTCCACCTGAGGATTGCCGGTTTCGGTGGAGATGGCCTCGACGACCGGAAGCGTTCGCTCTTGGGAACGACAGGCGAGGAATACATGGGCGCCCATGCGCGCCAGTTCGAGGGCGGTGACACGTCCGATGCCGGTGTTGGCTCCGGTGACGATGGCGGTTTGGCCACTCAGATCGAGGGTGGAGGAGGTCATGACCGATCAGTTTGACGCTCTTGGTCGCATTCCACCAGTTGCTGTCGGAAGTGAACCGATTTATGGTGTTTCAAATAATGGAGGTGTGTTGATCTGGTGAGAGGGTTCTCTTCGGTTTATTCCGCTATCTTTTTCGAGGTTCAGACATGTTGAAACCACCCGATTCTTGGAAGGGTTCTTTTGGGGATCGGCTCGGGATGGAGTATGAATATTTCGAGCCGGGTCATACGGTGGCTTCTTTTGTCGTGACCGAGGTGCATCGCAATCCGCCTGGGGTTTGTCACGGCGGCGCGGTGTTCACCTGTGCTGACGATACGATGGGTGCGGCGGTGTTTCCTCTTTCTCCGGAAGGTACTTTGCCTACCGCCAATCAGGTCGATATCCGGTTGGTGCGTAGCGCTCAACCCGGAGAGCGGCTTCGAGCCGAGTCCCGGGTGATTCACCACGGTCGTCGGACGGCCGTGGCCGAATCCCGAGTGACCGATGAGGAAGGGAGGCTGGTCGCCCTGGCCACGGGGAGTTTTCTTTTTGTGGAGACGCGCTGAATCCGTCGACGCGAGGCGGACTTGACGCTTCTGGCGGTTTTCAGAAAATAGACTTCTTGTCCCCAGGGATTTTGTGGGGTCGCGGGGCGAACAGAGAACAATTTTCGATCTGGATCAGGAAAGGTGTCGATATGAGTATTTTGCGCTGGCTTGTCGTTTTAGGGGTCTGGTTTGGATTTGGCGTGGCT
>JASMLP010000156.1 GCA_030748635.1 Planctomycetota bacterium
CGCTTCGATCAAATCCCCTTTCTTGGCTCGCGCATTGCCCCGGTTGTGGTAGGCGTTCGGATTTTTCGGATCGATTTCGATCGCCTTGTTGTAGTCCTCGATCGCTCCGTCCGGATCCCCCTTTGCTTGTCGCGCCCCGCCCCGGTTGCTGTAGGCACCGGCGAATTTCGGATCGATTTCGATCGCCTTGCTGTAGTCTTCGATCGCTCCGTCTATATCCCCCTTCGCCTTCCGCGCATGGCCCCGGTTGCTGTAGGCATTGGCTGTGGTGGGTTTCGCTTCTCCGGTCGGTTCGGGCACCCGATCGAAGTGCTTTTCGATCTGTCGCCAGGTCGGTGTATTGATGCCGATTCGGGTCTGAACGGCGATCAAATAGGGTTGTGCTTCCGGATGTCTCGTATTGCACAGGGCCTGTCCAGCTTGGACGGTCAGTTCATGGTCGTTGACGACCTTCATCCACCGGCCCAGCGGCTCCACGCATTCAGGGAGACCCAGACGTCCCAGCACCCGGCAGATGAAGGTGGCCCGGTCGCGTTCGGGTTGGCTCCAGGTAGTGTTTTTTGCGTGCGTTTTGGCCTTGGCGATCAACTGTTGGAGGTTTTCGGCGAGCACCTCCACCGTCTGTCGGTCGCGGTAGCTGACGGCTTCGAAGACGTAGTCAGGGAGGAGAGGGGCGCCTCGGGGGCGTTCCTTGCGGGAAAGGCCACGGGAGAGATCCTCGAGGATGGATAGGAGACGATCTTTCCGGTGTAGCTGGATCGACTGTTCGGTGCGATCGATCCGTTCCACGAGCTGCTGGATCGTTTTCTCGGTGACGCCGAGTCCCTCGAGTTGGAGGAAGGCCTGGCGGGCGAGGAGATAGTCGCGGCCCTGGAGCGCCATCTCTCCGATGGCCCGACCGACCTCGAGGCGCAGTCGGGAGGCTTCGGCGTGTTCGGGGCGGACCTGGAGCGCGCGGTCGAGGGCCCGCGCGGCGGCGACATGGGCCTGGATCGCTCGCTTGCGCTGGGAGCGCTCTTCGGGGGTGTCGGTCCGTTCCACCCCGGTGGCTGGATCGACGACCGGCCGCGCAGCGCGTAGGGAGGCGGTGCCGTCGATTCGGTCGCGATGGTCCTTCGCGTCCCGGAGCGCGGCGGCGAAGGTTGCCTTCTCCTGCAGATGCATCTGCCACGCCAAGCCGCCGAAGAGGGTGCCGGACAGGAGAGCCACGACGGCGGCCGCGAGACAGACCTTGCGGTTGCGGGCGACCCACTTGGAAAGGAGTTGGAGCGGACCGTAGGTCACCGCTGCCAGGGTCCGGCCGTCGAGGTAGGCCTGGATGTCCTCCTGGAGGTCGGGGACGTTCGGGTAGCGGTCGTCGGGGTCCAGGGCCATCGCCTTCAGGACCACCGCTTCGAGTTCGCGGGGGATGTGGGCAGTGGGGTTTCGCTGGCTGGGCGGATCGAATCGTCCTTCGGTGATCCGGGCCAGGACCTGGGTGACATGGGATCCGCGGAAAGGGGCTTGGAGAGAGAGAATCTGGTAGAGGATGACGCCGAGACAGTAGATGTCGCTCGCCGGACCGATGTCTTCGATCCGCCCCTCGGCCTGTTCGGGGGACATGCAGCTGGGGGTACCGACGACCGCGCCGTCGAGGGTATGGAGAGAGTCGATCGGGAGCGGGATCTCGGTCGAGGAGTCGGAGACCGGTTCGGGGTCGGGTGCGGCGGTGTCGGGGGCGCCGATTTTCTTGGCGATGCCCCAGTCCATGACCAGGACCTCCCCGTAGGCGCCGCGCATGAGGTTGTCCGGTTTGAGGTCGCGGTGGACGACGCCGTGGGCGTGGGCGAAGGCGATGGCGTCGCAGACCTTTTGGAAGGAGGCGAGGAGAGGGGTGCCGTCGTGAGGGGTTCCGAGTTCCTTGGCGTGGGTTCGCAAGTTGCGGAGGATCTGGGCGAAGGACTCGCCGGAGACGAGCTTCATGATGAAGTAGTACGCGCCGTCGGCGAGCTGGCCCATGTCGTAGATGGGGACGATGTTGGGATGGTCGAGACCGCCGGTGATGCGGGCCTCCTGACGGAAGCGGGTGATCTGGGTGCGGTTGGACTTCCGGTCGGGATGGAGGATCTTGATGGCGACGGTGCGGTCGAGCTGGGGATCGTAGGCCGAGAGCACCTGACCGATGCCGCCTTTGGCGAGGGGTTGGATGTTCTGGTATCGGCCGAAGTCGAGCGCACCGGGATCGGGCGCTCCGCCGCCCCGGGGGAGGGGCGGGGCGGCGTGGTCGGGTTGGGTCGGTTCGAAGGCGTCGGTCATCGGTGGGCTATTGTAGCGAGAATGGTGAGAGAACTCCTTTCAGCGCCAACCGTTTGATCTCGGTCGAGGGGGAGTGGTGGCTCCGATTTTTCGGAGTGGGTCTCGGTAGATTCTTGGGATCGGGTGTCGTGTTTGCGGTGGGCGAAGCGCTTCTGTCCTCCGGCGGTCAGTTTTTTTCCAGGTGGTTTCGGGCTTTCCGGAGGGACGCCTCGGTCATGGGTCGGAAATTCCAGTCCACCGGAGCGATTTCGAGAGCTTTCTGGTAATCGTCTATCGCGCGGCGCACCTGTCCTTTCTCGCTCCACGCACGGCCTCGGTTGAGATAGGCCAGGGCGTATTTCGGGTTGATCTGGATCGCTTGGTTGTAATCTTTGATCGCCCCCTCGAGGTCTCCCTTCGCTTTGCGTGTGTAGCCTCGTTTCCTGTAGGCTTTGGCATGCTTTGGGTCGATCTGGATCGCTTTGCTGTAGTCTTTGATCGCTCCCTCCAGATCGCCCCGCGCTTGCCGGAGGTTGCCGCGTTGGGAATAGGCTTCTTTAAAACGGGGGTTGAGTTGGATGGCTCGATCGTAGTCTTTACTGGCTCCGGGCAGATCGCCTTTGGTCTTTCGCGCACGACCACGATTGTAGTAGGCAAACGCATTACGAGGGTCGATTTCGATCGCCTTACTGTAGTCTTCGATGGCACCGTTCAGGTTCCCCTTACCTTTTCGCAGATTGCCACGGTACGTGTAGGCGTTGCTATGACGAGGGTTGAGTTCGAGGGTTCGGTGAATGTCCTGGAGCGCTCCGTCGAGATTTCCCATTGCGATACGCACAGCCCCCCGATTGTAGTGCGCTTCTGGTAATTCAGAGTCGATTTTGATGGCTTGGCTGTAGTCTTCATCGGCTCCGCGAAGATCCCCCTTGGCTATTCGCGCATTGCCCCGGTTGTTGAAGGCTTTGGCATATTTCGGATCGATTTCGATCGACTTACTGTAGGACTCGATCGCGCCGGCAAGATTCCCCTTCTCATACTGTGCCAAGCCTTGGTGGAGGTAGGCGTTTGCATTGTTCGGGTCCAGTTGGATCGTCTTACTGTAGTCTTCGATCGCTCCCCTCAGGTCCCCCTTCGCTGCCCGCGCAAGGCCTCGGTTGTTGTAGGTACTCGCAATGTTCGGGTCCAGTTGGATCGTCTTACTGTAGTCTTCGATCGCTCCCCCCAGGTCCTCCTTCGCTGCCCGCGCAATGCCTCGGTTGTGGTAGGCGTTTACATATTTCGGATCGATTTCGATCGCTTTGTTGTAGTCCTCGATCGCCCCCACCAGATCGCCTTTGGCTTTTCGCGAATTGCCTCGGTTGAAGTAGGCGGTGGAATAGCCTGGTTTGAGTTCAATGAATCGGTTGAAATCCTCCAGAGCACCTTCAAATTCTAACTTTTTCATTCTAGCTCTGCCCCGGTTGTTGTAGACCGAAGCCTTTTTGGGATCGAGTTCGATCGCCTTGTCATAGTCCTCGATCGCTCCGGCAAGATTTCCCTTCGCATACCGTGCATTGCCCCGGTTGAAGTAGGCCCCAGCTGTGGTGGGTTCCGCTTCTCTGATCGGTTCGGGTATTCGGCCGAAGTATTTTTCGATCTGGTTCCAGGTCGATGAATTCATGTCGAGTCGGTCCCGAACGGCGATCAAATAGGGTTGCGCTTCCGGGCGTCGCGTGTTGCAGAGTGCCAGTCCGGTCTCGACCACGAGTTCATAATCGGAGACGACCTTGATCCATTGGCCTAGCGGTTCCACGGATTCGGGGAGACCCAGGCGCCCCAGGACCCGGCAGATGAAGGTGGCCCGGTCGCGTTCGGGTTGGGTCCAGGTGGTGTTTTTTGGGTGGGTTTGGGCCTTCACGATCAATGACTGGAGGTTCTGCGCGAGAAGTTCGACCGTCTGTCGGTCGCGGTAGCTGGCGGCCTCGAAGACGTAGTCGGGGAGGAGGGGGGCGCCCCGGGGGCGCCCTTCGCGGGAGAGTCCCTGGGAGAGATCGTCGAGGATTGTCAGGAGACGTTCCTTGCGGACCGTCTGAATGGTCTGCTCGGCCGTTTCGACCTCTTCTGTCAGCTTCCGAATCGCCTCCTCGGTGACGCCGTGTCCCTCGAGCTGGAGAAAGGCCTGGCGGGCGAGAAGATAGTCGCGTCCCTGGAGCGCCATCTCCCCGATGGCCCGACCGACCTCCAGGCGCAGCCGGGAGGCCTCGGCGTGACCGGGGCGGATCTGGAGCGCGCGGTCGAGGGCCCGCGCGGCGGAGACATGGGCCTGGATCGCTTGTTTGCGCTGGGAGCGTTCTTCAGGAGTGTCGGTTCGTTCCACCCCGGTCGCCGGGTCGACGACCGGCCGCTGGGCGCGGAGGGTTGCGATGGCGCCGGCTTGCGTTCGGTGGTCCCGCGCCTGGAGGAGAGCGGCCGCGAACGTCGCCTCTTTCTCGCGGTGCATGTTCCAGGTGGCTGCTGCGAAGAGTCCGCTCGCTAGCAACGTCACCGCGGCGACGGCGGTGCAGACTTTCCGGTTGCGAGCGACCCACTTGGTGAGGCGCTGCAGTGGAGAGTACCGGGCGGCGCCGAGGGTTCGGCCTTCGAGGTAGGCCTGGAGATCGGTCTTGAATGCGGCCACGTTCGGATAGCGGTCCGCTTTCTTTCGGGCCATGGCTTTGAGGACGACCGCTTCGAGATCTCGTGGGATGAACGCTTGGGGAGCGCGCTGGCTGGGCGGGGCGAGTGGGGCCATGAGAACCTGGGTGAGGATCTGCATCGTGTCCGATCCCTGGAACGGAACCTGGAGGCAGAGGATCTGGTAGAGGATCGCGCCGAGGGAGTAGAGGTCGCTCTGCGAGTCGATCTCCTCGATCTTCCCCTCGGCCTGTTCGGGGGACATGTAGACCGGGGTGCCCAGAACGGTTCCGTCGAGGGTCATGCCCGGTTCGGTGGCCATCAGGGCGGAAAAATAGCTCTCGTTCTCATCGGTTGGAGTTGGGGCATCGATCGCTTCGCCGATGGGGGCCGATGGGGAGGAGTTGGATTTGCTCTCCTTGGCGAGACCCCAGTCCATCACCAGCACTTCGCCGAAGGAGCCGATCATGATGTTGTCCGGTTTGAGGTCGCGGTGGATCACTCCGCGGGAGTGGGCGAACTGGAGGGCGTCACAGATTTTGAGAAAGTCGGGCAGAAGCCGGGTGCCGTCGTGGGGGACGGTTTGCTGGCTGTGGAGGGAGTGCAGGTCGGCGATCACCTCGGCCAGCGATTGGCCGCTCACAAGTTTCATACAGAAGAAGTGGACGCCTTCTGTGTTTTGGCCCACATCGTGGACGGGGATGATATTGGGATGTTCGAGCTGGCCGGTGATGCGAGCCTCGCGCTGGAATCGTTCCAGGGTCCTTCGATCCGAATGCAGCTTGGGGTGGAGGGTTTTGATCGCGATATGTCGTTCGATCTTGGGATCGGTGGCGCGCAGGATCTGGCCCATGCCGCCGGATCCGATGATTTCGAAATCGGTGTAGCGGTGGAACTTATCGGGGAGGGGAGGAGTGGTCGAGAGCGGGTGGGAAGGCGCCTCCTTGACCCACATATTCCGGATGGATTGATCGAGTTGCTCGACCCGAGTAGGTCCGGCGCCTAGTACTGGGTCGAGAAGGGGCGAATTCGTTTCGAGAACGGTTGGGGTCGCGCTGGGATCCTCGGGGGGGAGAACTGGGGGGAGGCTTCGGAGTTCCTGAAGCTGCGCGTCGGTTAGATGATCGTTCCGGAGAAGCCACTCGTCGAGGTCGAAAGGGTTTCCGGCCGCGTGGGATCGGGTGAGGGGGCCGGTCACCAGAGAGGCGACGGAGACCGGGAGCCAACCGCGACTAACGGCCTCGAGGACGATCCGAAAATCGGGATGGTCGGAAGTGGGAGTCGGATCGATCATGAGGGCTTTATTGTAACCGCGAGGGCGTGGGGGGCCATCCTTCACGGGGAAGAAGGGCTCCATCCGATAGCCGCTGGGCGGGTTCGCAATTGACGGCTATTGTGGGGTATTGTCCTCGATCATCGTGGGGCGTTTGGGGCGGCGCGGATTCAGCGACTCTTTTTGAGGCTACGAATCTGTTGCTCGAGTTTGCTTTCGAACCTGGGCGGTGCGAGGGCGCGCGTTTTCTCCAGGGCTTCGAGGGCCTGGGCGTGCTGACCTCGTTTCGCGAGAAGGATTCCGAGTTGCCACCACGCTTTCCAGTATCGGGGATTCAGTTCGATTGCTTTGTTGTAGTCGGCAAATGCCGAGTCGAGATGCTTCTTTGCTTGGAAGGTTTTACCACGATTGAAATAGGCCGAGGTGTATTTCGGGTTCAGTTCGATGGCTCGGTTGAAATCGGACAGAGCGGCGTCGAAATCCCTCTTTTCGATATAGGTCGATCCGCGGTTGTTGTAGGCCATGTGGAAGCGTGGGTTGAGTCGCAGAACCCGGCTATAGTCGGCGATGGCTCCGTCGAGATCTTTTAGGATTCGGCGCGCGTTGCCGCGACCGATGAAATGTCCGATCGGGTTGGGGTCGAGTTCGATGGCTCGGTTGAAGTCCGAGAGAGCGCCGTTTGGGTTTGCGTTCGCGAGTCGTGCGTTTCCTCGGTTGTTGTAGGTGTCACCGTGTTTTGGATCGAGTTCGATGGCCCGGTCGAAATCCGAGAGAGCTCCATTCAGGTCGCCCAGGGATCTACGGATCCGGCCTCGAGCGTTGTAAGCGAGGCTGTGTCGAGGATTGAGTTCGATGGCTCGTGTCTGGGCGACCAGAGCTTGCTCGAAATCTCCTCTGTTTTGAAGCTTCAAACCCCGACCGTAGTGTTGATTGGCGGTTTCGGGTTCTGGGTCGGTTTCCGAAGAGGGGATCCGGCTGAAAAAAGGGAGGATCTGTTGCCATACTGGTGAGGAGGCTCCGAAACGGGTGCTCGCCCGCCCCAGCGGTTTTTGGGCATCCGGATGGCGAGTGTTGCAGAGCGCCAGGCCCGCTTCGATCGCTAGTTGAGGATCCTGAACGACTCCCATCCACCTGGCCAAGGGGGGGACGCAACCGGGGAGGCCGATTCGACCGAGGACTCGACAGAGAAAGGTGGCTCGATCGCGTTCGGCTTGGGACCAGACAGGTTTCGGTCGGTCTCTTCGTGCCTTGACGATGAGGTGTTGAAGGTTTTCTTCCATAATTCCCACGGTTTGGGGGTCGCGGTAGCTGACGACTTCGAAGACGAAGTCGGGAAGAAGGGGGGCTCCGGGTTTGCGTGCGGGGTGCGACAGGCCTCGGTCGATGATTTCAAGAATGGCCTGAATCCTTTGGTGTCGCCAGTCCAGGAGTTCCGTTTCAGCGTCTCGGACTTGCTGGAGAAAGTCTCGGATCTTTTTGGGTGGATATTCGAGGGTTTCGAGTTGAAGGAAGGCCTGTTTTGCAAGGAGGTAATCGCGGCCGGAAAGGGCCATCTGGCCGATGGCGATGGCCACGGCTTGCCGTTGACGTTGGGCGAGGGCATCTCCGGGTTTCAAAAGAAGCGCGCGATCGAGATCGCCGGCCGCAGCGACATAGTGTTCGATGGCGTTTTCCCGTTGGTTGCGCTCACTAGGCGTGTCACGTCGTTCCATCCCCGTTGAGAGGTCGACTGTATTTTGTCGCTGACAAAGAGATGTGAGGTCGCCAACGGATTGGCGGTGTTCTTCTGCCGACTGGAGAGCTTCACGGTAACGGTTTTGGAGGGTACGGTGGCTATTCCATCGGAGGGCCGTGAAAGCGACGGTGGCAAGGATCAGAACACAAAGAACCGCGTGAACCACTTTCCGATTTCGCGCGAGCCATTTGGACGCGATTTGAATCGGGGTGTAGGAAGCGGCGCCGAGAGTTCGGCCTTCGAGGTAGGCTTCGACGTCCTGTTGCATTGCAACGATCGAGGGATATCGGTTCTCTTTGTCTAAAGCCATGGCTTTGAGGACCACCGCTTCGAGGTCGTTGGGGATGTACCCGCCACGCGGACAACGGCTAGGCGGGGTGAAAACTCCCTTGGAGACCTGGAGAAGGGTTTCGATCGGGGTTGTCCCCCGAAATGGGTGGTGGAGAGTGAGCATGTGATAGAGGATGATGCCGAGGCAGTAAATGTCGCTGCGGGCATCGATGTCATCAATCCGCCCTTCTGCTTGTTCGGGGGACATGAAATTCAGGGTGCCGAGGATCGCTCCGTCTACGGTATCCATCGAGTCCTGGAGAGGGATCGCGTTGACGGGGTCCGAAGGGCTCGCGAGATCTTGGGTCTGCTTCATGTTCTTGGCGATGCCCCAATCCATGACCAGCACTTCTCCGAAGGCGCCGATCATGATGTTGGCCGGCTTGAGATCACGGTGGACGATATCGCGAGAGTGGGCGAAGGAGATGGCGTCGCAGACCTTGAGGAAGGTGGGAAGATGGCGCCTGCCGTCGTAAGGGGGAGAGCCTTGCTGGAGAGCGGCGTGCTGCTCATTCAAAATCTGGGCCAGGGACTGTCCCTCGACGAGTTTCATGCAGAAGAAGTGGGTGTTTTCGGTCTCGCCCATATCGTAGATGGGTACGATGTTGGGATGCTCGAGTTGACCGGTGATGCGGACCTCTTGCTGGAAGCGTTTGACCGCTTTCCGATCCGAGACGTGCACGGTCCGCAGGGTTTTAATCGCGATCGAGCGACCGATCCTGGGATCGGTCGCTCGGAAGATCTGCCCCATTCCTCCCGAATCGATCATCTCGAAATCGTCATACCGGGAGAATTCGTCGGGTAGGACGTGGCGGGCGGGAATATCCCCCGCATCCAGGTCTGAGGTGTCGATTGCGGGCAGATCGCCCTCTTCGTTCAATCGGATCGTGGGGTCTTGCCTATCTCCCATTGCAGATAGATTGTAACGGATTGCGCTCTCGCATCGGAAGGATCGAGTCGTCAATCACCGATCTGTTTCATGAAGGTCTCGATCTGATCGGTTTGAGGGGTGCGCGGTTGGCCAGCCACCAGTTTCAAGTACACTTTGAAGTCCTTGATCGCTTGCTGCGGTTGTTGGTTGTAGACAAAAGTGGCCCCACGATTTGCGTAGGCAGTGGCGCACTTGGGGTCGATTTCGATCGCCCTGGTGAAGTCGTTGATGGCTTCGGGAAGACGCTTTAATTTGACCAGTGTGTTGCCTCGATCGATAAAGAAGTTGATCTTTTTGGGGTTCCGTTCTATCAGTTGAGTGCAGACGGTATAGGCTTGTTCGTATCGCCCGGATTTATGGTACACGGAGGAAAGATTGCGCAGGGCGAGCTGGTGGTTGGGGGATCGCTGAAGTACGAATTCCAGATCTTGGATGGCTCGGGGGTAATCTTTTAATCCAAGAAAAACCGCTCCACGGCCGAGGTAGGCTTCGAGGCGATTTGGCTCCAACTGGATGGCGCGATCGAAATCGATTCGGGCCCGACGATATTTGCCGATTCGACCGTAGAGTTCTCCTCGTCGGTTGTGACTTTTCACTTCGTACGGATCCAGTTCGATGGTTCGATCCAGATCCTCGATCGCTTCGTCAATCCGACCGAGAGACTCGTTGACGTGAGCTCGGTATTTGTGAGCTTCTATGGGTTCGGGGTCGAGTTGAATGGCTCGGGTGAGGTCTTGATGGGCACGTTTCATGTCTTTCAAGTGAATATAGGCGAGGCCTCGTCCGAGAAAGGCGGACGCATGCTCTGGATTCAGCTTGAGAGCTTGTTCGAAATCGAGGAGAGCCTTTTTAGCGCGACCGACCTTGGTGAGGAGATTTCCGCGAAGATGGTAAACGCTCGGATTCTTGGGGGCGAGTTGGACGGCCTGGTCGTAGTCGGCGAGGGCTTTCAGAGGATTTTTCATCTTCTCATGACATCGGGCGCGCTCGGTGAAATAGTTCCACGTGTCGCCACCGAGTTGGATGGCCGAGTCGAAGTCTTTGAGTGCGAGGACGAGATCGGACCGATAAATGCGGACCCTCGCTCGCGAGAGGTAGGCGATTGCGGAGGTCGGTTCATGAGCCCATTGGGGTCTGGGAATCAGGGGAATATGCCGGGAGATTCGATTCCAGGTGTTCGATTCGGCGCCTACACGGTCGCGGATCTCGAAGAGGGCGGGGTAGGCGATCGGATTTCGGGTCATGCAGAGGGCGATGCCCGCTTCCACAATGAGTTCCAGGTCCTGGGTCGAGAGAGCGAAGGTTTGAAGAGCCGGGATGGACTCAGTGGGGAAGGATCCGAGACTTCCCAGAACCTTGCACGCGAAATGGACCCGGTCTCGTTCGCTTTGGCTCAAAGTCACTTCGCGAAACGATTTTTCTGCGGTGGCCTTCGATTCGGCTGCTCGGGCGCGGATGGTACGAGACAAGGAGTTCAGATCATCCTTCACGAGCCGAGCGGTCTGTAAATCGTTGTTTTTGATCGCCAACAAGGTGAGCTCTTCCATTCTCGGGGCGTCGTTTGGGCGGTTCGCTCGAGAGAGGCCAGCACGCAGATCCATGAGGATGCCTCGGATCTGTTTCGTCCGCCAGGTGAACTGCGCGTTTTCGGTGTCTTCGATTTTTTGAATCCAGTCGTCGATTTCGTTCGGGGAAAGTCCGTAGGCTTCGAGTTGTCCGAAGGCTTGTCGGGCCAGGAGGTAATCTCGTCCGGCCAGTGCAAGTTGGCCGATGATCAATCCGGCCGCGAGGCGACGGGAACGGATTTCGGGGTGCTCGGGTTGGATGACCAGAGCTTGGTCAAGTAACCGTGACGCTTGAAGGTAGGATACGAGCGCTTTGGATCTCCGGTTTTTGATGGGGACATGTTTGGGCTGTTGGCGTTCGACTTCTGTGGGTATGTGAATGAGTTCATCGATCGGACCGATGGATTGGGTGAGAGTGTTCGCTTTTTGGGTCGCGTTTTGAATGTTCTGCTCTCGCTCCTGAGCGAGTCGCTGTTTCAGGCGTGTTTGTTCGAGCGTCAGCTTGTGCTCTCGTAGCGCGAGAAGCGTACTGGTGGTCAGGATGGCGATGAAAATCCAGACGCAGGCGGTACGGTAACGAAGAGCCCATTTGGCCAGGCGTTGAAGAGGGGTGTACGAGGCGGCCTGGAGGGTGCGTCCGTCGAGAAAGGCTTCGAGATCTTTTTGAAGCTCGGCGATGTTGTCATAACGATCCGCGGGCCGGAGAGCCATCGCTTTGAGGATGACCGCGGACAGCTCGCGGGGGATGTTTCGAGCGATCTCCCTTCCCAGTGCGGGCTCGGCTGCTCCGGCGAGGAGGAGATGCGACATTTGCGCCCGGTCGATGCCGACATGGGCTTTTTCCAGCGTCAAGAGTTCATAGAGGATAACCCCAAGAGCATAGACGTCACTTTTTTCGTTGATCTGATCGATATCTCCTCGAGCCTGCTCGGGCGACATGTAACGCAGGGTGCCCATGATGGACCCATCGGAGGTTTTGTCCAGTTTCGGTAGATCCAGGGAGGGGTGGGATGATTCGTTGAGATCCGGTTCATGCAGGCGCTTGGCCAGTCCCCAGTCCATGACAAGGACCTCACCGAAAGCTCCGAGCATGATGTTTTCGGGTTTGAGGTCACGGTGAACGATTTTTTGGGAGTGCGCGAACTGAATCGCTTTGCAGACATTGATGAAATCGCGGATCGCTCTCAGCGCGGTGTAAGTTCGAGGACCTTCGAGATTTTTCTGTTCGCGCAGTTTCTGAGCGAGGGTGACGCCTCGGACCTTGTGCATCGAAAAGTAGAGACCCCGTTCGGCGGAAAATCCGACCTCGTGGACCGGGATGATGTTGGGGTGTTCGAGTTGCGCGGTGATTTGCGCTTCCAGAAGAAATCGCTGGGTGGCACGTGGGTTCTGTAGCCGTTCGAGAAGGAGCGTTTTGACCACGACTTCTCGGTTCGTGTTGGGGTCGAGAGCGGAGAGGATCGCTCCCATGCCTCCCCGTCCGATGAGCTTGACCTGTTTGTATTTGATGAAAGAGTCTTGCGTGACATCCAGATCGATAGGGAGCCCGTCGAAACGCGGAGTGGAGTCCGAGGAGGGTTCTCGGTGGGCTTTCCATACCTGGTTGAGAAAGTCGTTGAAAGAGCGTGTGTTCTCCTGGAAGTGGGTCGAGAGTTGAGGCGATTCTCCGCGGCCGTGGAGTTGGAGAGTGGGGTCGTCTTCTCCCGCTTGATCTGAATGAGGATCATCAGAAATCATGACTATAAGTGTACCTTTTGGAGAGGGTCTCGGCTTGCTTCTGAAGCTTCTTTCCTGGAATATGAATCGATAGGGAGTCCGATGAGAACGGTTGGCCCCGATGGACCGATCTGTTTTTCAGGCAGATTTCTCTCGTGGGTTATTCGAATACGGAATGGATGAGTAAGGAGTTTTTGTCGTGCCAGGACCGAACTCTCAGTCAGGCACCTCTTCCGGAAGGAATGCGCTTCTTCTGATCGGTCCCAGGAACTTCGGGAAGCGAAGTTGATCATGTCTGAAAATCGGGATATCGACCAGATCGAGCAGGACGAAGTCGAGCAGATGATCGAGGAGGCTCGTCGGCAGGGGTTTCTTGGTGAGGAATCGATATCTCAAGTCCTGGGTCGGATCGATGGGGCTCGCGAATCGTTCCCGGTCGAACTGCTGGCCGATCAATTGGGGTTGCCGGATTCCACCGTCTCCGGTCTTCTCGACTCGATTCGCGAGCATGCGACCGCTGCTCGGAAGCGGAAGGGGGATGAGAGTGGCGGTTCATCGTCAGAAATTTCGGTGGGCGAAATGGAGATCCTGCACTCCTCCACAGATCTTTCCTCCCGGTATGATCACGTTTGTCAGATCAATCGGGGAGGGATGGGCGAAATCCTCAGGGCTCTCGATCCACACGCTAACCGAGAGGTGGCGATCAAGATCCTTCCTCATGAACGCAGAGATCATCTGCGCGCCTGTAGCAAGTTCTTGCAGGAAGCCCGACTGACCGCGGGACTGGATCATCCCAATATTGTTCCGATCTACGAGGTCGGTTTTTCGTCTGAGTGGGGACTCTACTATTCGATGAAACTGGTTCAGGGAAAAACCCTGGCCGAGACTCTGGCCCTCTGTCGACCCGGTGGGCGTTTGGGGGTATACGGTCGAGGACGAGCGTTGCGCGATTTCCTGAAAGTTTGTGAGGCGATGGCCTTGGCGCACTCGAGGGGCGTCATTCATCGCGATCTCAAACCTTCGAACATTATGCTCGGAGCCTTCGGGGAAGTCGTGGTCATGGATTGGGGGCTTGCCAAGCAAATCGATACCGGGAGAGATTCACATGAGAGCGAGATTTTGGGGCCGTTTGGAGTGTCCAGGGATTCGGTGACAAGCGGATCGAGTTCGCCTTATACGACCGTCGAAGGCGCGGTGATGGGGACCGCGGCCTATATGCCACCCGAGCAGGCGGCAGGTCAAATCTCCGAGATCGATGTCCGAAGTGATATCTATTCTCTGGGAGCGATTCTCTACGAGATCTTGACCCTGACCCCACCTTTCCGAGGGCGGGACCGAAACGTACTGATGGACCAGGTCCGTTCGGGAAAGTTCGATCCTCCAGGAGAACGAGCGCCCGAGGAAAGGGTGCCACGAGAACTGGAAGCCGCTGTTTTGAAAGCGATGTCTCGCAAAAAGGAAGAACGGTATGCGCAGGTCGATGCGTTGCAGGCCGATATCGAAGCGTTTCTGGAGGGGCGTACTCTGGTCGCGGCGGAGTACACGACCTGGCAGCGCGCGATCAAGTGGATGTCTCGAAACCGGATGGCTTGTGTGGTCGGGGTGGGGGTGTTTTTCTTCGCGCTCTTTTTTCAGTTGGCCCAGATCGGACTGGAGCGCTGGGAGTCCGAGGTTCGGTTTCGGGAACATGTCGAGGAAGCTCATCGTTATATGAAACGAACCGGGTCGATCGAGGGGCTCATGGCCGTCGGAAGCGGAGTCGGGAAACGGCGGACCCCCCTGGATACGGAATCTCCGGAAAAAGATCTTCGAAGGCGGTTGGCTATGGGGAATTATCTGGCCGCTGCTCGTGAATTGGAGAGAGCCTTACGCATTCAGCCTGAAGTCCACTCGGTTCGATCCGAGAGGATTGAGTTGGGGGTGGCCATCGGACGTATGGCGCTGGCAGGAAATGAGTACCTTTTGGCTCGGCGTGCGTTCGAGGAGTTGGAAGCATACGGCTTTTCCCCGGACAGATCCCGTCTTTGGCAAGAACGGGTTCGGACCGCTCGTTCGGCTCTTCTGGAGGAGCGAGCTCGTCGGTTGCGTTTCATTATCGAGGATCTGGATCGAGGAATGGCGAGGAAGGATCGTCCCCAAGACGCCCCTTTGCTAACCGATTATGTGTTCGAATCGGTGACTTTCCGGGATCGCCAAACGGTAGGAATTCTGGGAGGTCTTTTGAAGTCCTTGATACGCAAGAAGGAGGGAACTCCAGAGAGTCTGAGGGCCTGGACTCAGAATGAACGGGACCAGGCGACTTATGCGTGCCGGGTTCTGGGCCGTTTGGGGTTTTCAGAGGCCGTCACTCCACTGTCGGAGTGGCTCGATGCGTTGAGCGATCCGGAGCGGTTTCAGCCGGGTTTGCGCGATTCCGCCATGGCGGTCGAGGCGGGGCTGGCGCTTTGCAACACTCGTCGTCCGGAATCGCTGGCGTCTCTCTTGCGAGCCCGAGCCCGGTTCGGACTCAACTCGCCGTTTTGGGAGCGGATTCTCTCTCGGATCGGACGAGTTCCCGTGGAGGGTGGACTTCCGGACCCGACCGCCGCCGATTTTTTTTCGCGGGCCAATCTACTGCTGGATCAGATGCGTTGGGATGAGGCGATTGAAGCCTTCAGTCGGGCGATCGACCGCGATCCTGAAAA
>JASMLP010000157.1 GCA_030748635.1 Planctomycetota bacterium
ATGGCCGTGGCGGCCATCATCGGCCTGATTTTGGACAACACGATTCCCGGAAAGATGGAGATTACTGAGGAGCCATGAATCCCGTGCTGGAAGGAATCCGGGTTGTGGATCTGACGCGCATTCTTGCCGGTCCTTTCGCTACCATGCGTTTGGCTGATCTTGGCGCCGACATCATCAAGATCGAGCGGCCCGGTGTCGGCGACGACACTCGAGCCTGGGGTCCTCCATTTATAGGAGATTGGTCGACCTATTTCCTGTCGGTGAACCGGGGGAAACGGAGCCTCACACTGAACCTGAAGGATCCCCGAGGAATCGAGATTCTCGAAACTCTGATCCGAGGAGCGGATGTGATCATCAGCAATTTCCGCCCGGGAACGATGGAGAAACTGGGAATCGACTACGCGCGTTGTCGTCAGATCAATTCTCGAATTATTTATGCGATCGTATCCGGATACGGAGATAGCCCAGATCAGCGGGGCAATCCTAGTTACGACGTCATTGTTCAGGGTGAAAGCGGGGTGATGGATCTGACCGGACTTCCGGAGCACTCCCCCACCAAGGTAGGGATCAGTCTCGCAGATGAGGTCGCCGGCATGCTCGCCGTCGAAGGGATTCTGGCGGCGCTCTTTTCTCGGGAACGGACGGGGAAAGGCCAGAAGGTGGATGTCGCTCTGATGGACGGAATGCTCAGCCTGCTCAGCTATCAAGGCCAGAGTTTTTTCGCTACCGGCGAGAGTCCTCGTCGTCGAGGGAATGCCCATCCCTCTATCGTTCCCTATGAAACTTTCCCCACCGAAGATGGCTATCTGAATATCGGGGTCGGGAACGAAAAACTCTGGTCTCATTTCTGTCAAGTGTTGGGCCGTGCGGATTGGGTTGACAATGCCGATTTTCGGACCAATACCGATCGGGTTCTGAATCGCGCACGTCTGGTCGAACTCATCCAGGGAGTTCTCAAAGAGCGTCCCACGGAATATTGGTTGGGAGAATTCAAGTCGGCCGGCATCCCTTGCGGAAAGATTCAAACCGTGGCCGAAGCTTTGTCAGATCCTGATCGGGAAAAACGTGGCATTGTGACGGAGGTCCCCGGTCCCGAGGGGACTCCACTCCCGATGGTCGGCTGTCCGGTTTTTTTCGAACAAGGGGCCTCAAATTCTCTATTGCCCGCCCCCGAACTCGGCGCTCATACCGATGAGATACTCGGCGAAATCGGTCTGAACCCGACCGAACGAAACGAACTTCTGCGCCTTGGAGTGGTGTAAAGAAACAGAAGGGGTTTCTCTGTTACTATAGGCGAAGCCATGACGAACCAGTTGAAAATCGTCAAAGGCGAGCGCCTTGGTGAGGTGTTCGACCTCGACAATAGTAAAACTCTCGTTTTCGGGCGGGGGAGCGCCGCGGATGTTCAGATATTCGATCAAGGATTATCCCGCGTTCACTTCATGATCGAAAGGCGAAGTGATTCTTTCTGGATCGTCGACCTCGACAGTTCCAACGGAACACTCCTGAACGGGTCCAATGTTCGAGAAGAACCGCTCAGCACAGGTCATACGATCTTGGCTGGAGAAACCGAATTTTGCTATCAATCCGCCCCGCCCGCTTTACCGGCCGATTCGTCTGACCAAGGCCCATTTCCGTCCGGAGAAGAAGCGAGCACGGTCATCGATGTCGTCAAAATGCGAAAGACGAATATGGATGTCTTCCAGGGCGGTGATTCCTTTGAAGAGGCTCAGGGAAGAGCCGAACTCCATCGAAAATTGGTCGCCCTATCCACGATCTACAATGTGGCTAGTCTGGTAAATACGGTTTCGAGTCTGAACGACCTGTTTCAGCAGATTCTGGAAGAGATCTTTCAATTTATCGATGCGGACCGTGGCTTCTTCTTGCTGCGTGAGTCGAACACGGAACAGCTTGACGTTGCGGCCTCGGTAGATCGATCGAAATCCGACGGGGAAAAACGGACGATCAGCCATACGATCGTTAAAGAGAGCCTACGGGAGGGACTTTCAATTATCAGTTCGGACGCGATGTCCGATCAGAGATTTTCGAAGGAACAAAGCGTATATATTCAGAATATACGAAGTGTCATCTGCGTCCCCATCGAAGGGCCGAATGAGATCTATGGCGCCATCTATCTGGATACGCTAGCCGGCAGCGGGATTTTCGACGAAGATCAACTCGAACTGTTGGGGGCCATCGGACGGCAGGCGGGAATCGCGGTGGAAAGAGAACGGTTGATTGCCAAGATTCGGAGATCCGAAGAGAGATTCAGGTCGTTTGTCGAACAAGCTCCCGACGCGATCGTCGAATCCACTTTCAACGGAAAAATCCTTTCATTCAATCGCAGCGCGAACAATCTCTTTGGATATTCTGCGGATGATTTTGCCTCTCTTTTCATTCCCGACCTCTATGAAAAGTCGGAAGATCGGGAGCAACTACTCGAACTCTATCGGACCCAGGGGTTTGTTCAGGACCACCTGGTCACCATGAAAAACGCTCGGGGAGAGCAACTTGTCACCTCTATCTCCAGTCGAATGGTCCCCGGTGAGGGTCAATCCGAAGGGACTTTAGAGTCGATTATTCGCGATGTGACTGAGCGTCAACGCCTGGAAAGGGAATTGCGTCGGAGTCAGGAGAGTCTTCAGACCCTTATCGATCGCTCACCCATCTTGATCTGTACTATCGATGAACGGGGCCACATCCTCAAACTGAACGAACACGGTAACCGTCTCCTCGACGTTTCGCAGGGAGAGGATTCCAAAATCGACGAGAATTTCCCCGGATTGAAACAAGAAATTCATGCACTTCTATCCGACGGAAATCCCTTCGAAAGAAACTCGGTCCCCTACCCGGATGTCTCCAGTCCTCGCTCTTTTTTCAATGTAAAGGGTGTGCCCCTGCTGGATCCGGAAGGCAACATTTCAGGTGGAATCGTTCTGGCAGAAGACATCACTCGCCAGATGGAATTGCAATCTCAAATCACTCAGCAAGAGAAAATGGCTTCCGTCGGTTTGCTGGCAGCAGGAATCGCCCACGAGTTCAACAACATCATTGCAAGCCTGATGGGTTTCGCTCAGATTTCGGGATCCAGGGAAGGACTTGGTCTTGATAAGTTTCGTGAATTGGTCTTGAAGCAGATGACAAGGGCCAAGGAAATTACAGATAGCTTAACCAGCTTCAGTCGCGGGAGTGGTACCGAAAGAGTTGAAGCAAGTATTGAAGAGGTACTTTCGGATGTATTCCTTCTGGTCGAGAAGGAGTTGAAAACGAATTCGATTCGTCTTGAACTGAATATATCCCCTCTTCCTTTGATCCCCATCAATGTCGGGCAAATTCAACAAGTTTTCCTGAACCTTATCATCAACGCTGTTCATGCGATGAAAAACGGCGGATGTTTGTCCATTGACGCTGTGGCGTCGGAAGATCTCGTCCAGATCTCTTTCCGAGATACCGGCTCTGGGATCAAGCCGGAACATCTCAATAAAATATTCGAACCCTTTTTTACCACCAAGGGGGCGATCGGAAAGAGTCGTACTCCGGGAACAGGACTCGGTCTATCGGTCAGTTACAATGTGATACTCAAGCACGAAGGCAGAATGCGCGTCGAAAGCGAACCGGGAGTAGGCACCTGCTTCTACATCGATCTTCCCCGAAAAGTTTTTCTCCAGCCCGGTTCGTCCTCTTCAGCGCCGGTCGAATGGGGGGATGGCGGGCCCCCACTCCATCGAGACCTACTGCTGGTCATGGAGTCCTCGACCGAGAGAGATGAAATCTCGACGTATTTCGGAGAAAATCACCTGACCGTCGCATCCAATGGGCGAGAGGCGTTGGAAATCTGTCTCCATAAGTATCAGGACATTGTCTTCATTCAGGAAAGTCTAGGCGGCGAATACAGCGCGCTTCAAACTATCCAACGTATCCGGGTGATCGCCCCGAACTGCCCGGTCATATTGTTAGCCGAGTCCCCAGAAGGTGAGAAGTCCTTTGTTTTGCCTGAGGGGGTGGACAAGGTCATTCATCCCCCCTACTCTTCCAGTTTACTTTTTCAGTGTATCTCCTGAGTCTTTTGTCTTGGAAGAATTCCGCGCAAATCCAGCCTACCGAATCCTCTCTCCGATCGCGGAGGGAGGGATGGGAGCGGTCTATCTAGCGGAGCAGAAAGGGATCGCCGGATTTCGAAAAACCGTGGCGCTCAAAACCATCCTGCCTTCTCTCTTGGAAGATGAGGAAACGTTAGATCTTTTCGTGGGCGAAGCGAAACTCGTAGCGGACCTTATTCATGAAAACATTCTGCAGGTATATCACCTGGATGAGAAGGATGGGCAGATCTATCTCGTCATGGAATATGTTTTCGGGAAGAGTCTCGACAAACTGTCCGAGCGCTTGCGGGACATGGGAGAACTTTTACCCGTAGATCTTGCCGCTTTCATCATAAGTCGAGTTTGCCGCGCACTCGACTATGCTCATCGAAAGAAAGATCGGTCGGGGAATCCCCTCGGGATCGTTCACAGAGACATCACGCCCTCCAATATTATCGTTCAGTTTGGCGGGGTCGTAAAACTGGCCGATTTCGGAATCGCCAAAGCTTTGACCATGAACATTCCTGACGAACACGATGTCATCATGGGGAAGTACGCCTACATGGCCCCCGAAATGGCACGGTTTCAGGGCACCGATCCTCGTAGTGACCTCTTCGGTCTCGGGCTCGTCGGGTACGAGATTTTGACCGGGAAAAGGGTCTACGATGCTGAAAATTCCTCTGAATTGCTCGACCGGATGGAGAATTACCTGATCCCTCCTCCTCGCAAGCTTCTGCCAGATATACCTGAGTCCTTATCAGATATCATCATGCATGCTCTGGAGATGAATCCGGAGAATCGCTATCAATCAGCTCATGAAATGGGGAATGCGCTTGAACACTTTCTTTATGACGATGGTTATGGCCCTACAAATGAAAAACTTGGTGATTACATGGCCGAACTCTTTGCCGAAACGTTGAAGGAAGCCTACGGTTAACAGCGGCCTCTTTCTTGTCGGTTTTCTTTCCCGTTGCTACAATCTCGCCTTCCTCAAGGGGTGTAATTCCGTTGACACGAAACGTCTACGTCTTGTCCGCAGTCCGGACTCCGATCGGAAAGTTCCTCGGTTCCTTCCAGACTCTCTCCGCGGTCGATCTCGGTGTATTCGCGGTTCAAGCCGCCATTGAAAGAGCCGGCATCGACGCTCTCGCGGTGGATGAACTCTTTTTTGGAAACGGACGTCAGGCCGGAGGTGGGCCCAATATGGCCCGGCAGGTGGCTTTCCGGGCTGGGTGCGGCGAAAACACCCCCGCAGCCACCGTCAATCAAGCTTGCGCATCGGGGTTGCTATCGATCGAAATGGCAGCCGACCGGATCCGATTGGGCCGCTGCGAAGTCATCGTCGCTGGAGGCGCAGAAAGTATGTCGGGACTTCCCTTTTTCCTCGACCAGGCTCGAACGGGTTATCGACTCGGTCATGGTGTGATGGTGGATGGGATGTACAAAGACGGTTTCCACTGCCCTCTTTGTGATCTGAAGATGGGCGAAACCGCGGAGAATTTGGCCGATCAATACTCCATCTCTCGTCTCGAACAGGATCAATACGCTCTTCGAAGTCAGGAACTCTGTCAGGAGGCGATCGAGGAGGGACGTTTTCGGTCTGAAATCGTACCCGTCACCGTTCCCCGAAAACGAAAAGAGGCGTTGGTTGTCCAATGTGATGAACATCCTCGGGCCGGAGTCACCCTGGACAAACTAGGAAAGCTACCCGCGGTTTTTCGAAAGGAAGGAACAGTACACGCTGGGAATTCCTCAGGAATAACCGATGGCGCGGCCGCTTTGGTCCTGGCATCCGAAGAATTTGTCCGTTCTCACGGATTGAATCCGCTCGCTTCCGTTGCCGAAAGTGCGACCGTTGGGGTCGATCCCGCCATTATGGGGATCGGGCCGGTCCTTGCTTGTCGTACTCTGGAAAAACGCTCAGGAATCTCGACGTCCGCCTACGGTGTCATCGAGTTGAACGAAGCATTTGCGTCCCAGGTTCTGGCATGTTTTCGAGAAATGGATCTTGAGGAGGATCGTGTGAACCCCAACGGCGGTTCCATCGCTTTGGGGCACCCGATCGGAGCGACAGGGGCTCGCATTGCGGGGACTCTGATTCATGAAATGAAACGCCGCCAGGCCGAAAACGGATTGGCGACTCTTTGTGTCAGTGGCGGTATGGGTATCGCTATCCGGTTTGTTTTATCAGCGTAGAGTATTCTCACCATGGCCAAAAAAAGAACATCTCGATCAACATCCAAGAAATCTACTCCCACCCGATCGACAGTGAAATCGAAAAAGTCTACTAGCAAGAAGCCTGCCAGCAAAAAGCAGAAATCCGCCAGCGGGAAGAAGAAGGCCGCCAGCGGGAAGAAGAAGGCCGCCAGGGGGAAGAAGAAGCCGGCCAGCGGGAAGAAGAAGGCCGCCAGCGGGAAGAAGAAGGCCGCCAGCGGGAAGAAGAAGGCCGCCAGCGGGAAGA
>JASMLP010000158.1 GCA_030748635.1 Planctomycetota bacterium
TCTCCTCCTCGACGGTTTCCAGCGCCAAGTCCATCATTTCCGGGAGTTTTTGCACCCCGAGAACAACAAGCAGGGCACCCACAAGAAAAACCGTAAGACACCCGATTCCAAGAAAACGTTTCATCGCTTTTTCTCCAGATATTCACCCGTTGCGTTCTTTCAGCCCCATTCCGTGGCTGAAACATTATCACGAATCCTGAAGCCTCACGACGTCCTAAAACGCCCTCAACGTTCCGAGTTTTTCAAAGGTGGAAACCGGGTTGCCTCCAACCGTACAGGATTCCTGAACACCTGCCACGGTCACTCGCCCACAATTCATGGCCTCGGAGAGACTTCCGCATCTATAAAGCCTTAAATTCCAGACCTCTACGACGCCCCAGAATATTCAGCCGAGATCGGCATGGCACTTGCATTAGGGTCGGCTGAACCAAGATTACCTTTTCTGGAGACTCGTCATGATGAAATCATTTCCCCGCAAACAGACCCGAATAGTCGGACATTTTGTGCTTTCCTTGCTTCTACTCTCTTGCGCTCTATCGGGAGATCCATCCCTGATACGAAGGGGAGACCGTTTTCAAACCGACCTTCTGGTTCAAAGACGCCAACACCTGGACCCGGGTCAAGTGCAAGGTGAACCGGCCATCGTATACAACAGCGACCTTGGCCAGTATCAGGTCTTTTACAGTCGACAGATCGGCGCTACAGAAATGTCTTCACCCGAGTCCCCTTCGACCCCTGAAATGCCCGAATGGAGTCGCCTGCCCTCCTCCACACACGCCACAACACCGATCCCCCCTCACAGCAACACCAGGATGACCTTTTCCCTTCTCCATCGTATCCACGTGGCAACGATATCGGAGCAAGGATTGCCTCATATGCATCCCTGGCGCGAACTTCGACCGACCTTGACTGGCCAACCGGTTCAGTACCGCGAATCGATCGACGAGACGCAACCCTCCGCAGCTTATGGGAACCGTACCACCCTCGTCGTGTACATCGAAAACGGGAGAACACTCAAGGGGTACTTCTGGGATCATCCCATGGACCGGGACCGAAATGCGGAGCTTCGTGAATCCTTCGTCATCAGCGAAGACTCGGGCCTCAAAAGCCGACCTCGTGTTGTGTTCCAACAAGATCACCCCAGTTCGTCACGCAGCGGTTCCTGGCGTGTCTTCTGGACCAACCAGACACAAGAAGGGCGTCCTTTCCGACTCAAAAGTCGCCTGGTCGGGCACCATCCTTCCGAGGACCGCCCCATGCCGCAAGAGGTCCAGAGACACGACCTGCTGACCGGGTCGATCTACTACGATGTGGCCTCCAACGGCTACTACGCATTGGCCGCGCTCCTGACTCCCCAAACCAACCGCTCGGACCGACCGCAACTGAAAACCCTTCTCTTCGGTCCAACCGAGATGTTAGCCGTGGAGGAAAGAAACCAGGAAACAGACCGCTATACCGGACCCATTCGGGTGGCCGCCGGCGCGCGAAATGACAGTGTTCATAGGCGAGAAAGTCATTTTCTCGTCGCACTCCGCCATGCCATCACTCACCCCAGAGGCAATATCACGCAGATTCAGGGTCACAAAGTGGTCACCCTCGAACAGAGTGGACGAGGATCGATCTCCATCGGCAACGCGACTCAACTGACTTCCATTCCCGCCGGTCGTTTTCCCTATTTCGACCTTAGCTACGACGCGGATCACAGCGAATATCGTCTCACCGCCAACTCCGACCGCATTCGCGGGTTTCACATCGAAAGCCTGCGAGTCGATGCCAACGGCCGATCCGTACCCGAAAGCGAAGAGTGGAGGGGTGTCTCTGACCGTCGTCCATTCACCCATCTCCTGGACCTTCTGGTCACCGATGCCGATCGTGTCACCTGTCTCGCAACCGCCACGCCAGCGAGCGGATGTGACATCGGACTCTTACTCTTCCTGGAAGACCGTCAAATAACCCTTCAGTCCTTTCGCCGAAGTAGGTCCCGGTTCAATCGCACCCCGGTAGACAACGGGTTAGTGAGACCGGACGCGATTCCTACCTCGATTCGCCGCACTACCGACGCGCCGTACATCCCCTTCAACCAGACCGTCACCGTGATCGCCGATATGCCAGTATTCCACACCGGACGAATCAGTGGAGCCTCAGAACTGGCCTTGCAGGTTCGGGTTCAGGACGCCCGAGGCGTCATCCGCATCCACGAATCGGCCCTCGACCGAGGCGACGGAGTCCGGGCCCGAATCGACTTCAACTCCGGTTGGACTGCGGGCCGCTCGTCCTGGGAATGGCGAGTCGTCGACTCCCGCGGCCGGACCGCACCGTCGGCCACCGGCGAATGGGCCGAAGGAGGTTCCTTCGAGGTCGTCCGCGCCCTGCGTGGCGACGTCAACCGGGACGGGCGTATCGATGTCACCGACGCCCTGAACATCCTCACCTACCTCTACATGGGATCGATGCACCCTCGTTTCGACCGGATCGCCGCCGATGTGAACGCCGACGGTAATGTAACCCTTACCGATTGCGTTTATCTCCTCAACTGGCTCTTCCGAGGAGGCCCCATGGCCCTTCCCATGCCGTAACATTCATTCCGCCCTCGAGGTTTGAGTCGCCCTGACCCGTGTCCTCAAATCTCGGGGGTTTTTGACTATTTTTCAGCCAATCATCCCATTTTCACAAGGATTCCCCGATGAAATTCGTTAATCAGCTGGCCATTTTGATCTGTACGTTCTACCTGGTAATCTCCCTTCTCGCCTTCGGCAACCAGATCAAAGAAATCGACACGGACCGAAGTCCGGGAGTTGGGAAGTCGGTCCCAGCGACCCTAAGCGATGAAGGCAATCCGAAGCACGGCAAAGTGATCGGTACCCTCACGCACAATCCCTCAAAAGTCGAATTGATCGAGATCGGAACTCTCTCCGCCTCCGAGGGCGCCCTCCTCTCCATCGAGAATGGCCACGCCGTGTGGAAAAAAGGGAACGGAAGCATCGTTCAGTCCAATGCGGGCACCTACAGTACCATCCTGCTCGCTATCATGACCGCCTTGCTACTGGTCAACACGAGATTCAGCCAGAGTACATCGGCGATCTCATAACCACACCACTTCCAACTGGATTGCCCTTGTGGACCGAGTCTCCCCGGAGGAGTTCTAAAGAGAGAGATTCCGACCCACCGACCCACTCCACCGGACATCGAGGTTACTCCCCTCCTGTCCAGTGGACTGGGACGTTCGACATGGACTCGGTGAAAAAATACGTTTCAACGAAAATCGTTGGGATCGATCTCCAGGTCCGCGAGAAGTTGATTCATCCGAGAACGACTCAGGCCCAGTTCCCGGGCCGCTTGAGTCACATTCCCATCCGTACTCGAAAGCGCCTTGCGCACAAAGTCCTTTTCCACCTCTCTCTTAGCATCGTCACGAGCTTGCCTTAGATCAACCGATTCAGACTTCGCTTCATCCAGACCAAAGTCCGCGGCGGTCAGATACGGCCCCGAAGAAAATGTGACTGCGCGCTGAACCCGGTGGCGAAGTTCGCGAACATTTCCTGGCCAATCGTGGGCACGAATAGAACGCTCAGCATCCACCGCGATCAGCTTGTTCCCAAACACTTCGGCGAAATGTCGAGCGAGGATCAATCCGTCCCGACCTCGATCCACCAGCGGAGGGATTCGGATTTCAACTACTTTGAGTCGAAAAAATAGATCCTCCCTGAATAGACCCGATTCGATCCGGGCATTCAGATCGCATCCACTCGAGGCCAGAATCCTCGCGTCCAGATAAAGGGTCTCTTCGGACCCCAATCGCCGATACGAACCGTCAGCAAGAACCCGCAACAGTTTCGCCTGTGTTTCGAGGCCCAGCTCCGCCACCTCATCCAAAAATAGAGTTCCGCCGGATGCCAGTTCCAAGATCCCTTTTCGTTGACTTTCTGCCCCACTGAAAGCGCCCTTTTCATGACCGAAGAGTTCAGCGTCAATCAGCGACTCGGGAAGCGCTCCGCAATCGAGAACCACAAACGGCCCATCGGAACGAGAACTCTGCGCATGGATGGCCCGCGCGATTGTCTCTTTCCCTGAGCCGCTGTCTCCTTGAATCAGAACGGTCAACTCTCCTGGAGCCACCGCCGCCAACTGGTCCAGGAGAGCTTTCATGCTGGCGTGCTCTCCCAGGATCAGATGACCTTGCACACTCTGACGCAGTGCTGTCACCTGATGTTCCAACCGCTTACGCTCCTTTTCAGCCAAGCGAGTATTCTCGATCGCCAGCGCGACCTGATGCCCCATCGCCTCGATGAACGCCACGTCTTCAGGCCCCAAGGTTTCTTGCGGTAAACGCCCGTCGGTATAGAGGACACCGATACACTTCCCCCCTACCTCCAGAGCGACACACAACACGGCGCGAAGCGAAAAATGTTCGATACTGGAAGCCACGACCGGTTTTCCCGTTGTTCGCTCTCGCTCGGTAAGACAAACAGTTCGACTCGTCTCATAAACTTGCTTGGGAATTGTGCGACTATACTCTTCAACGATCTCGATCGATTGCCCCATGCAATCTCTCGCCAACGCGATGTCCAATTCCCCCCCATCTCCCTCAAACATCAAAAACGCGCGCTGAGTACCGCAAACTCCCAAAACTCTATCGAGTGAAGCGGGTAGCAAATCCTTCAAGTCGCGGGCGGAGGCGACCTCCTCCACGACTTCCAACAACAAACGGGTATTTCGATAGGTCTGTGAGGGCTCGGCAGAAAAGATTCCCGCGAGCGGGTCAGCTCGCCGTCGCCCACGATCCAACTCTTCCTCCCAAACGGCCCATCCACCCTCCTCGGCCGCACGCGCCAGAGCCCGATCGGCACGATCCAACAACTCCCTGGATATTCTGGAACTTCCCCTCGTTGCCCAGGCGGCCCCGGCCCGGAGTGACCTGTCACTTTCACTACAAATCGAAAGAAAAAGACTTGCCGCCTCTTCCTGACACATCGCTGGCAACCAGAGGGCTACAAGTCGTCCACCATAACGAGCGATCAACCCATCCGATGGGATCAAACGGTCAAATCGGGAAAGGGTCGCATCGAGATACTTCTCTTCCGCCGAGTAATTCTCGAGCCGCAGTTCGCCTGAAATTTCTTTACGCTGCGCTTCTCCAACGGCTACGAGAAGTGCCGTTCCCGCGTCCACTCCAACCTGTTTTTCCAGCGTTCTTCGATCGACGATCATGGGGATCCTTGAAAAATCTTCGTTAAATAGAGGAGAAAACTTAATGCGCTATCGATTCAGTATACCCACGATTCACGATTCTTAACGTCGCGTGTAGAGGTAAATGCCCCAATAGACGGCCCCGACAAAATGGACGCCATTCGATCACTATTCTCTATATTTGCGGAAGAAGCTCCTTCGAACGAAATCCGGAAATAACGTAAACTGTTCCGATATTCTCTGGAATAGAGCGTTTTTCCCCTTCATTCACCTCTCTCTGGATTCTGAATGTGAATAACCGAGAGGCTCATCGAAACGAAACAGAAGAGACGGTTGTTCATCCGCTTCTTGACCACCGTTTTGCCGCTATTGCCCGAGAAATGGCCCTCATAACCCAAACGCAACACGATGAAGCGATCCAGTCTCAAGAGGAAGCCAGCGCCCAGGGACGCCCCGTTTTGAGTCTGGCACAGATCTGGATGAAGAGTGGCCTTCTTTCGATGCAACAATGCATGTCCATTCTCGAGGAAGCCCGCGTCAGAACACCGACCTGCTCCCGTTGCGGTTCACCCTATGACAACGCAACTCTCCATAGCCATCCTTCTGCTCTTTGTCCTCGCTGTAAACGTTCCAGCGATGAATTCGTCACTGAAGTCTCCCTGGCCCCTAGCTTAGGCCGCTATCAACTGATTCAAGAGGTCGGTCGTGGCGGCATGGGAGTGGTTTACAAGGCCTACGACCCCCAACTCAACCGGCACCTGGCCCTTAAAATACTTCGGGACCCTGAAACCAATCCGGTCGTTCAGAAGCGATTCCGAAGGGAGGGCGTTCTCGCCGCACGCCTTTCACATCCCAACATCATTCGAGTTTTTGAATTGGGTTGGGATGGCGACCCTTCTGAAGAGGAGACCATCCCTTTCATTGCCATGGAATTTGTTGAGGGGAAGCCGCTGGACCAACACCTGGAACAGTTGTCATTTTCACGCAAGCTAAACCTGCTTTGCGACATTCTGGCCGGGATGTCCCACGCTCATTCTCACGGAATCATGCACCGGGACATCAAACCCGCCAACATTCTCATACACCACGATGATCATCCCGTGATTACCGATTTTGGGTTGGCCAAATGGGTCAACGACACGGACGAATTGACCGTATCGGGCCTAATACTCGGGACTTGCCACTATATGGCCCCCGAGCAGATACGTGGCGATAGTAACGAACTGGGAGCTCACACGGACGTCTGGTCATTAGGTGTATTGATGTACCTTATATTCACAGGGGAACTGCCCTTTCGTGGCAAAACGCTCAACGTGTTAAGTCTTCAAATTCTTGACCGACTGCCGACCCCCCTACGGAAATTACAACCCGACCTTCCACCAGAAATCGAAATCATCTGCCTGAAAGCGCTGGAGAAGAACGTCACGAACAGATACGCCACTGCCAGTTCATTCCATGAGGATCTGAATCGTTTCCGCAACAACGAAACGATCGTAGCGACAGCGCCATCCCGCTGGACCCTTTTCAAGGGGCAGTTAGGCCGACATCGAATCCCCTTGATCATCACCTGCCTTCTGTCTTTGGCTACGGCTCTTATACTTTCCTTCGGCATGCGAGCCCTCGTAGCCGAACAGAACATATCTTCACTATTGAGGGAACGAACCAAGATCTACCTGGAATCGGCACATCAATTCCGTCGCGTAGGCGCTTACGAATCCCTTGATGATTTTGCGATCAAAACCCGTAAAGCCTGCGGGGATGTCATGCGATCCCATCCACGCCTCGCCGAGCCTCACATTGTTCTCGCCCGTTTGGAACGGATCCTCATGCATGATGAGGAAGCCATGCTCCGAATTGAGCGGGCACTTGAACTGGAACCAGCCCACCCCATGGCTCTGTATCAATGGGTTGTCATGCAAACTCGGTCCAACCTTCGCCGACTCGAATTCTCCATGAGTATCGATCCAGAGCGCTCTCCACAGGACTTCGATCCAAACTGGATATCCCGAAGGAAGCAAATCTTTCTCTATCACAAGAGGCTCGAAGAGGTTCTTGCAAAGAACCCGTCCGCCTTATCTTCGAATAGGGTTTTTTGTATTCGCGGTATTGTTGCGATGCTTTCTGGTGATCACGAGAAGGCGATTCAACAGATGGAACAATCTCTCAGCTTCTTTCCTCCGCTGGAAGAATCCTACGAGAATATGATTCGGCTCTTGAGATTGACGAAAAAGTATTCGAAGGCATTTCAGTTAGCCCTCCAGGGACACCAAGCGGATCGCGGTTCCCTTGCGATCAAGGATCAACTCACCAGCCTCCGGATTTTTCTGGCCCCACAAAAAGGAGATCAAATTGTTCCGGAATTCCTGACCGGCATCAGGGAATTGAGCGAAATTATTGCCGATGACCCAACACAACCGATTCGTTGGTCACGTCGCTCCCACGCCTATTTCAAATTAGCAACCTTTTTGCCCAGCAATTCCGAGGAGTCGCAGGACGCTTATCGGAAAGCGATCGCCGATATCACTCAAGCGCTTTCGAGAACCCATTCGGCACACCTTAACTTACAAAAGAATCATTTAACGTTGCGGGCGTGGATCCGAATTTCCTGGCTCAAATCGATCCCCGACAAAGCGCTTGCTGACACTCTTCGGAAGAACGCCCTCAACGATTTACGTGACGCCATCAAGCTCCGCCCCAAAGCGCCCCTGGCCTACCTTTTGCGTGGAACACTCCACCAATATCTTGCCCAAAAAGCCGACCTGAAAGCCCAGTCCACCCTGTCAAAACTTCAGGATTCGCTGTCGGATTATGAACTATCCATACGATATCGACTCCCAGCGCCCAACCCAGATGCCCAGTTTTTCAAAATTCAGGTGCTCGATCTGCTGGCAGAACATGGGCCCCTAGACGATCGACCGAAATACCTGGATTCGCTTTTTGGTTCCATCGATTTATTGAAGCCGATCATCGGAGATGCTCAAAACCCCAAAAACGACCTTGCCCTTCTGCTGAGAGCCAAGATCCACGTCAAGCGGGGCATTCAGTTGTTCAAGAAGGGCGAGCGTCCCGTCCCGATGTTCGAGTCTGCGATTAACGACTACACCCGCGCACTCCAGGCCGGCGGTCGTCCGGAACCGATCCATGAGGGAAGAGGCAACGTGTATTTCCAGTGGGGCCAATATTTGATAAGCCAACGCCTAAACCCTCTCCCCTCATTTAAAAATGCTGAAAAAGAGTTACTCAAGCTGGTTTCCATCGAAGCGGACAAGTCTTCGTACTGGAACCGTTTGGGGCAAATCCAGTACTGGCTCGCCTTATCAGCCAGCCAAATCTCGAAGGATACCGTTCAAGCCCTCCAATATCTTGCCGACTCCATCGATTCCTTGATTCATGGACTCGAAATCGACTCGAATAATCGCAATATCCAACAATCTCTAGGCTGGTCTTACTTCCAGAAGGGCCTCATTTACCGGGACGAGAATCGTGATCCTACTCGGATGTTTCAATCGGCACTTCAGACCTGGGAGCGAGCGACAAGCCAAAAACAAGCCGCGGACGATCGCCTCTTGAAGGCGATGGGATATTGCAGAAAGTACCTTTCGACCCAACGTTGAACAGATTTACCCTGACTCTTGACGTTCGATTCACTCCTCCCTAACATATCCGCTCTTCAAAAACTTCAAACTTGAGGGTTTCTCTCATGGCACGCAGGTGTGAACAAACTGGCAAAGCGACCCGTAGCGGAAAAAGTATTGCGCGCCGCGGACTCCCCAAGAAAAAAGGTGGCGTGGGTCTCAATATTACGGGCCACACCAAACGGAAATTCAAACCGAACATCCAGAAGATCCGAGTGCTCCTGCCCAACGGCACGGTCCGTCGCATGAAACTGGCCGCCTCGGTGATCAAAAAGGGCGAAATCACCGTCACCATCGACGGTGTTCAGCAAACCGTACCTCTGGTGAAAGCGCTCCGTGGGCGCAATCGAGAATTCACTCGCCCGAAAGACTGATCTCTCACGGGACAAATTTCCCAATGTGACCAGAGGATTTTCTGCCCCGAACGACCACGGGAAAAGGTGCGTTACAAATCCACCGACCCATCGACTTGGACTCCCAACTCTTCCGTTGCGGAACGGACCGTGGGCTCGGGTCAGATCACTGAATGATATTGCAATTCGGTAACGCTTTATTCAGCCTTTGCAGCGCGTTTTTGGTCAGCTCGATACCGTAGAGATAGAGCATCTGGAGATTTTGGAGCCCCTTCAGCTTCATCAACCCGCGAATAGTCACGTCCGTGTTATTAAGAACCAACCACTCCAGATCGGAAAATCCGGCTACCCGTTCCATCCCATCATCGGTAACCCGAGTTCTGGAAAGACTCAGTAACTGAATCTTGGAAAGTCCCTCCAAGTGTTCCAGCCCGACATCGGACACCTGGGTGCTATGAAGAAGTAACTCCTCCAATTCAGTCAACTTTTTCAAGTGATTGAGGCCTTTGTCAGACACCTTGGCGTACCCGAGATCTAGACGCACCAACGAGGTCAGACCACGAATCTTTTCGGCCAGCTGCCGATCGGTTACTTCCTGCCAGGAAAGATCGAGTTCACGTAGCTCCATTATTTTCTCCACCATAAAGTTCGGACAGTGTAGCGATTCGTTTCAATCGATCCAACGACCTAGGTCAAAATTATGATTGGGAATCCGACGAGGAGGTCATTGATGAATACCGATCAACATCCGAGATGTTCACCAACGAACTCAAAACATCCACGACTATTCGAGAGGACACGATTCACATAAGAAATGTCGCCATGAAAAAACCTCACCCGAAAAGTAGCCGTGGCGAGGTTTTCGTCGAACTGGTACCGGGAGAGGGACTCGAACCCCCGACAGGCGGATTATGATTCCGCTGCTCTACCGACTGAGCTATCCCGGCAAGCGGGAGGACATTACCACCGGGCAGTCCGAGGAGTCAAACTTTTTCGGACTCGACCCCATACTGAAGGGTATGAGCGAAAACGAGATAAGGACTCTTCGCCCGGAATCTCGCTGGTTCCATTTTCCGTCCAAGAAATCGCCTCCATCCGATGAAAAGAAGGAGTCGATACCTCGCACTGTTTTGAAAAGGAATATCGTCGCCCCCCCTCTTGGTTATAAATTTGTTTCCGAAGACCTAACTTTTACCTAATCTTCTCTCTGAAACCTTAGATCTCGCCCTCATTTGGCCCGAGATTAGGCATTCTTTCCAATAAGTTACCCAATAAACCACAAACACCGGTCCGGTCCCCTCGTATCTACCGGCAGAAATCTAAATCTTCCCCCTCCCCAACAATGCTTGGCGCATTCACGGTAGCGGGGACTACTGAATCCAATCGACCCCAACGGGAGGTCCATAGACCATGCGAGCGTTTACCTTCTGCCTTACCTTGCTTTTGACCATCTGCCTCGGAACCGCCACTGCGCAACAGGAAGACTCTAAAGATTTCCAGCGCCAACTCATCGAACTACTCGACAAGAAGCTCGAGGAGATTCGCAAAGACCTTCTCCACGAAATCGAGCGACGCATGGGCCCAACGAATCGCCCAAGGTCGATCCCCAGTCCCGCTGCCAAGGGCGCATACCTGGGTGTTTCACTCGAAGATCTTTCCGACGGCGCTCGAATCATTCTTAATATTCCCGAGGGCACCGGTTCCAAGGTGACCCGAGTTCACCCCAACAGCGCGGCTGACCGCGCCGGTTTACTCGAAAACGATGTGATCCTCTCTATCGACGGCCAAACCGTTCGAGGATACGAAAGTTTGTCTTCCACGATCCGATCTCATAAGCCTGGCGATCAGATTCAGATGACACTCCTTCGCCAGAACAAGAAGGTCAACGTCAGAGTGACCCTCGGAAAACGTGAAGCTTCCTCCACCGTCCGGCGGATTCAAACCCCGGCAAACCGCGACGAGATGGACCGCTTCCTGGACCGTACGCTTCGGGGTATCCGCCGACCTGGCAACACCCCCAAGCGACTTCCGCGCCCCCAAGCTCGTATCGAATTGCGTGGTCCGGAAGATCTAAAGAAACTTCTCGAAGATCCCAAAGCTCGCGAACAGATGATGGAGCAAGCCAAAAAATTCATGGAGCAATTTGGCGGCAACCAGGAAGGTCCTCAAGGCGATCAACTTCGCAAGCTCCTCGAACAAGGGATGCAACGTTACCAGGAAATGATGAAGGATCCTCAAAACCGCGAGCGAATGCAAAAAATGGCCGAAAACCTCAAGAAAAACTTCGGCCAGAAAGGTCCCAACAGTGGGAACATGATGGAGACCCTTCAGCGCATGCTGGAAAATCAAGGTCAGCAGAACCGACCCGAAAAAGACGAATCTGCTCCCCGCGACGACAAGATAAACCGAATGCTGGACGAACTGCTCGAAGGCACCAAGAAGATTCCTTCTTCCGGAAAACGACCCGCCAAAAGCAAACTCGCCACCCCGCGACGCGCCTTTCTGGGGATTTCCATCCGACCCATTACTCCGGCCATTCGAGCCCAACTCCAAATTCCCGAAGGGGAAGGAGTTGTGATCGGCGGCGTCAAGCCAGGAAGTCCGGCGGATCAAGCCGGACTTATCCCCCAGGACATCCTCCTGGCCATCGACAAAAAACCGATCGTTTCGGTTTCCGATCTCTCCTCTGCGCTTGAATCCAAGAAGTCTGGTGAAACTCTCAAACTCACTGTATTGCGCAAAGGGGAAACCCTCGAAATCGACACTCTGCTGGGCGGACGTTAAATCCGATGGTGGCGAACTCGAACGGAACGATTCCCGGTTCGCCACTTTCTTTCATTCTCTGGCTATAATCCAATGAGTTGTGCCACGATCGTTTTGACGGAAAATCCACTCGAACGGGTTTCTGACCTGTTTCGCTCATCTGAAGCTGATTGTATGCCCCGCCCTCTACAAGAACTCGAGGACTGGCCACTCGTTCAACGTTGTCAGCAAGGCAATGAGGATGCCTATGCTGTCCTCGTCGAACGATACTCCAATCGGGCCTACTGGGCTTCCTACAAGATCCTAGGCAATCACGAAGATGCCACGGATATCGCTCAAGATGCATTCATCAAGGCGTACCAATCCCTGGACCGTTTTCGCCCAGGAGCCCGCTTCTACACCTGGTTACACCGGATAGTGGTGAATCTCACTATCGATCATTTGCGGAAACGCCGGGTGGAATCAGGATCGGTATCCTTCGACCAGGTTGGCGACCTCGATGGCAAACACCAATCGCCAGAAAAAGCCCTCGAAGATCAAGAAATAGGCGGAACGATACACTCCATTCTCGCCTCACTCCCCCCCCTATACCGAACCGTTTTGGTTCTTCGCAACGTTGAAGAAAAAAGTTGCAAAGAAATCGCCGACATCGTCGGCGCCAACTATGCCACCGTGCGCTGGCGTCTCCACAAGGCTCGCCAGCTTTTCATGGAGGAATGGGAACAACTGGGCACTCATTCCCAAACGAATGATCCCCAGTCCACAGATAAAGGACGATCGTCATGAATTGTAATGAAGCTCAAAAATTGCTCCCACTCTACGCGGGCCTCGACCTGGACAGTTCGGAGCAAGAACAGGTTCGACTCCACGTCGAACAGTGCAGTCTTTGTCAGGACCAAACGAACCGCTTTCAGAACGCCATGCAAGCGCTGGCCTCCAGTTCTGAGTCTGCTCCCAGCATCTCCGCTTTAACTCAAAAAAAGATTCTTTCGGCCGTACAGACGGGGATAGCCCAAGAAGCCCATCTTCGTCGTCAAAATCGGAAACCCTCAATCCGATCCATTGGCCAATTCTGGCGACGTTCGGCGTACGCCGCGGCGGCCGCTCTCCTGTTGGCGATCTGTATCGGCCTTCTGCAAGAAGGACAGAATCTCAACTCGCAATCTCCCGAGATCGCTCAGAATCCCGCGACTCCAAGCTCTCAGCCCGTGTTGCCCAACAGTAAACCCAACCCTTTCACTCTGGCCGTGAGTCAGTCTCCTCGGGTCCCTGTACCCACCATCGGGATGTTGCGGCACGCGCACAGCACCTCACACCGCAAACCGGGCATAGATATCTATTCCATCAACAGTACACCTCACGTTACGACCCGTAGCGTAAGCCTCGATTTCTGAAAAGTAACCGCCATGCGTTCACGAATAATTACAATCGCCGGAATATTTCTTTTTTGCGTCAGCCACATGGCCTTTACCCAACAAGGCCAGCCATCTTCCGACGAGGATACGTTTGTTCAGATAATCCAAGGCCTTCGGCCTTCGGTCGTGGCGATTACCAGTTACCAGCCGATTCAGGTCATCGAAGGCCCTGTTCCCGAGTGGACACCAACGACCCGAGTCCGTTCCGCAGGGGTCATCGTTGACAATCAAGGGCACATAGCGACCGTAGGCTACCGATTCGATCAAGCCCGAAAAATCGAGGTCCTCACCGTAGACGGGACGACCCACGAAGCCGAGGTCGTTGGATTCGACCCGATCACTTCCATCGCCTTGCTTCGAGTCCAATCCATGAAGCCTTTGCCATCGGCTCGTTTAGGCGATTCAGACCACCTCCAGGTCGGTCGCTCTTTGATCGTTATCGGCAATCCCTACGGCCTCAGTCATTCGGTATCCACCGGGATCGTTTCAGGCCTCGAACGAGTCATCCATGATGGCACGAACGACTTCACTGGAATGATCCAGACCAACGCCACCATCAATCCAGGTGATTCGGGAGGACTGGTCTCCAATCTCCGCGGGGAATGCGTCGGATTAGTCGCTTCCACATTTGGGCGGGCTCCTTCCATGAACAGAGTCGGCTCTATGCTTCAACGCCTTTCGCGTGACAAACAGTTGCCCAGTGAGTTGGGAGAATTGTGGAGCCAACTGAAAGAGTGGATCGAAAAGCAAAAGTCGGAGGGCGGAAACACCGAGAATCTCAGCGAACTGCTCGAACGTCTTGGGACTCTCGCCAAAGACAGTTCTCCTCGGGAAAAAACAAAACATTTGAATAGAGACCGGAGTTCCATGAGCCCCTTAGGAGCCCAAGGGATCAACTTCGTAATGCCCATCAATACCGTGAAGTGGGTCATCAAGGATCTCAAAGAGCACGGACATGTACGCCGAGGATTTCTCGGCTGCAAGGTTCGTACCGAACAAGATGGAGCTTACGAGCGAATTTACATCGAAAAAGTTGTACCGGGCGGACCTGCCGCGACTTGTGGCCTTCAGCCCGGCGATCATATCGAACGGTTTTTCGGCGAAGAAGTGGATCGCCTCTCCATTCTGCATCGACTTGTTTTACAAAGTCCTCCCGGGAAGGTAGTTCAACTCACCGTCCGTCGGGAGAAAAAGTCCTTACAACTCTCGGTAACCATCGGCTCCAGCCCCAAGTAAACGGCCGGACTCATTCTGGCGACAGATCATCTGGGATCGAACTCGACGAAAGTTTAACCAACCCTCCAGAGGAGAACGAAACAATGTTCACTTCCAAAATTCGGCTAGCCATCGGGCTTTCCGCTCTTTTGATCCTTCCCTTCAGCTTGACCGCTGACGAAGGAACCGATCAGAAAGCCTCACCACCCAGCGCTCCCGAAATTCATTCTTTGATCCAGCAACTAGGCGACCCGGAGTACAAGGTTCGTGAAGCGGCGAGTGAGAAACTCATGACGATAGGCCCCCCCGCGGTCCTGCACCTCAAGAAGGCCATCGAGAACGATGATCCCGAAATCTCCTGGAGGGCTAAAAAATTGCTCGCCAAGATCTTGAAAAAGAACACGAAGCCGTCCAAAAAGTCGGCCCGAAAACCCGTCGCTGCCACGGGTAGAAGAGCGACTCCCAACATGGACCCGAACCGCCTCCTCGACATGCAAAATCCGGAAGAAATCGAAAAATTCATGCAACAACAATTGCAACGGCTTTTTCGGGACTACAAACCCGGCCAAGGTCAATCCATGCCCCGAGGCAACCAAGCTTTTACTTTCCGTTTCGGCGGCGGGCAACAATCACGGTCCTGGAACGAAGGAGATACACGCTATACGTTCACCAAACATCAGGATGGTCGGATTACTGGCGAGGTCGTCCGCCCTGGTGACCAAGGTCCTGTCCGGGAATCCTTTGAATTCTCCGGCGAAGAAGAGTTCAAGCAAAAGGACATGGAACTTTTCAAAAAATATAACCAATCCAGCGGATTGCGGATTTTCACCGCTCCTTTCAACAATCCAGACAACCCCTCAAATAAGGCTTTGAGGGAATTTGTCGAGGAAATGCGCAAGCGATTAGGATCCCAGGGAAAGGAACGATTCGAACAACTCCAAAAGAATCTACAAGAGAAGATGATGGAGGGACTCGACCGCCCCAAAACCGTCGAACCCCAAACTCACACGCCCGACCAGGTTCAAGACCGGAAAGACACGGCGCTAGGTTTCATCGGCCACAAAGCAGAACCGGTCCTCCAGGTTCAGTTAGGCCTGAAAAAAGACCAAGGCATCCTTCTCACCGAAGTGATCACCGATTCCCCGGCACATCGGGCCGGCCTCCAGAAATGGGATCTTATCTGCACTATTTCTGGCACGCCTGTGACTTCGATCAAACAGATTCGAGTCGCCTATGAGGCGATCGAGTCAGGCCAAACCGTTGAGCTTGGTATTATTCGGAAAAGTGAAAAAATCACGATTGGCCTTACCCGCTAATCGCCACTCAAGCGATGAAAAGGCCACGCCGAGGATGACACTCGAGCGTGGCCTTTTTTTCTACCTCGAATATCAGACAAACGGAGTCGGGTTCCAGGTACCAAATGAGTCGAGAAACGTCCGAATGCCGTTGGCCAGTATCGGATCCCGAGCGGATTGCTCATTCAGCCAGGAGCGAGCATCCGCGACAATCTCTTGCTCTCTTTCTATCGTCAGTTCGCCCGTCAAAACCCTTGTTCGCAGGAAAACGAAGTAGGTATTGAGCACATCGCCAAGGCAATAATCTGAAATCGCTTGTAATTTTCCCTCGAGGTAAAGAGTGCCTACCTGATCACCGTGGACGTCCAGTTTCCCCGGCCTACCGATCATCTTGGCGAGCAGATCCAATCCCCCACGCCAGCGAGCTGCGCCATAGCCGGATAGCCAATCGTGTAAATCCAGGTGACGTTCACCGAAACGATACCGGAAACTCCTTGGACCGCTTCCCCCCATGTAGACTGGACACGGGACTCCAAACCGGAAGGCGGAAAGGGTCAGAAGCGGGAGATCCCACGAACGGCCGTTATAGTCGACAAGGGTAATCGTACGGGTGGTTTCCACCACCTCCCAGAATTCGCGCACCATCTGGATCGGATCGTGGTCGGGCGCTCCGAGAGCTTTCAACTTGCGAAGGCGAAAATCCTTATCGGCGGCTGCCAAGCAAATTGACACCGGCACATGATAGCCGACGGAAATAAAGTCACTCCGTCCTCCACTCGCTTCCAGACGATTCTCCTGCTCTTTCGACAGAGCCTCCTCTGGAGACAAATCCTGACCTGCAAATTCAGTCCGAGATAACAGCGATCCATCCACCACCGATTCGGTATCGTAAATGATGTACCACCCTTGAGAACTCTGAATTCGGTCGCCACCTACAGGCAATTCACCTACTCATTCTTCTCGGCTTCGGCCTGCTTTTTATCCCACCACGCCTGAGCTTCTTCGGCCGAGCTGAACTCCAACTCGGTAATCAAGTTGATCGCGACTAACGCATCAAAAGATTTTTCTTTATTGGTCAGAAAGACAAAAAGGACCGGCAATGCGGCCTTGGCCTTGGGGCCCTTGACACGGAGAGACTCCATGATCGGCATCCAAACCTCGGGATCTGGATCCATGAGAGCTTTTTCGATGAGGGTGAGCACCTTTTCTGTTAATTCAAAATCACAAATCATTCGAGCAATCTTTCCTCGCTCGAAGGGCTCCTCGTTTTCCAATCGACTTTCAAGTAATTCGAGCACATCCTCGGATGGAAACCCGATTCGCATAATCGAATCCATGATCCCGGCCTGCACATCCTTGTCTTTCTCTCGCTTCATGGCAGCGCACAGATAACGAGAAACGACTTTGGCCACCTTGGGGCCACCTTCTTTCGCGATGGCAGTCAACGCCAGGGCCGCAACAATTCGCAAACCCTTTTCTTTATCACGAGTAAGGATTTTCACCAGCGAGGTCACGTAGCGAGCTCCCTTGGCACCAAGGTACCCGACACCCATCACCCCCACCTGACGCATTACAGGTTCTTTGCTACGAAGCATTTTCTTCAGTTGGGCAACGCCCTTGCTCCCGCTACCCGCCAGGACTTGCGCCACTGAATCCATGTACAGTCCACTTTGGCGGGTACGCAATTCCTGTATCATGGGACCCCAGAACCTGGATGCCCCTTTGATGACAGCTTCGATCGCGTGCTCACGTTCATGGGGATCGCCGTCCTCCAAACGCTGAATCTCCTCGGGTGGAGGGGCGGGCGGCTTGGCCCCCATGCCCTGCAATCCGTACACCAGCGTTCCGGGGAATAGGCTGATCAGCCCCCACAGCAAAACAGCAGAACAATTGGACCTTCTCATGCGTGAATCTCCCTCCATGTCATCGTATTCAGATGATATAGAATGCGACAGATTTCAGGAACCCTGATGTGAACTCTATTCCCGTTCCGCGCAATCCTCCGGACATTCACAGCCCCCATGGATCCGTTTCGAAGCCACATGGGACAATTTTCCTTCGAGAACAAAGTCCCTGAAAGATCATTCAGGAGGATATGCGACCCGGAATTAGCTCACCGATCGCAACAAGTAGAATGCGGACGTACCGACTCCACTTTCAAATTCACCTCCGAGTTGGAGATGATGAGACCGCGGACTCAAGGTCCCTTTGTAACTGCTCGGCCGAGCGAAACCGGATACTTCGAATGCCTAATCTGTCGGCCCCAAGAACATTTTCCTCTCGATCATCGACAAAAACCACCTGCTCAGGTTTGAATTGAGTATCCGACAAAATCTTTCGAAAATATTCCTGGTCCGGTTTCCGAATGCCCATTTCGCAGCTGACAAAATATTGTACGAAGAATCGATTCAATCGGAGTTCGTCTCGAACCACACGCCACCAGCATGGATAGTTGCTGGCGACCGACATCTGGATCCCTTTTCCTTTCCATCGCCCGAGTAGCGCCTCCATTCCACTACGAAAACGGTATCCACTCAGCATCCATTCCCGAAATTCCTCTTCCGAATAGGACGCGACTCCTGGGGTGTGAAACATTCGCATCATGTACCCGCTTTCATCCAGGAGTCCCTGTTCAAAGGCGATCCATGAATTCGAGGAGTGCCAGGCAAGAAGTGTTTCGCGCGACTCTCCAGTACGACCGGGCAATACCCTTTCAAATGGATCTGCGACCACAGTTTCCATTAGATCGAAAAGAATTAATTTCACGCCCATACCCCATATTATTCCAGCAATTGAAATGTTTTGCTTAGTACTCATCCGAGGCGACAAAAACGCAGAAGCCAAAAATTCTCTTACAATCGTTTGGAACTCTTCTCTTTCCTCAGCGTCTATACTTGTGTTCCACGATCCGTAAACCGTGAGATGACATCATGAGACTCAAAACGCTCCTTGCCCCCATCGCCATAGCTTTCCTGTATCTATCTTTTACACAGCAGGTTATGTCGGCAACCATCCGTTCTGCCGGACCGAATGGCACGGACTTTACCGTTGTCGACCATAAAGTCGATGTTCAGATTGCGTACCAGATCGCCCACACCAAAATCGTCCAGATATTTCGAAATCCCTCAAAAAGCCCTCTGGAGGCCGTCTATTTCTTTCAAAAAACATCGGGTGCAGTCATCACACGTTTTCGGGCGAAGTTTGGCGGTCAGGTCCTGGAGGGAAAAGTATTGGAGCGAGAGCAAGCTCTCAATCTCTACCAATCTTTTCGAGAGCAGAATCAAAAAGCGGCCCTTCTCCAGAAAGAGCCCGATTTTGACATTTTCCAGGTACGCCTCGCTTCGATTCAACCCCAACAGAAAGTATCGATCGAAATGGAATGGGTCGAAACCCTTCCTTACCGGGCCGGTCGAGTCCGATATCGTTACCCCACCAACGGGGATTATGACAATCTGGGTATTCAAAAGAATTTTCGACTCAAATGGCGGATTCACAGCCCTTTCAAAATCCTTCGGCCCATTTGCACCAGTGGGCATATCCTGCGCCACGAAGCGAGAAATTCGGATTATAAATTCAGCGGCACCGTCTCCCTCCAAAATAAAAGATTCCAGCGTGATGTTGAGATTGAATACTACGCGCCCCGTCGTGACTCTGGAATTGAATTAGCCACCTATCGCGAAGAGGGTCAGCCCGAAGGAACTTTCCTTCTTCTGATTACACCCGAACGCTTTTCAGACAAGCGGATCCCCATGGCAAGGCACATCCACTTCTTGGTCGACACTTCCCAACACACAGCCAACTCTCTTTCCAAAGTCCAAACAGCTCTGATTTCAGTTCTCGAACAACTTCAGTCGAGTGACCATTTCAACCTGACTGTGAACGGACCGATCGCTCGAAAGTGGAAAGAGAAACTTGTCCCGGTCACCTCACAAAGTATCCAAGATGCTCGCACATTCCTGATCAAAAACACTTCACGTCCAGAAAGCTCCACTCATTATGTAAATACCCTGAAAGATATTTACTCGTCTAACGCCAGGAACCGTTCCGCCCCGCTCGATGTGATCCTGATAACCGGCAGCGAACCGAACTCTCCCAATGATCTCCGTAATCTCAACCCACTTTCAGTCACTCACTCCACGATTCGCACCCATGTGCTCGCCCTCGGTTCCCCGGATAAAACCTTCCTTTTGAGAGAATGGGCACGCCAATCGCGCGGATTCGCATGGGTCGTTTCGGGTGAGAGCGATCTCGAGAAGGAATTGATCCAACACCTCGACAGACTGGCCATACCCGCATTCACGAATCTCCACATCGATTTCGGCGACATCGAAGTCCGCAACGTATGCAGCAACGCCCTTCCCGAACTACTCGTTGGCGAACAGATCCTCATCACAGGTCAGTATCGGACCGATCGCCCCAAAACATTCACAACCATCACTTTGAACGGTATTCATGCCAACAGACGATTCCGGGAACGCCGGAAAATATTTTTTCCCAAAGTGGCTGAGCATCTCGACATGATCCCACCCCTTTGGGCCTCCCGACATCTCGAAAACCTTCAAAAACTCTGGGAATCCGACCCGAAAGATTCCATTCGAGAGGAGATGGTTCGGATCGCCATCAAGGAGCAGATAGCTTCCCCCCACACCTCTTTTGTCGTTATCCCAAAATCGACGGAAATTCAAAATGACTCGATCGAAGAAAGTAACGCGGAAAAAAGTGAAGAAGATATAGACAGGAGAGATTCTTTAGCAAATAGATCCACCCCTAAACTTGATTCATCGAAGAGCAAGAGGAATTTACCCCCTCGCTCCTCCCGTCCAGGTCCATTCTCTGTCCGCCAATACTTCAGTTACGGCATCTACCGCGCAGGGAGCTTATCTGAAAACCCCGGAGGCACCGCGGACAAGGAAAGTCGTAGGCACATTGAGGACTTCGCCAAGCGGATTCAATTGAAAGAAGGCTTTCCGCCGCTTCAATCCCCAAGGGAGGAACGTTCACCTTCCAAATCGCAGTCTTTACTAGAAACTCCTCATGAGAAGAAGCTTGCCGAGGAGATGCCCCGATCTTCCGTGCAGAAGCTTACGAAAAAGCATGAAGGCCCAATCCCTGGCACGAAAGGATCGCCAGGACAGAACCGTAAAAATTCGCCGGAAACGGAAAAGTCGTTCAAGAAAAGTCTTGGCCGAATCGACAAGCCGGCCCCGTTAAATATGGGTGATAACAAGAAGAGAAATCGAAGCGCCTCCGAGCCAAGAGACCACGCCGAGCCCCAGTCGGGTGCCTGGGACAAAGACAGGGCCATGCAAACCGAACTTTTACCGGGTCCGAGTTTCAAACCTTCATTCAGATACTTTTTGAACCGAATGGAAAGGCTCCGACAGTTAGGAAAGAGTTCTCCCCCTCCCTCACCTCCTCAAGGCATCCGAAAAGACGACGGCCCCAAATTGCGCGGAGGTAAGGATTCACAGGATTCTGGCGCGCCAACCATCCCATTGGGTGGAGTCAAAGCCAAAGTCCGACTTTGGCTCGAGAAAGAGATTTCCGATTCCGATATATCAATTTTCATCAAAGATCTCACCCGACTGATCAAACAGGGTCAGATTCGCGGTGAAGATCTTTACTGGAGCCGAATTCTGTTTGCCCTCACGGACTCCTCCTGGCCTTCGCTTCGACCCGGCTTGAACTGGTCCGTGAACGATAGATCCTTCCTGGAGGCAGCCGAAAAAGCGGTCCGTGAGAAACCCACGGGTCCACCGTCTGAAAACGAGCGGGATACGTCCCAAGGAGATCAAAAGAAGAAGTGAATCTTCAGGAACCTTGGGATGTCCGCCCTGAAAAACGGACCCAATTAATCGAGCGTATCGAGCGCCTGAAAATCGACCCAAACATGATCGAGGAACAGTTCGTTCGGGGAGGCGGTCCCGGGGGACAAAAAATCAATAAAACCGCAAGTTGCGTCGTCCTACACTACCCCCCCCTGAAAATACGTGTCCGGTGCCAAAAAGACCGACGTCGCTCCATCAACCGCTTCCTCGCGCTCCGTGAACTCGTCGACCGGATCGAAAAAATCGTTTCCCCTGAAACGGCCCGTTCGTCAGATCAAAGCGATCGACGTCGCCAAAACCGCTTACGACGTAAACGTAGGTCACGGAAAAAAGCCCAGAAAACGGAATCGGACGATTCGATCCTCGAGAAACCGAGTCCTGACGAAAACGTGGACGAAATTCGGAGTCCCGATCACCCGTCGGATTGACGCCTTCACCAGGTAAACGGATAATCGAAACCCAATCGATGGTCCGTCCCGCCACTTTCGCTCGTCTTCGCTGGTATCCTCAGGATCCCGAGGAGTGCCGTGCGTCGATCGAAAGACTCCTCGATCGTGCCCTCTCCCTGGTCCCTACCTCCTCCCCATTAACTCCCAAGGCGGGGATCGTGCCTCACGCGGGCTGGATGTATTCTGGACTCACAATGGCCGCCGTCTACCACGCGTTGGCCCGATCCAATCGACCGGACACTCTCTTTTTACTCGGATCGACCCATGTCCCCGGTGTTTCGATCCCTACTCTTTGGGATGAATCCGCCTGGGAGTCCCCTCTGGGTTCGGTCGAAATCGACCCCGACTGGACCGGGCTTCTGCGCGAATCCGAATTGGATTTCGACATCAATACGGAAGCCCACATCCAGGAACATTCCATCGAAATCCAGATACCCTTCGTTCGCCACTTCTTCCCCAACACACGGATTGTCCCCATCATGGTCCCCCCCACTTCCGCCGCCAAGGAATTGGGGAAATTTCTTGCCGCCCGGTTCAAAACTCACACTCACCCTCCCCTGGTCGTGGCTACCACCGACTTGACTCACTACGGCGAGAATTACAACTTCATCTCCCATGGACGTGGCCGTCAGGCCCACGACTGGGTACGGAAGATCAACGACCCTCGAATGCTTCAGATCCTGACTCGGTTGCAATGCGAATCCATTCTTGACGAGGCTCGGTCCTCCAGAAACGCATGCAGTCCCGGCCCTTTACTTGGCGTCACTTCTTTCGTTCGCGATCTCGGCTGCACCCAGGGCACCGTACTCCACTACACCACAAGCGCCGAGGTCACCGGTGACATCGACCCGAATAATTTCGTCGGCTACGCAGGAGTTATCTTCGGATGAGTCCTCTGCCGATCGCCCCGAAATCCTTGTCCTCTTCGAAACAACACGGCCCGACGCTGGAGTATGACCGTTGGTTTCGACGAGACATCCCGGAGATCTGTTCCATCTTGTATCGAGGGCCGATTCGGTGGATTGAACGCTTTCAGCAAGTCATGATCCAACCCCGTAACATATCGTGCCGAGTCCCTTCGACACCGTGCTTCGACCGCCTCCCCTTCGATGCCGGGAAAAAACGACTGGTCGGCAGTTTCGAATCGGCCTATGGTATTCGCAACGTACGCGCTTCTCTCAGCGACCTCGATACAACCCCGCAGATTTCGGGGAAAAACAGCTACGGATTTTTTCCCTTTCTCCTCCTACCCAACCTTCACCGCAAGGATGTTCGAAACTCATGATGTCCTCCAAACCCAGGACCATCCGCGCCCCCCGAGGGCCCCAAAAGTCGTGTCGGAGTTGGCTTACTGAAGCTCCACTCCGCATGTTGATGAACAACCTCGACCCTGAAGTGGCGGAAAATCCTGACGCTCTTGTCGTATACGGGGGCACAGGTCGGGCAGCCCGAAGCTGGGAGGCTTTCGAGTCGATCTGCAATACACTCTCCACTTTGAGTGATGACGAAACGCTTCTCGTTGCCAGCGGTAAGCCCGTAGGAGTCTTCAACACTCACCCGGATGCTCCCCGAGTCCTCATCGCCAATAGCAACCTGGTACCCGGCTGGGCTCACTGGGACGAATTCCGCCGCCTCGAAAAGGCAGGCTTGACCATGTACGGACAGATGACCGCAGGCAGTTGGATCTATATCGGTACTCAGGGGATTCTTCAGGGAACTTATGAAACATTCGCTTCTGCAGCGGCGAAACACTTTGGCGGATCTCTCGAAGGGCGATTTCTGGTCACAGCGGGTCTCGGAGGCATGGGTGGAGCACAGCCCCTTGCGGCAACCATGAACTCCGGGGTCATGCTTGCCATCGAAGTGGACTCCCACCGAATCGAACGTCGCCTGGAAACCCGCTACCTCGACGTCATGACTGATTCTCTTGATGATGCCCTTTCCAAAGTCCAGGAAGCCTGTCGTTCCCGCACGCCTCTTTCTGTCGGATTACTCGCCAATGCTGCCGAGGTTCTACCGGAACTGGTTCGACGAGGCGTCACCCCCGACCTGGTCACCGACCAGACGAGTGCTCACGATGCGCTGGTTGGATATATCCCCAGTGGGCTGAACTGCGTCGATGCCGCTCGTCTACGCGAAGAAGACCCGGAAGAATATGTTGCACGTTCTCTACAATCCATGGCCGTTCACGTCCAAGCCATGCTAGACCTTCAAAAGGCGGGTTCTATTGTTTTTGACTATGGGAATAACATTCGGGGTCAAGCCCAAAGCCAGGGAGTGGAAAATGCCTTCGACATTCCCGGATTCGTACCCGAATACATTCGTCCTCTTTTTTGCGAAGGCAAGGGACCGTTTCGCTGGGTAGCCCTGTCCGGCGACCCAGCCGACATTCACGCGACCGACCGTGCGGTACTTGAACTGTTTCCCCAGGACGAATCTCTGGCCCGATGGATTCAGCTTGCGAGCGAAAAAGTCGCATTTCAGGGACTCCCCTCTCGAATCTGCTGGTTAGGATACGGCGAACGGGCCCGTTTTGGACTGCATATCAATCAAATGGTTGCTGATGGACTCATCTCCGCACCCATCGTAATCGGGAGAGATCACCTCGACTGCGGCTCGGTGGCCAGCCCGAACCGAGAGACCGAAGCGATGATTGACGGATCCGATGCCATTGCCGATTGGCCGATACTCAACGCTCTCCTCAATACTGCCAGCGGGGCGACCTGGGTCAGCTTTCACCACGGAGGCGGGGTGGGAATCGGTCAGTCACTTCATGCGGGCCAGGTGATTGTTGCGGACGGTACACCGGAGGCCGCCCGTCGTCTAGAGAGGGTTCTAACCAACGACCCTGGAATCGGTGTAGCTCGCCATGTCGATGCGGGCTACCCCAAGGCCCTCGAGATCGCCCAACAACGCTCTGTTCGGATACCCGGAATGGAGCGTACGGAGTGATCATCCCGGAAAAACAGTCCGTTGATCTTTTATTGATTCATGCAGGAACACTCCTGACGCTCGACAAGGGTCCATCGGGTCCATTATGTGGTTCCGAAACGGAGGATCTGGGAGAAATTCTCGACGCAGCCGTCGCCATTCAGGGCGAAACCGTTGTCGCTGTCGGTTCCACTTCTGTGATGCAATCGAGATTCTCCGCGACTCGGGTTCTGGATGTCCACGGCCGACTGGTGCTTCCTGGCTGGATCGATTGTCATACTCATCCGGTTTTTTCAGGCACCCGGGAAAACGAATTTGCTATGCGTGTCGCGGGCTCCTCCTATGAGGATATCGCTCGAGCAGGTGGAGGCATTCGGTCTTCGGTACGGACCTTACGATTGACGGAAACTGAAGACCTGCTCGATCTCCTACTTCAGCGGCTTGATCAATTCCTTCTCATGGGAACCACCACGGTAGAGGCCAAGAGTGGATACGGTTTGAGTACTCACGATGAAGTGCGTAGTCTCGAAGTCATCCACCAAGCCGATCAGATCCATCCGATCGATCTGATCCCCACGTTTATGGGAGCTCATGAGTTTCCCGACGAATTCCGATCCGATCGAGACCGATATATCGATCTCATCATTCAGGAGATGATTCCCATCGTCGCGGAACGGAACTTGGCCCGATTTTGTGACGTATTCTGTGAAAACGAAGTATTCTCCGTAGAAGAGAGCAGGCGCATCCTCCTCGCCGCGAAAGATGCCGGAATGCTTCTCAAAATCCACGCTGAAGAGTTGGCCTCTACCGGCGGAGCTCGTTTAGCCATTGAACTTGAATGTACAAGCGCAGATCACCTCGTACAGATTCCAGAAGACGATATTGCCCAAATGGCTCGTAGTTCGGTCGTTGCCGTACTCCTTCCCGGAACCACCTTTCATCTCGGTAAAAAGAAATACGCTCCCGCACAAATCATGTATGAAGCGGGACTGCCGATCGCTCTGGCCACCGATTTTAATCCAGGGAGTTCCATGACTCAGTCTTTGCCCATGATCACAACACTTGCATGCCTTCAGTTGGGGCTAAGTCCCCATGCCGCTTTGGCGGGCATCACTCGCAATGCCGCATGCGCATTAGACCTGAACCGATCCCACGGTCGCATTGCTCCCGGATATCAGGCAGATCTGGTAGTAGTGAACGCTCCCAGTTCAGATTATCTGCCCTATCACTATGCGTCCAATCGAGTCCATACGGTGATCAAGCGGGGCCAAATCGTTGTTTCTGAGGGTGTCAGGAGGACTCCATGAGCGGATCCATCGTGGAGTGCGTACCCAATTTTTCCGAAGGAAGAGATCGACGTGTTCTGGAACGAATCACCCGTTCGATCCTTTCTGTTCCTGGGATTTACCTGTTGGGCCAAGAATCGGACCCGGACCACAATCGCGCGGTATTCAGCTTTGCCGGCCACCCGGATGCGGTTCTACGTGCGGCCTACCGAGCGGTTTCAACCGCGGTCGAATCTATCGATTTACAGCAACACGAAGGAGTTCACCCACGAATCGGCAGCGCGGATGTGGTTCCTCTCGTACCGGTGAGCGGGATCGACATGAATTCGGTCATCGACATCTCCAAAGATCTCGCCCAGAGAATTGGTGAAGATCTAGGTACACCGGTTTTTCTGTACGCCCGCTCCGCGTCTCATCCGGTACGGCGGGAACTGGCCGAAATTCGTCGAGGCGGACTGGAAGGTCTTGCCCAGAGAATGTCCACGGATACGGACTGGAGTCCCGACTACGGCCCCCCTCTGCCCACACCCAAATCCGGCGCGATCGTAGTCGGAGCCCGCCCCTTTCTTGTGGCTTTCAATGTTAATTTGGATACGACCGACCTTGAACTCGCGAGAACAATTGCCCGTGAAATACGAGAGTCGTCTGGCGGCCTCCCCGGCGTCAAAGCTCTTGGGCTTCCGCTGGCAACTCGACAGCAGGTTCAGGTTTCCATGAATCTCACTGACCTCAAAAAAACGGGGATTCTGGAGGCCTTTCGCGCGGTCACCGATCGAGCCTTATCCGCGGGGATCACGGGGTGTGAAGGGGAACTGATCGGCCTTGTCCCGAGAGAGGCAACTCTCGAGATTGTAAAGAACGAACTCCTTTTACCTTCTTTCGATTCAAGTCGCATTCTTGAGAATCGTTTAGCTGACATGGCAGTCGCGGATCCCTACGCATCTCTCATGCCCCTTCTTCACGCGATCTCCTCTTCATCTCCCTCCCCCGGCGGAGGATCTGCCGCCGCGGCCACCGCCGCTCTATCTGCGGCCGTCGCCATCAAGGTCGCTCGTTTAACACGGAACCGAAAACCCGAATCTTTCCCAGAATCCTCCCTGGAATCTCTCGAGAGTTTGCGGGACCGCCTACTCGAACGTTCCCGCGAAGATGCCATCGCTTACGAACGCCTTTCCGACCTTTGGAAACACCCTCCGGAAGATCCTTCACAGAGCCGAAACCGTCTATTTGAATCCCGAAAAGAGGAAGCGGCCCGCGTTCCGTCACGAATCGCATCGGAATCGGTTCAGGTGCTCAAAGAACTCCTTCCTCTTTGCGAAGTCGCTCCCCGCTCTCTCTTGCCCGATGTGGAAATCGCTGCGCATCTGGCCCGTAGCGCCACCCATTCCGCTCGCATACTGGCCTGTCTTTCTCAAACCCCATACCGTGCGTCTTCTACCGGGGAGAGCCTTCGAGCCGAGGAACTACTCTCCAGCATCCAGGCGCTACTACGCGAACGATCTCAGGCCAAACGATGATTCGGGGCCTTCTTCTGTTCTTTCTTGTCTCCCCACTTCTATCCGGTCAGGACGATCCTCTTTCACAAAAGATCGGCCCATCCAGAATTCGTCAACTTCAGAATGAACTCGGATCTCTCCACTGGGATCTTCGCCAACGTTCCATGAATCGCTCGTACCAGGATCTCCTCAGCCCCCATAAATCAGGAAATTTTTACCGATGAAGACGATACTCATTCATGAACACGGCGGCCCAGAGGTTCTTCAGATCTCGGAAATTCCTACCCCAGAACCTGGTCCCGGTCAGGTTCGAGTACGCATGCACGCATCCGCGATCAATCACCTCGACCTTTGGATTCGCAAGGGGATCCCAGGCCACCCGTCACCCTTACCCATGATACTAGGATCCGACGGTTCTGGCGTTGTCGACAAACTCGGCCCCGGCGTCACTCATTTTTCTCCGGGTGACCCCGTCGTGATCAGCCCCGGCCTTTCTTGTGGTTCCTGTTCCGCCTGTCTGTCAGGAAAGGATCATCTCTGTCCCGATTATGGGATCCTCGGTGAAACATGCGATGGAACCTACGCGCAGTTTTCCGTGGTCCCCGCGAGTAATCTGATCCCTAAGCCTGACTTCATGACACATACCGATTCGGCCTCGATCAGCCTTGTTTTCTTGACAGCGTGGGAAATGCTCGTTGAACGATCCGGAATCCAGCCCGGAGATTGCGTCCTTATCCACGCGGCCGGGTCGGGCATCGGAATCGCTGCGGTACAGATTGCCTGTCTCTATGGAGCGACCGTCATTGCGACTGCGGGATCCGAACCCAAGTTAACAAAGGCTCGAGAACTTGGAGCTGTGCATACCGTTAACTATTCAACACCGGATTGGGTCTCCAAGGTGCGCGAAATCACCGGACGAAACGGTGTCGATATCGTCTTCGAACATGTGGGGGCTTCCACCTGGCCCGGGAGCATGAAGATTCTGGGCCGAGGCGGTCGTGTGGTCACCTGTGGTGTCACCACCGGGTACGCAGTCAATCTCGACTTGCGTCACCTTTTTTTCAAAAACCTATCGGTACTCGGTTCCACCATGGGAAGTAAAGGGTCCCTTCTCCACATCTGGAAATTGATTCGCCAGAGAAAGTTACATCCTGTTGTGGACCGGGTCTTCCCTCTCTCCCAGGCCCAGGAAGCCCACAAACACGTTTCCAACCGTCAACAATTCGGAAAAGTGGTTCTGGAAATGGATCTTTAGTCCTTCATCGGGCCAAAAGAGACGTTTCGACCCGACCGCTAACGATTCGGTTTTCGTCGCTTCCCTTTCCGGAAAAGAGACTGAAAGATCTTTTCGTTCCGGATCGACTCGAATTCTGGCCACTCCTTGGCCTCGGCCGGAACCGGCCATCTGCACTTGGCAACCTTTTTCAGATGCTCAAGCGCTTGGCTCCGCTCTCCCGTCCGTATCCGCCAGATAGCCAGGTCCCAGTGCACCCTCCCCCACTCCGGTCTACGTACACCGATTTGAAGAACATACTCCCAATATTTCCGATCCTTTTGAGTGGGCTGGAGTCCCTGACAGAGGGCCCTGACGGCGAGGCTCTTCTCGGGCGCGAGTCGGAAGCTTTGAAGAAATGAGGAACGGGCTTCCGTTTCATTTCGCTGAATTCGGGAAAGCATCCCCTTCCAGTACCACACTCGGCAATCGTCAGGGAACTGCTTCAATAACTGCACCAAAGCCTCCTGAGCCTTGTGAACACTTCCGAGACCAATCAGCAATGACAGGTGAGCGATTTTCAAATCCAAAGATTCCGGCGTTTCGCGCAAAGCGACCTCAAGAACACCCCTCGCCTTTGTAACGGCACGGAGCGACTTCAGCCGATTGGCGAGTTCAATGGCGACTCGAACCGAATCGGGCACCCACTTCTGAGCCCATTCCAGCATTTCAACTTCCAGAAGAATGCGTTGATTGGCATTGGGACGACTTCCATCGGACATTCTGATTTCATGCTTCCCAATACTCAGTAATGACCATATAGATTCCAGAACAACTCTCCGGTTTTCTAAAGGTAGCCGGAGTACCTTCTTTTGAATATCCGAGACCACGAGAGTACGTCGATAGAACTGTCCAATCAGGGAAGCTGCCGCAGCGGAACTTACGATTGTGGCGGGATCATTCAGGTGATGAAGCAAAGTTTCTTTCACTCCTTCACCCGGAGTTCGAGAAAGGGCCAAACAGCTTGCTGCTCGAATAAGGGAATCCGAATTCTTCACATTGTCGAAAATTCTGTCCGTATGGAAACCTGGCAACCCCACGCCGATCCCCAGAAGCGAAATGACTCGGACCAGACGTTCAGGATCTTCAAGGAGTTTCTTCGCATAAAGGAAAAGGGAGGGATCCCCGCGCTCGATAAGCCCCCGTATGGCTACCGCTCTCTCCAGCCCTTTCGCTCCCGACTCACCCCTAGCCAGTGCGCGCACAAATTCCAACTCGGAGGACGGCAGGCATCGAACCAGAACATAGACAGAAAACACCCGATCTTCCAAGTCCCAACCCTTCTCCCTGTAGTGCCGAATCGCCTCCAGCACATCCGAGGGCAGTTGACGAGCCCCATCAAGAGTTTGTTGGACAAGACTGAGCATAGCGGCTTGACGGACCAATTTCGCCGGGTGACGCAATGTACGCCCGAGGAGATCACGACTCCTCATATTTTTGATGGCGCCCAACCCCAATAACCCCAGCTTGTTCAATCGCTGAGAGGTGCCCTCTACGGCATGCACAAGAACCGACTCTCCCCCCCAATCCCCTCGAAAAGCCATTGCGATTGCCCCTAACACGCGAATCTCCTCGACCGGATCCTGCAACAACTTCCTCAATGCATCGGGACTGAAAAGTTGGGATGGAATGTTTTGCATTGCCAATGAACGGACAGCAGCGTCGGAATGTTTCACTTTTTTCAGCGCTACAGATGCGTGCACAGGATAGCCCGCCCCCCACAATGCGCCGAAAGCGTGAAGACTTCCGAACGGGTCTTCATCGCGCATAACATCACCCAATAGCTTCAGAGCGCTTGGGCTCTTGAATCCCGCCAAACTGTGAGCGGCCAGTCCTCTGATCTCAGCCGTTTCATCTGGATCGCGAAGGACTTCCCCCAGACGTGGAATCCACGTGGATGGATCCTTACGCAAAGCCACCCGCAGTTCGTCACCTTCCGCGTGATGAATTCGTACAAGCATTTCCGCCCATCCCTCGCGGGTTTTTCGACGCATCCACCGAGTCAATTCCCGATCGACCTCATCGGATACGCCTCCTCCATCCTTGGCCGCACCCAAGGCGGACTTCAACCATACAAGACCTTTCTTCCCCAAACGCTCCAGAGCTTGTAACCCAGCGACACGAATCGCCTGGTCCGGATGAAATATCGCCCATCTATATTCATTAGGCGAAACAATCAATCGCGGTCGCTGATCTTTCTTCCCGGTTAGGGAGGCTCTCCTCGGGTCTATCAGATAACGCCTTCTCAACTCGACTGGCGTCATGGTTCCAAGACCACGCATCTCGATTCGCATGCGATCGATATCCCCACGAATCTCTTTTTCGAAACCCAGAACCTCTTCGATCCGCCCTAACGACACATATCCTTCGAACAACCCGACAATTGATTCGAGATCCCCACCACGAAGTTTTCTCGCGTTGTGAAAATCCGACAAAGCGGAATCCGTCATCCCCAAGTCCAATTTCAAAAATCCTCGAAGTCGGAGGTGGGAGGCCACATACGGTTCGGATTCGACCGCTCGCTGGACAAAATGTAGTCCCTCTCTCGGATTTTCGAGTTCCCGTGCAATTTCAGCCATCGCGATGTGGAGTTCGACGGATTCGTTCCCCGATGCCTGGATTTCACTCAGTATGGACCAAGCTTTTTCTGGGTCATTCTCCTTTCTTGCGATCTGGGCTTTGGCAAGACCTAGACGATCCAGATCTGTAAACCCCAATTCATACGCTTTGACAAGATCTTTAATTGCACGAGGAATCTGTTGCCCCAGGGCGCCAAGCAATGATCCCCTGAGAAAATAGGCTTCCCCGCTACTCTGGTCCTGTTGCAAAACATGCTCGATATCCAGCAAAGCTTCTTCCCGCTTCTTGTTTTTGATTAGGACCTTGGCCCGCTGCATGCGTTCTTGGGAAGAAAGGCCGAAAAGGTTTTCCAGTCTCTGATACGAAATCAGAGCCTTCTCATTCCAACCAAGCCGCTGAGACAACTGCGCGGAAAGCCGCAAAAACCTCGCACTCGGATCGGCCTTGATAGAGCGAATCGCCGACAAATCCTCTTCCGCATTTTGGAGTTGACCGATTTCGATCCAGTATCGCGCTCGTCCTAACCGGACCTGGATATTTTTTGGATCGTTCTCCAAGACTCTATCCCATGCCAATAAAGCTCCCAATCGATCCCCCAACCGCTCCCTGGCCCAACCGATCAAAAACTGTGCATCCACAGATTTCGGTTCTATCTCGACCCACTCTTCTAAAAGCCGATGAGCCTCTTCCCATTGCCCATCTTCTAAAAGTTTTCGACTCGTAGCGAACCGACGACGTAGTCCAGAATCGAGGATCTCTCTACATCGAGTCCGATCCTCGAGGTAGAGATCCACTTGACCTAGAGAGCGATAAGCTTCTGCCCTCTTACTTAAAGCCATCGCATGAAGAGGATCGATGGCTAAAGCTCGGCTGTATGCAACTATCGACTGCTCGAAATGACCTCGATCACTTTGGATCAACCCTTCGGTGATCGCATAACGGACTTCGTCACTCGACACGGGCTTCCATCGGGAGAGGACTTTGGCAGCTTCTTCGTATTTGCCGATCGATCGCAACGAATAAATCTGCTGGACATAACTGCTCCTATCTTTCGGATCGAGCCGCTCCGATTCTCTTAAAAGGGTCAAAGCGGCATTGTGTCGTCCTGATAACGCTTTTTGTCGAGCACGAGTTCGCAAGGAATTCGCTTTTCGAACTTCTACCGTGACGGTCGCGTCTTCAGAAAGTACGGCTCCCTCCGGGTCATTCCCGAAAAATAGCCACAAAAGAACAAAAAGCAACGGAGTGAATAGTACACCGCCGTACATCAGGGAGTTGGGGATCTGATATCGGGGGGAATTCTCGTCCCCTAATCGGGACAAGGGGCGAGACGCCCCGAGGACTTCCCGCAAACTTTTTGAGAATTCATCCGCGGAAGGGTATCGGCGACTTGCAATCTTTTCGACCGAACGCATGCAAATCCCATCCAAAACGCGACTCTCTACCCGGGTTCGTCGTGTAGGCGGCGCAGGGGTTTGCCGAAGAATCTGGTGGTAGATCTGGACAATCGCCCCCCCCCCAAAGGGACGTTTGCCCTCCGAGAGGATCTCATAAAGAATGACCCCCATCGAAAACAGGTCAGAACGGGTACCCAATTCTCCCTGTCCCTGAATGATTTCAGGAGCCACATAGAAAGGAGTCCCCACGACCGCTCCGGTCCGCGTCAACGACTGGTTTTCATCGATCGCCTTGACCAAACCGAAATCTGTCAGATGTGCATTTCCCTCGGGATCGATGAGAATGTTTTCAGGCTTCAAGTCACGATGGACCAACCCGAGGCGATGAGCGTGATCCAACCCATCGAGACAATCCGCCACGATACGTACACCCATCTCTCTGTCCAAGGGCGATTTTTGTAACCATTCCCTGAGAGTCATCCCCTCGACGTAATCCATGACGAAGTAGGGGTACTCCTCATCCCACCCACTATCATGCAACGTCACGATTCGGGGGTGCCGAAGCGCTCGAAGTGCTTCGATCTCCCGCTGAAAACGTGCCTGACGCTGCAAGCGGGCCTTTTGAGCGTCGAGAAGAACCTTCAACGCGTAGATTTCCCCGGTCGAGATCTCCCGGACTTGGTAGACCACCCCCATGCCACCTCGCCCGATTTCTCTTTCGATCTCATACTTTCCCAGTCGACTTGCCGAGGGGGTCAACGATCGAGAGTCGGACCCCGATGGACTCGCCTCGAAACGGCAGGATGGACACTGCGAAGGCTGGGATGCCTTCGCCGAATCTTCTCTCTCGTATTGGACCCCGCACGAACGGCAAGAGATCAAAGGCATTATGAAGCGGACCCGTCCGGGTCCCAGGTCCATTCGCGCTGTTCACCGGTGGAAAGATCTTTGACCTGCAGCACGCCTCGCGAAATCTCGTCCATTCCTACGATCACAACCTCTCGAGCCCCCAACTCGTCGGCATAGCGGATCTGTTGCCCCAGTTTTTTCCCGGGTTCAGGAAAAAGTTCTACGCGTGCATACTCTTGGCGAAGACTCATCGCGACTTTCAATAATAAAGAGTGAGGCACATCCGGAAAGCCACAGACCAGAACATCAGGCCCGGTAGACAACTCAGGAAACATACCCCTCTCTTCCATAACGACCAATAGGCGTTCGAGTCCCAGTGAAAAACCGACTGCTGGAACCGATTCTCCTCCAAATATGCCGATAAGACCGTCATAACGCCCTCCCCCTCCCAAGCTTCCGGCCAGATCGGGGACAGCGACCTCAAAAATAGCTCCTGTATAGTAGCCAAGCCCTCTTGCCAGAGTGAGGTCGACCTCGAGATGATCCGCTGCGGGCCCGGTAGAAGCGGCTTCCAGGATTTCTCGAATCCTTTCCAATGCAGCCGTACCGGATTCGTCAAGTTCTTCGCCATCAATCTGAACCCCAGCACCCTGAGCGTTCACTTTTTTGCCGGCAAGATCGAGCAATCGGGAGGCGGTTTCTGCCGAGACCCCCCGCTTTCCCAATTCATCGAGCACCCCCTGTTCTCCGATTTTGTCGAGTTTATCCAGAGCGACCAGAGCCGACTGTTCCAACTCCAGGGGAATACCTGCCCTGCGAATCAACGAGGTCAACAATTCTCGATGATTCAACCGAATACGAAAGTCGGTAAAACCCAGTTTTTGTAGAACCCCCGACGCGGCATGCAGCACCTCAACATCCGCCAACACGGTACCGGTGCCTGTAATATCGAGGTCGCACTGAAAAAATTCACGAAACCGCCCTTTGCCGGGGCGATCCGCTCGCCACACCGGCTGGATCTGATACCGTTTGAAAAACCTCGGTATACGTCCTCGATGCCCCGCCACGACACGAGCCAATGGAACTGTCAAATCGTATCGCAATCCCTCGGATGAGAGATCCTTTTGAGTCACACTATCGGACTCGAGGGCTCGTGACAATTTGTCGCGTCGGTGTAAAACCCGATAGAGGAGACCTTCCCCTTCATCGCCATATTTACCGAGCAAAGTGCTCAGATTTTCGATAGCAGGAGTTTCTATCGGCAAAAACCCGTAAGACTCGTAAACCTGTTCAACAATTCGAATGACATGCCGACGCCGTAGGATATCCGCGGGCAGAAAGTCGCGCATGCCAGATAAAGGCTTGGTACTTCCCGATCCTTTCATCCCGACTCCTTTCGCGACAATCCTGACATCAATTCAATCGACATTTTGACGTTGCATCGATTCCAAGACTTTTTCGTTATACACCGCAATCGCATCTTTTCTGCTAAGCATACCAATCACCTTTCTGGGATCTTCCGGTGTTACGACTGGCAATTCATCGATATTTCTTCGGGTAAAGCGTCGGAAGGCGACTCCAAGGTCGTCTTCCGGAGTTACAGAGAGGACGTGGGGAACCATGATGTCCTGCGCAACGGTAAGTTGCCAGATGGACTCATCATATAAATAGGACCGGACATCGTTCGATGAAAAGATTCCCACCATATGATTATCGGCATCCATGACCGGGAAATAATTGTGCCTTGTTTCACTCAAAAGATGAACAATCCGGTCCAATGTGGTGTCCTCGGTAACGGTATCTGGATACCGCGCCTGGATCTCTTCCATCAAATCATCTACGCGTATACCGGCCAGAACATCCACCACAAACTCTCCACGATGAGCAGGAGATTCGAAGCGCGTGGTACACTGGCTTCGATACAGCATGTTTTTACGACAAATCAGATAACAGACGAGAGAAACCCACATCGTAGGCAACAGAAGTCGCTGTTGCCCCGTCATCTCCCAGACCATGATGATGGTAGAAATGGGAGCATTCGCGCTACCGGCGAAAAAGCCGGCCATACCGATAATCACATACACTCGGGGCTCTGACACCCATCCCGGCCAGAGAGCCTGAAACGCCAGCCCACAGGCTCCTCCTATACACCCACCTATAACCATGGAAGGCCCGAAAACTCCACTCGACCCACCCGAACCGATCGTCAGCGAAGTCGTAACGATTTTTCCGACCGCAATTGTTAAGAGCAACAAGATCGACATTCCGGCCGTCCCATCGAGAGATTCCTGCAATGCTCCATATCCGGTGGAAAGTACAGCCAGAACCCGAGGGTCATCCGCCATCATGGCATGCAAGCCAAGTGCGAAAAGACCCGCGATACCGGCGCCGATCATGGGGCGGAAATGCGGCCGACAGGGTATTTTCTTGAAAAGATCGTGGGTTCCATAAAACATCCGCGTGAAGCTAAACCCTGCGACACACAAGGCAAGTGCCATCAAAGTCAGCGGTAGCAATTCGCGAAAGGAACCTAGCGAAAAATCCAGAGTGATTCCAAAAAGCGGGACGAATTGAAGATGACTGGGCAAAAACAGTGAATAGGTAGTAAAAGCCACCATCGACGCGATCGCCGCGGGGATCAACGCCTCGGTTTCCAGGTCGGAGGTGCTGTAAAGGATCTCACTGGCGAAAAGAGCGCCCGCCAGCGGTGCCCGAAATATCGCGGCGACACCAGCCCCCATTCCCGCCGCCATCAGAATGCGCCGATCTCGTACCGACAGCCGCAATCGCGTACCCAAAAGAGAGCCAAACCCTGCCCCGATCTGCGCAATCGGCCCTTCACGGCCCCCGGACCCTCCCGTCCCCAGAGTAATCGACGACGCTAGCATTTTGATCCACGGGATTCTAGTAGGAATCTGTCCCCCATGGTTGTGAAACGCGTCGATGGCAGAATCCGTACCGTGTCCTTCGGCCTCGGGAGCAAACATATAGACCAAACACCCGGAGACCAAGCCGCCCAAGGCCATGACCAGTGGGATGAGCCAAAATCCTTCAGGCCCTTCCATGGCGGAAATCCAGTGGTGCTCTCCAGAAGGTTCGCCGGGGATGTATCCGGTAGTTCGCGCCAGAAATCCGCCCATGACCGCTTGAGAAAGGACCTGAAACAGGACCGCTCCAAGCCCCGCAATCACTCCGATCAGGGTACAAAGTACCACCCATTTCCCAGGTCCTGGCTTGGCAAGAAAACGGTGAAAACGTTCGCCTAGTTTCATGAACCTTCCCGCTTGGGTTCACCCCCCTCCCCGATATGGGAAGCGCGGGGTTGGTCGCGGACCCTACCCGCGAAGACCACGCGATGTCAAGCACACCGTCTACTCTTTATCTAGTCGTTCCTTCGCGTCCAGAAAGATTCATTCAGACGCCTAGATACTCAGACAATCCATTCCTCAAAAGCCTTATCGGAACGATTTCAACCCACGAGTGAGGACAAAAATGTACGCCTTTCCCGAGCTGTTCCTGTGGTCTCCTCTTCGATCAAAAGGTGATCATAGATTTCATCCAGGAAGTGGTGCCGATTCAATCCCGACTGGAGAACAGCTACCGCCCCACTGAGCTCAGCTCTCACACGTCCCCTTTTTTCCCAGTCTTCTGACACCAAGGCAACCGGTATCGATTGAGTGTCTCGATGATTGCGGAGAAGACGACAAAACTGAAATCCATCGATCGGCGCCAACCGAGTATTTGCGATGACAAACGCGGGTCGAAACCTCTTGACCCAGCTAAGCGCGACCCGTTGGTCAGATGTCGAGAGAACATGGAACCCGTCCGCCATGAGCCAGGAACGCCACTCTTCTCTTAAAATCCGGCACTCTTCCAGAATCAAAACAATCCTTTTCGACATGGACTCCTCCCCAAGGATTCGATTTCCCAACCTTCATTCCTTATATGGTGCATCGATCCCTCCGAGGCAAATCCTTTGCCAACTTTTTGTCGAAACGAGCATCCGACTTGCTCTTGCCATCCAGAAAGACAGGGACAATCATTTCGCATAGAACCTGTTCACCGCTCATTGCCCGCACGAATTTCGATCGGTATATTCTCAAAGATGACACTTCCCCCCGGCCCCAAGAAACCGGCTCTTCTGCAAGCGTGGGATTGGGCTACACGCCCCCTTGAGCTTCTTCAAGAGTGTCATGCCAGGTATGGGACTCCGTTCACTCTACGATTCCCCGGTCAACGCGCCCTAGTCGTTGTTTCCGACCCCAAAACGGTTCAAAGCATTTTCACCGAACCAGGTGTCCTCTTCTTATCGGGACGCGCGAACCAGAACTTCAAACATTTCGTTGGTGAAAATACCGTTTTTGTTCTGGACGGCGCTCAACATAAAAGACACCGCAAGCTGCTTCATCCGCCCTTTCTGGGAGAACGGATGCGAGCCTACGGCTCCCTCATCTCCGAACTCACTCTCGAAGACATGAGGAAATGGCCTACAGGAAAGCCTATCTCCTTTTTCGATGCCATGACCCGAGTCACTCTCCAGATTATCATTCGGGCCATCTTCGGGATTCAAGACCCGGCCAAGATTTCAAAACTCATAGAAGAGATTACTCGTCTGACCACTGGCGCCTGGCCTGCCCTCCTTGCGTTTCTTCCGATTCTCCGCGTGGACCTGGGATCATGGAGTCCCTGGGGCCGGTTTATTGCGACACGATCACGGATTGACGAGATCCTCTTTCAAGAAATTCAGAATGCGGGGAAATCTCCTCATCTGCGTGAAGACATCCTTGCCAAGCTGATCGAAGAAGGACGTCGGCGGGAAGATGAACTGTCCTCACAGGAAATTCGCGACGAACTACTCACTCTTCTGGGCGCAGGACACGAAACCACAACCGCGGGTCTTGCCTGGGCGCTCCAGTGGATCCTTGGACAGGAGTCCATCCGCTCACGCATCGTTGAAGAGATCGATACCCATGGGATCTTGTTCGATCCGATAGGGTGTAAACGACTCCAATTTACCGAATCGAGCCTCTATGAAACCTTGCGATTACACCCTCCTCTACCGATCGTTATTCGCTGGTTGTCATCTCCTCACCCTCTGGGCCCCTATGAATTGCCGGCAGCGACCCTTGTCTGTCCGTCTCCCTATCTAACTCAACGATCTCCCGAAATTTACCCTGATCCCGACGTCTTCCGTCCTGAACGTTTCTTGGAAGGGCGCCCCAACCCATTTCACTACTACCCGTTTGGAGGTGGGATTCGCACCTGTATCGGCATGTCCTTCGCTTTGTATGAAATGCGGATTATTCTTACAACCATCCTCAAACACACTCACCTCCAGTTCCCTGAATCACCAACCCATAAAGCTCGTCGCAAAGGAATTATCGTCATACCGGAACATCGAACCCCCATCATCCTGGATTCCTGGCGATGAATTTGAGAGGACATGCGTGGACCCTTCTCAGCCCCTTACGGGACTACTGGAATCCTCCTTGCCCTCCCCCATCCAGCGATTGGATCGCCACATCGATCGACCCTGTTCGCGGGGAAGTCCGACACACTGGACGTTGGTCTCACCTTCCAGATAACAAATCCCTGGTCATCATCGTTCACGGCCTGGGGGGAAATCCGGAAAGACCCTACTGTTTGAAAGCAGCCTCCATCGCCAACCGTTTCGCGTGCTCAAGCCTAAGAATCTCACTTCGCGGAGCGGATCATCGAGGTAACGACTTTCACCATGCCGGACTAACTGAAGATTTACACACCGCGCTACTTTCTCCCCAACTGGCCGGATATCAATCCATATTCCTCCTGGGATATTCGGTCGGCGGACACATCTGTCTCCGCTACGCAACCGAGAATATGGATCCTCGAGTCCAAGGTGTCGCAGCGGTATGTCCCCCTCTGGATCTCGTTGCCGTCGGTCGTGCCATGGACTCCAGAAGTCGCAGCTTCTACCGCCACAGCATTCTCAATTCACTCAAAAGGATGTACTGCGTCCTGGCGAAAAACCATGCGGTTCCCACCCCAACTTCTATCGTGAATCGAGTCCGTACTTTTCGCGAATGGGATAGCCTGACCATCGTCCCACGTTTCGGATTCGAGGATGTCGCCCACTATTATCGTTCGATGAGTGTGGGGCCACACCTCGGTTCGATCACCGTTCCCACGCTAATCGTATCCTCCGTGGAAGACCCCATGATTCCGTTCGAAACAGTAGCCCCCTACCTCCACCCGAGGGGTTCATCAGTCGAGGACATCCAGTTCACTGGATCGGGGCACATCGGATTTCCAACCAAGCTCCCACTCCCCCGATCGTCCCGAATGGACCTGGAGTCCCATATTCTTCGCTGGTTTCTTGAACGTTCCGACTGAATACTCAACCGTGGTTCGAGGCGAATTCCCCAGGACAAAAGAGTCGACTGTATAAAGAACTCGCAAACGGGTCCAAAACCTGTGAGCGCCGGCAGAGCATGAGGAAATTCTTTCCCGCGGAAAGAGCACTTTCGACCGATTCTATCCGCAGGGCTTTCACCAACAACCCGACCAGAAGACAACCGATCAGCATCGGGACCAACGCGGTATTGAAAACCAGGGTGAGCAGGATCCCACCCGAGATGAATAGCATCAGTGCCGGGAAGTACAAGACCGGATAGCGAGCAATCCATCGGGAGACCACGCTACTGTCGCTGTAATAGAGAGCGGTGAAGGCTGTTCCTCCGGGAAGATGGCGAAGAACTCGATCCCTGAACTGGCGATAGGGCTCGAGGAGGAATTCCCAGGGGGTCCCCCCCGCGATTTCAGTCATCGCGCACACACCAAATCCGAGTCCACCGGTCAGAAGATCCGGAATCGGATAATCCGCTGGCGCCTCAGGAATGACCAGATCCCCCACCACGAAGAGATAATCGGAATCTCCCCAGATCTCTACGTTGGCGAAGTTATCAGAGCTGAAACTGGAGTCTTTGTCCGATGGCGTCTGTTCTGCGAAAGCCATCAGATAGGGCATCGCGATCTCAGCGATGGTTTTGAAAAAGCCGTCCAAGCCGCTCGCCCCACCAGGAATACCGATGGATGGCAGTTCGTCGACCCGGACATCCATATGGGAGAGGAAGTCAGCCTGAATAGACACTTCGAGGTTCTGCGGTTGAATCGAGAATCCACCATCGGCCTGCCACACATAGTCGGTCAGTGGGCAGTCGATGTCCATCACTGCGCTGAAAACCAGCTGCCTGGTGTTGCCAGGGGTCCAGTAGAAGTCGATGACCATCTCGTGAATCTGCGCGATGATATCCTCACCATCGTGTCCCAGGACCAAGACCGGGGAGACCAGAGGACGGACTTCGATATCGACGAGATCGGTAATGAAGGAGAGGTCCTCTAATCCGAGCGGAATCAATTTATTGACAAGATCTGCCAGCATCGGCCCATCGATCAATTCGCTCATTCGAAGATTCATGGCGCCGGACCGGAACCCTTCATAGAGCGCCTGATTGAGCAAGTCGTCGGAAAGGGCCAGAGTCAGATCTTTGGGTGTCGGTACTTCCAGAAACTCTTCGTTGGGAGTGAAGAGGAACCCCTTCTGATTGTATGGAAAATTTTCGTCGGGCTTCACAGCGATCGTTCCCGACCGATTCAAGAACCGACAACTGTCCTCGTAGATATCGATGGCTGCTAATTCACCACTGACATAAAACTCAACCCCGAAAACGTCCTTTACGAACGGCTTGTCGACCACGATCAGCTTGTTCATCTCCTCGGCCATTCGGGCCGGGAGTTCTTTGCGAAGAATCTCAGGAACCAGATTCTCGGCATACTCTTCGAGAAAAAGGCCGATCCGCTCACGAATGGAACTGGGAACACCAGGAACGTTGACAAGAATGCCTTCCAGGTCGAATTTCTGGTCGTGCATCAGAACTTCAGCTTCTCCTCCAGGAGATTTCTGGATATCCAACCAGAGTTCGTAAGTGGCTTTTTGAATGAACGTATGCGATTGCAAGTCGAAGGAGGCTATCGCGGATCGCGCCTCGATGTTCGTCGTGACATAAAAGTCCAGGATGGTGGCCTTCAGATGAGCCATGTTCTTTTCGAAGTCGATATCGATGGTGAGGCGCCGATGTCCCATCCCTTCGAGTGTGACATCCGCTCCAAGAAAACCGAGCTTATAACCGTACACGTTTTCTCCCAGGGGCAGTTCCTTGTACAACTCCCAGGGGGGTAACTCCGCTTCTATTTGTTTTCCGATCGCGTAAATCCCGCTATCGGTGATAACCGTATGACTGGCTTGCTCGATCGAATGGCCTGAAGTGCGATATTCGCCGCCATAGATGCTGATCTTGTGAATACCCTCTTGACCCAGTACATCTGTGGCGCGGACCAAAATGCGGTGTAGTCCGGGTCGACCGAAAGCGGCCTCGAAGAAGAAGCGTCCCTCTTGGGCATCCCAACCTCCCAATTCGGAAGAATTGACATCCCCATCGATTTCAAGGGAAACATCCGCAATGGAGGCTCCGTTAAATGGCAAAACGGTTCCTTGCACAACGAACAGATCTCCAACCGGAACGAACTCGCCAAGAGTCGGTTGATCGATCCTGACGACAGGCCCGGGATTGGAACTGGAGAACAACGCCCCAGAATTCGACCCGGAGTCGCTACGGGTCGGAGTGGAAGTGGACGCGGTGGAACCGGCTTGGTGATGCCAGATAAAAGAGCTTTCTGCCCGGAGCGGATTCTGAGTACCTGTTTCAAGTGCCGTGATAACCAGGGTATTTGTCACGCCGTCCAGGAGAAGTCCCTCCTCGATCGTCCCCACGAGAAATACACCGCTGGAACGGGATTCGACCTGAACTCCAGAAAGGGGATAAACTTGGCTGTTCACAAGAATCTGCACGGACGACTGAACGACCGGGACATCTGCCCGGATTTCAAAGTTCGTGGTTGTGACCGTGGAACCGCTATTGGGAGCAATGATGGTGAATCCGTTGGGATTGTCGTTGGGACAACCCGTCATCAACGTGACGACCAGAAGTAACCCAAGGAGTCGGATAGTGGAGCGCCGTTTCATATGCCTGAATTTCCCTAATTTTGTCTTGTCGGCTTCGACCCACGAATTGGAGGTCGATTCGAAAGGATCAACTGCAATTAATGTTCCTTTTAGCCTATATATAGGGGTGTTCCGCAATATTGTGCGCTACATCTTTATATAAAAGGACTTAGCCAGCTCTTCACCTCCGAAGAGATTCCGGATAAAACGGCGAAAATGCTGAGAGTTACAGAACGAAACAGGGGTCTCGTTCCTTTGCGAAACAGACCAGTCGTCAAGGAGTATGGGTAAAATCGTTCGTTTCACAGCCTAAATGATCGGAAATAAGCGACTTCACCGGGTCCCATGGATCGATTCCATTCTTGTTTCATTTCTCTACACTAGCTCGACATCTTTCACGGCCCTGTACATGTCGACAATCTTCAGAACTCCTTTTCTAACTGTTTGCTGGTTAAGTCTTTACGGCCCATGATGAATCTTTGGATTCTTGAACAGAGATACTTCCGTCACGGGTTTTGTTCCCGCCTCCGTTCCATGCCCTCCTGGGCCGAAACCTGGGCAAAGGTTACCTCAAATGAAGTGTCAAAATGAACCGAACATTTCTCGAACTTCATGGCTCAGCACGATGCCAAAACATCCAAATTCGTCCTCAAGAATGAGTTCGTTCTCTTTCTCTAACCACATAACTTAGCGCTCTCCTATTCGACCGAACGAGCAACGATTCCCCTCGCTTCAGAAATGTCGACTCCAAGAGGAATGACAACGACAATCATAAGAACGCGGACCCGCGATTCTTCCCCCCCCCAATTGTTCCCGGTAAAACTCGTCAGATGGCGCCCAAAACAACCCAGGCGCCTTCCTCTTGTCGTGAATACCTCGGCCCGATCCTTTCGGTTATTGGGATATAGAATTCCGTCCGAGGTTGATCTTCACCATAACTTGTGTACACTGCCTACGTATTGGAATGGTTTCTCCATCTGAATGGAGCTTCCATAGTCAAGAATCCAGATGCATGCGCGGCATGTACCCTGGATGACTCAACACGAAGGCGCAGAGGACAAAGCCTTAGACCTTCGGGAGTTTTCGAGTCAACATCTTCCCTAACCGGAACGCCTAGGATGGCACCTACTGCCGTGAACACACGGACCAACGATAAGGAACGTCCCCAATCCTCAGGACGGAAACGCAAACCGCGCCGCCGACGCCGTAGTGGCGGTGGAGGAAGTGGCAATCGGGGGGGTCCACGCCTCCCACAATCCCTTCGTGATCAGGTTCAAAGGGTTCTTGAAGAAGGTTTCGGACTGAAGTCCTTCCGTGGCATTCAGAAGCAAGTTATTTACCGCCTCGTTTCCGGAAAAAACGCCATGGTGGTGATGCCGACCGGCAGCGGCAAATCTCTCTGCTACCAGATTCCTGCCCTGGTTCGAGAAGGGACCGCAATCATTCTTTCTCCCCTGATTGCCCTGATGCAAGATCAGGTAGAAAATCTCAAGGAGAAGGGGATTCGCGCCAGCTTTATCAATTCCACACTCTCCAATCGAGAACGTGCCGCGCGACGAACAGCCTTCAGTAAAGGAGCCTACGACATCCTTTACGTAACACCGGAACGGTTCCGAAACAAAACGTTTCTGGAAGCGTGCGACAAGGTCAAAATCAATCTGTTCGCCATCGACGAAGCGCACTGCATCAGTCAATGGGGTCACGATTTTCGACCCGCGTATCGCGAGGTCGGCGATATTCGACTCCGCCTAGGGGAGCCGCCTACCGTGGCCCTCACCGCCACAGCCACTCGACGGGTACAAAGAGACATTCGTCGACTGCTTGGCATTTCCAACCGACAGTTCCCCCTCTTTCATACCGGCATTGAGCGACCCAATCTTTTCCTCGATGTTCGTTACGCCTTCGGAGATGAAGCCAAAATCGAAGAGATCATCCACACGGTCGAAAAATACCCTGATGGATGTGGCATCGTTTATTTCGCACGCATCACGGATTTGGATCGGATCGGGGACCGCTTTCTTTCACGCAAGATCCCCTTCGAAAGATACCACGGCAAACTCCATCCCTATCGTCGCAAGATGGTCCAAAAACGATTCATGACCGGAGAAGTCCCTCTCCTTTTCGCCACCAACGCTTTCGGTATGGGCGTAGACAAACCTGACATCCGTTTTGTCATGCACGCCCAACTTCCCAAAACCGTCGAGGGCTATTATCAGGAGATCGGTCGCGCTGGACGGGACGGTTTGCCTTCGAGTTGTCGCCTCCTTTACGATCAGGATGATCTCGCGATCCAACAAGAATTTATCCACTGGGCCAACCCAGATGCGGATTTCATTTGGCGGGTCGCTGACGTGATTGCCAATCATCCGGATGATCGGCACCCCCTGTCCCTCGAAGAGGTCGGAGAAATGGTCACGTACAAGGCCAAGTACGATCATCGAGTGGATTACGCTTTGAAAGAGTTGGAAAAACACGGTGTGATCGCGTCCAAACCGCCGCGGGGCGAAGAACCGGTACGATTCCTCCCCTTACGGCGTCTGGAACCCGGAGAGATCAACCCGGAGGAACGGCAGGAGAAACGTAAAAGAGATCTTCTCGCCCTTCTCCAGATGAACCGGTATGTGCAATGCGATCGCTGTCGCCGCGCTTTTGTTTATCGATATTTTTTCAGCCGAGAACCCAACCGAGACGATTGTCGGAATAACTGCGATATCTGTCGTGATGGCGTTCAGCCGGTTAAAAAGCGAGGTCGACCCAAACGAAAACGCAAACGAAAAGACAGCCGCAATCCCAACGAATCCAGAAGACCTCACACCGACCAGAAATCGTCCGAGGGAGAAGACGAGAACCCACCGCGCCGTCGTCGTCGTCGCCGACGCAAACGCAAACGGCCCGAATCTCAGGATTCTCCAAATCCCCAGAACCGAACCGATCACACCCCCTCTTCCGGGGTGGACGGTGAATCCCCGCCCAAAAAGCGACGAAAGCGTCGTCGTCGCAGACGGCGCCCTCGGCAGGGCGAACCCGGGCAAAATCCCGAAAACTCGCAGAGGACCAACAACTCTTACCGAGATGGTACCTCGCTCGATTCATCCAGAAACCATCGTCGCCGGAGCCCCCATCCAAGAGACAATGGGGACCATCCTCCCCGCCATCATTCCGGTGATTCATCGTCTGAACGTTCATCTGAGCATTCCGATGGAGCCCCACGCCGGCGAAGAAGACGACGGCGAAATCGTCGCCGGAGCCCGCATCCATCCCAAGAACGCTCGCAGTCAACCTCTGATCGTCCCCCTTCGCCCCCTGAATAACTCGATTTTCAATCTGTAATCTGGAGATCCCATGTCGGACCGCGCCCCACGCCCCCCACGCAGTGCCATCTCCAAACCGATACCCGCGAAACCGATTTCGCCCCTTTTTTCCCTGGGACATATCGCGTTCCTTCTTCTCGGGTTGTGCGGAGGCGTCCTTCTTGGACACCAACTCTGGGGCACCCCTCCCCCCCCACAAACAGTTCCCGCCAAGGCCTCAACGTCTGACTCTTCCTCTTCCCCCGTCCAAGTCAACAATCCTTTTGATGTCGATGCCAAGCAATTCTATAAAGTTCTTCGCGTCTTAGACGGCGATACGATTTCCATTCAAATGGGACAAATCGAACAAAAAGTACGCTATATGGGAATGAACACCCCCGAACTCTGGAAGGATTATTTCGGAGATGAGGCCTGGAAAGAAAATCGCAAGTGGGTTGAAAACAAGATGGTCCGTCTGGAATTCGACCCGACACGAAGAGTGGGAGCACTCGGTCGACTTCTTGCCTATATCCACGTGGGTGATACCAACGTCAACATCGAACTGATCCGAACCGGGTACGCTTTCGTCACCGATTACATCAAGGGGACCAAGGATATCCATCATTACGCGGCCATGAAAGCCGCCCAAGACGAAGCACGCCAGGCAGGAATCGGAATGTGGGACGAGAAGGCTGCCGCCCATTGGCGCTCGCAATTCAAACGCGAAAAATTTTACGTCTTTGCCACCAAGGTGTTTCATCGTCCTGAATGTCGAGGAGCTCTGACCATGAAGAACTCCAAGAAATTCCTCTTTTATGAGGAAGCTTTGGGAAAGAATCGCCAACCTTGTCGTGAATGCCGTCCAAGTCGAGGCTATATCCCCACCAAGGACGAAAAGGACTCCTGATCCTTCAGCTACCGGGACGAATAATCTCCCCCAATTTTCCGTACCATCCTCCTCCCAGGCGCATGAGCGGGTCGAATCTCAGGGGGTCTACGACTCCCTTTTCCATCAGATCCTCCTGGATATGCGCCCAAAGGACCTCTCCCAAGAAAAGGTGGACCTCCGCGCCTTGCGGGAGCACCGTCTGCACGAGTCGACATTCGAGTTGAACCGGGCACTCTTCGAGTCGACCCGGCGCGACCTTTTCCGATTTCAACAAGGTCAGCCCCAGCGCGCTGGCTTCAGAGACTTCATACGGGAAGTCTTGAGCGCTCCTTTCCACGAAATCGATCTGAGCCACTGTGGCGAAATTTACAACGAATTCGCCATTTTCGAGGATGTTACGAACTGTATCCTTGGGTTCTCCTCTTCGTGAACCGATCGAAATGGCCAGCACAGGCGGGGATGCGCTCACCCCCCCGAAAAAGGAAAAGGGGGCGAGATTGTCTCCTCCGCTCTTCGACCAGGTGGAAACCCACGCAATGGGACGCGGTACGATCAAACTGGTCAACAAAGTGTACCTCTCGCGA
>JASMLP010000159.1 GCA_030748635.1 Planctomycetota bacterium
GCTCCTTGCTTCCTGTAAAATGCGCGACGGTGGTCGGGAACTCCTCATCATCCACGACCCGAAGGTCCGCCTTGATTCCGATCGGTAATCGAACCGTAGTCTTTGTCAGGCCACGCGAAATCACTTCATGAACAAGATCCAAGTTCACAAAGAACTCCATGACCTCTTCCGGATTCTCCGAACTCACCACGAGATCCATATCACCTACGGTCTCGCATCCCCGACGGATACTTCCGGCAAGACTTGCCCGGATCACCCGAGGAGATCCCCTCAGCGACTCCAGCAACTTCTCCGCCTGCGGCCAGGCATCTCCCAGTCGAGTTCGCCCCGCATGCTCCTGAAGGAACTCAATGCCGGACAATATCTTAGATTGACTCTTGACCCCAAATCCGGACAGAGAGGCAACCGCCCCCAAGGTGCAAGCTTGTTGCAAGGTATCCAGATCCGAAATTTCCAGTTCGGTCCACAAACGGTGAATTTTTTTCGGCCCCAATCCCGGGATCGCCAGCAGATCGAGGAGCCCCTCGGGAATCGTAGCTCGCAACTCATCTAAAATCCCCAAGCCACCCGTTTCCACCAACTCCACGATGGCCTGCTGAAGTCCCGCCCCGATCCCCGCAATTTTTTGATCGAAAAAGGTCCCCTCAGCGATCCTTTCGGCCAGAGAGTCGGTTATCCGCTCGATAGTCCGAGCCGCAGAGCGATAAGCCCGCACCTTGAACACATTGTCGCCCCGGATCTCCATAACATCTCCCACCAGACCGAGGGTCATTGCAATCGTTCGGTTATCCATTCGCGATTCAACCACCCTGACCCGATCGAAGATGTGTTTTCCCTAGAAAACTCCAGGACCGACAGCCAATTGATTTCAAATTCATCTTCCTATTGTATCGGCCCAAAACCTGGGGCCAAGAAAACCCTGGATCCAACGAGCTTGCCGACCCTCTTTCTGGCTGGTACTCTTCCCACGGTGTCTGATTCAAAGCGCGTCCCTCTGGTCGATCTTCCTCGTCAACATCGGGATCTTCTTCCCGAATTGCAACCCGTAATTGCGGACCTTCTCTCCAGTGGAAGATTCATAGGAGGTCCGGAAGTTTCCGCTTTCGAAGAAGCGTTCAGTACCTACTGTGAAGCCAGCCACACCATCAGTGTGAACAGCGGAACCGCGGCTCTTCAACTCATCCTCTGGGCTCTCGAAGTCGGACCTGGTGACGAAGTCATCCTTCCCGCCTTCACCTTCGTGGCAACAGCCGAAGCGGTCTGCGCGATCGGAGCTCAACCGGTCCTGGCGGATATCGACCCCGCGACCCTTACCCTCGACCCTGCGGCAACCCGAGCCGCTGTGACCCCAAAAACTCGAGCCATCATTCCTGTCCACCTCTATGGACAACCCGCGGAGATGGAACCCCTTCTCGACCTGGCCCGAGCCCACCAGATCCATCTGATCGAGGACGCGTGCCAGGCCCACGGCGCACGCTGGAACGGCAAACGCGTGGGAGCTCTCGGAACGGCAGGCGCATTCAGTTTCTATCCGGCCAAGAATCTCGGCGCCCCAGGAGACGGAGGAGCGATCACCACCAACAATTCGGATCTGGCCCAAAAAGTTCGAGCTCTTTCCAACCATGGACGCGGCGAGGGAGGATGGTACGAACATTCTCTTATCGGAGGGACCTATCGGCTCAACACCATCCCCGCCGTCTTCCTCAGCGCCAACCTCCCCCATCTCGACCCGAGAAACGAACGCCGACGCCGAGCCGCAAACATCTACCGAACCCATCTGAAAACCATAGAAGGAGTTGAACCCCTTTTCTGTCGGGAAAATTGCGAACCGGTATACCACCAGTTCGTGATCCGCTGTCAACGACGTGAAGACCTTCGCAATCACCTCGACGCCGCGGGAATCGACAGCGCCATCCATTACCCAGCCCCACTCCACCAGATGGGGGCATTAAAGTTCCTTGGGTATAAAGAGGGAGATTTCCCGATTTCCGAACGGGCTTCACAGGAGGTTCTCTCCCTACCGATGCATCCTTATCTGGAAGATTCTCAGATCGAACGTGTCGTCGAAAGTATTCACCGTTTTTTTTCGGTCCCCTCACGCTGACCAGGATGTCGGTGATTCATCAACTGACCCGCCTCCTGGTCGTCTGTCTGCTGATCGTGGGTTGTCAGCCCACAACCGCCAGTCGCTACAATCGAGGCGTCTCGGAACTCCAGAAGGGGAGTCTTCACGAAGCAACCCGTATTTTCACCGACCTGATTCACGCCAATCCACGATTCGGCGAGGCCCACTTCAATCTGGGCTCGGCACTGGCTCGCTCCGCACGCCTTTACCAGGGGATGGGTCAGCAAGAAAGAGCCTTGAAGATTTTTTCACGAGCAATCGCCTCCAAGAAAAAGGCTCGAGATCTTTTTCGGCGCGGCGATTTTTTCGTAGTGAACGACCCCCATGAACGCCAAAGCCTTCTTTCTCACCTCGACTCCATTCTCGAGGATTGGGGCACGATTCGGGAAAAACCACTTCTGATTCAGCAGCGGATCGCCTCGATCCGCTGAGTCGTCAAGACATGGAGCGGGATTTCTTGCGCATCTCGTCACTCCCCTTGGGATAGATCCTCCGTTTAATCAGGAGCCAAGGCTTGCGAAGCAGAAACTTGTGCAACTGACTGAGGGGACTTTTCCGAACTCGGCTCCAGTCTTCCTCTGTCATCTCTTCGGGCGCCAACTTTCTTTTGTGCTTCGCGACATGGTAAAGGTCTTCACGCTGGATGATTCGCACCAACCAATGATTCAGAAGTCGAAGTCCTTCGATCCGGGGACGGGTAGCCGCAGAAATCTGAAAATCGATCAGAAAGGGATCCCCCTCCGGGGTCACGATTACGTTGGAACGCTTGGAAAGATCCGCATAACCCACACCCCTATCGTGTACGGATCGAACCACTTTGAGTAATTTGTCAAAGAATTCTGGGGGAGCGACCGGATAATCGGTCAACTCCTTCCCTTCGATATATTCATGCAGAAAAAAATTACGTCCCACGGAAGGCCAAAGATAGGGAATCCCTTCGACCCCCTGAAGCCGTCGATAAATATCCGATTCGCGCTGTGAAAGATAGCGCGCCACGGGGCGGAAAAAACGCCCCAGGTAAAAATTGAAATGGCTGATCTTCATCACGAAGGTTTGTCCTTCACGATGAAGGAGAACATTCGTGGAGAAAAAGTCCTTTTTCAGAATCTTTCCTCGCTCGAAAACTTCCCCATCGAGAACAACCTCTTCTTCGCCAAAAATAAGCCGGGGGGGACTCTTCAACGACTGCATGGCGCGAATTGTAGCCCGAAGAGGCCTCTCCCGCGACCCCTTCGATAAACGTCGACGCTTACTCGGGATTGACTGCAAGCGGCAAGGACCGCTACCCTCCCCTTTCCATGAGTGAAAGATCACCCCTACTCCCCGGACTGTTTCTCTGGACTCTCCTCCTCCTTCTTTCAGGAACGATCGGCTATTTCTTCAGCCCTCCACCCGAATCAACCCTTCCTGACCACACTCTCCGAGAAGTTCAAAATCGATTCGGTCTGCCTCCGGACCTGGTGCGAGCGGTCATCCTGGTCGAAAGTGGTGGGCGCCCCACAGTCCGCTCCAATCGTGGCGCCGTCGGTTTGATGCAAATTCTCCCCTCTACCGGCAAAGAGCTTGCACGGATGCTGAACCTCCCGACCCCCCCGAACCTGGAGGATCCCGACATCAACATCCAACTCGGCAGTTTTTACCTGGCCCGGCTTCTCGTTCGCTATCAAGGAGATCTTCGCCTTGCACTGGCGGCATACAATGCCGGTCCCGCCGCCCTGGATAAGATCCTGAACAAACACCCCAACAGAGATTCTCAGGATTTAATCGACGAGTTTGCCCCCAAGGAAACCCGATTCTATGTACGAAAGGTTCTAGGATTTCGAAAAACTCTCGGCACAAAAAGACCCTGATCCCTCGGTCAATCCAGTCCGTACCAACCTACTTTTCTCGTTTCATCCGTTCATTCCACCATTTCATCCAGGACTCATACACCTCATCACGCCCCGAGGAGTTCGTTACTCGCTCCACCAGAGGAAGATCTCGACGACCGCTGAGCGTTCGCAAAGCCCAGGTCGCATTGTGACCCACATACCAATCCTCGTCATAAATTGCACTCATGAGAACCGGCGCGACCCGATCGACATCCACGCTTGGCTCACCGAAAAAACTTTTCAAGCCCTTCACTGGATAATCCCGCTCAGCCAAGGCTTCCACCAGCCAATTCCTGGGGTCTGTTCGGGAGGCGGTTTTCCACCACCTCTTCCATCGATCAAATCCTCTTCGGGTCACCTCTTGAACCGTGAGACGAGACAACGCTTCCTGACAAGATAGTCGTCGAATCCCTTTCTCGACCCCTTCGATCAGAACGGGAACAGATGAAACCTCATGCAGTCTTGATGCGTGAAGTGCCACTTCAACCCGAATCTCCAGTCGGGAATCCTCGAGGTACCCACGGAGCATGCCCTGGCCGTTCTCTTTCTCCATACGAACGATGAGGGCGAGAGCCTCAACGCGAACAGGAACCTGGGGGCTTTTTTCGAAAATATCTCGAGCCCTGCGTTGCACACGTTCTCCACCAATCGCGGCCAGCGCCAGCATCGCGACCTCCCTCAGAACAGGGGATTCAGATCGCTCCAGTACACCAAAAAGTGTACTCACCGCATTTTCGCTTCCGGAATGACCGAGTCCCGTCAAGGCGGCGCCCCGAACCGTTTCATCTTCGTCTCGTAGGGCTTTCAAAAGCGAAGGAACAGCGGATTCCATCTCCAACTTCCCCAGAGCGACCAACGCAGCCCGCCGAACTCCGACATCAGAATCCTCGATCATCCTCTGCAGCACAGGAAACGCAGACTGAATCTTCCGATGGCCCAGGGTGTACGCCACAGACTGCCTCACAGAAGCGGCAGTATCACCGGAAGCGCCGAGAAGCACCGCGTCGACCTCCTTGTCTTCCACATCACGAAGACTTTCCACAGCCACTGCGCGCACCAACGGATCTCGATCCTGTAGAAAACGAACCGCGATCGGTCCACCAGAAATCAGAAAAACCTCCTCCATCAGATCCCGCGAAACCGGTGCATAGGCAGCGAGAACCCGCACAGCTTCCCGAGTGATCTTGAGATTCCGCATTCGGGCCAATCCACGCGCCAAATGCTCGACAATCTCATCGACGCCTTTTTGAACTTGCAGGTTGAACAACATGATCTCGGCGCCAAACTTCGAAAGCTCACGATCTTCGGTCAACAACAAATCGAAATGCTTTGCGGCCTCGCGACGTTGTTTCTCCGTCAACGACCCGAAACTCGTGGTGATCATCACCTTGTATTTCCGGTTACGTGCCAGCGGATCGTTTACCTGACTCCACCAGGGTTCCTGAAGAGTCCACCATTCATCCCAGTTGCTGTAGTTCCGCTGGTCCCAATAGGTCTGCCATCGGTTGGCATTCACATACGAATGGATCTGTTTTTCAACCTCATCAAGAGCCGAACCCCGAAGACTAAACGCCACAACCTCGCGCTTGAGATTCCCCAACCGAACGGTAAGTCGACGCGTGCTGGCCCGCTTCTGAATCTCGCCCAAAGTTTCTTCCATCTCAAAAAACCGGATCGATTTCAGCAAAAGAGCCCAAGCTCTGAGTGTCGCGGTAGTCGCTCCCAGAATGCGAGCGTTTGGATAACGAGCGACCACCGAGGAAGTACGTCTCGATACGAGAACCACCTCGACGGGCAATCGCCCATAGGAATCGAGCGCAAATGAAATCTCCAATTTCTCCACCTTGTTTTCAGGGATCGACCGAAGAAGACGCACCGCCTCAAACCCCTCCTGGCGCTCGATCCACCATTTCCTCCACGGATCGGGGTTCTGAACCAAGCTTTCACCAGTGAGTTGACGAAGCTTGAGAAAACTCATGGCCCGAACCGCCTGAAATTCCGGATAGAAAACACCCCCACCCACCGTATCGATCAGAATGGGCACCGCCCATTGATCGAGAAATTTAACAATCTCTTCCGAGTCGGAATCCATTCCCAGATTAGCCAGTGCGATGGTGGCGACCCCACGTACAAAACGATTTTCAGAACGCACTCTGACCAGGGCGAGAGAGGCCAGAGACTGAGGAAGCAATCGGGTTTTCAATCGATCTTCCATTCGCACCAAAGTCAATGTCGCAAAGGAGGCAAAACGCAAATCTACATGCGCTGTCGCTCGCACGAGATCGGACACAAGGGCATCACCGGCACGTTTTCCCAACGAACGAGAAGCCTGATCTGCGACTTTCGCGCTCCGATCACGAAGCGATTCCAGTAACTGCTTTTCTATTTCTGGAGCCTCCTCGATCATTCCGAGAAGTTGAACCGCGTACAGTCGGGCCCCTTCGCGTTGATGTTTGAGAAGTACACTCAACGCCTCCTGTCTCGACTCGTTCACAAGCGGAGCCAGGAACTGAAACGCGCTGTAGCGAACACTCTCCCGCCGACTAGTAAGATACTCCAGCAATATCGGAAAACTGCCCTGGGCATCCAACTCGATCAGAGCTCGAAAAAAGACTTTCAGATGGCGGATTCGATCAAATTTCTGAATGGCTATCTGAAGATCGGCGAAAAGATCCTTCACGCCCAGGCCACGAGCGACCTGGGCGGCCGAGGTTTTGGCGGCGGGGGTTCCGTGACGCAAAACAAACCGAATGACTGGAACTACGGGAGTTCCGATCTCAAGCATCTCCTCCGTTGCCACTTTGGACTTCGCAGCAGGCCATTCTTCGAACTGCTCCAAAGCTCGCTCGATCCGCACTCGGATCATCGGATCGTACGAGGCGAGTATCTTCGACAACTCCGGTTCCTCTTCGGCCACACAATTCGAGCTGGGAAACCATCCGACCCCCATCAAGAGCAACCAGAGCACAAATTTTCGATCAAACACCAGATTTCTTCCTGAACATGAATAGAACGAAGCCCCGAAATCAGCTCACAGGATCAACCCAAAGGGCGTCTCTCTACAAGCATATATCCGAACCAGTCTTGCGATCCATCCCCTACCGGTCAACGGGGCACAAACAGAGAGTCGTCTAGATGACTCCGAATCTCCTTGCGAAGTTTCAGGGTGAAATGATCTCGATTTACAAGATTTTCCAGACAAACTCGAGCTCCAGGCACCCCATCCTTGACCCCATCCAGGATTCTCGAAACCAGACGCTGCTGGAGTAACCGGGTCTTCTTGACACCCCGATCCAGGCGAGATCGGCGCGATATCACCTCCAGAATACGAAAAAGAACCTCTCGGTCTTCAACCCGTTCATATTCCTTACTCAGCGACAAACTGAGAGCTTCCGAAACAACTTCCGCAACCACCTCATCCAGTTTACGCTCAGAATCCAGATTCACCGCAGTCCGGGAGAGAATTTCCAGTACATGAAGATTGTCCTTTCGGGCCATCAGAGCCCGAAAAACGTTGATCCGCTGAGTCGAGGTCAAAGTCGCCTCGACCATGATGGCGGAGAGCCATTGAGCCAACAACATCGTGTTGGCGGGTCCCCAGATCACCCGATACTCGATCAGATCCTGCCATCGAGACAACAGGCGAACAAGAATCTGGCCTTTCAGGCCGCTGGGAGTTTCCGAGCAGATCGCAATCCGGGCCAAAGCCCCCATCAAATCGGGAAGAAGAACCGTATACGCTTCCGTTTCGGGTCCAAACTCGAAGACATTGCCGTCGTCGGTCGAGCGAATCCGACTCATTTGCATCGGGAATCGTCCTTCGATCAATTCGAGAAGGAGTCCGGACACCTCGACCCGGGTTTTCGCCGGAGCCGCTATCGCGGATCCCGTCCACCCCAATCCGGCCAGACAAGCGTATACATGGGAACTTTTCCAGACCTCACCAAGAAGATAAGTAGCGGCCCTCTGCACCACTTCAGGCCGTGTTTCCGACCGACAGACCATTTGCCCCAAAGAGCGAAAGAGATGTGACTTATAAGGCGCCCCGGAGGTTTGTAGCGCTTCGTACACGTACTCGAGGGACTTGTCGGCCAACTTCCTGGCCTCCTCTGTACCCGGGAGTCCCTGAACCACTTCCCCCAACATTCCCGCGGCCAATTCCTGAGCAATCTCTTCCGAAGATCCGGAAAGAACTCCCAGCAAAGGCTTCACCGAGGCGGTCCCCAGACGTTTGAGTGCGCCTCTCAAATCCTCCAGCAGATTAGGATCCCGATAACGATGAAGATCCCGAACAAGTTGCTCGGCAATGCGACACCGAACTCTTTGAGATAGGGATTGGTCCGATGCGATACGAACATTCAAAATCGCGGTCTGAATCGGAATGGAAACCCGGGGAAATCGATCGAAAACAGCCTCTAAAACTTTCTGCTTGGATTTTTTGGATACCGGCCCGGAAAGACAGATCTCATCCAGAAGGCGAACCTGGTCCTGAAGAACATCCGGACGACGGCAGTTCCCAAAGGACTCCAGCAAAGGATCCACCGCCAACTCTCCAAGGGAGATCAGACTTCTCTCCAGACGAAGAAAAATAGTGTCCAGCTCAACCTCCCGATCCAATTCGGCGACCAGCACACGAGCCAACTCCTTTTTCTGAGCAGAGGTCGACTCGAACTCAGCCAGAACGGAGAGCAAATAGGTTCGTAAGGGACCCACCGCAGCCTGAGTCTCCTCCCAGATCCGACTCCGTGTCCAGTTCGGCTCCCGTTGGGCCAGGGCAAGCAAAACAGGCCTGGCAAAACGAAAGGACTCTTCCAGGTGAGTCCCCAGCATTTCAACAATTCCTCGCACCAACGAATCCATCAGAGCTTGATGGGAGCGGGTTTCAGAAAGCACATCGGACAAACCGGATAAAACTTCCACCCTCAATTCGAGAGGATCGTCCGACTCGACGAGACCCACCAAAACATGAAATACAATCGATTGTTCGGTCTCTTCGAGTTCGGGAAAACGCTGATAAAGACGCCGCAAAACAAACAACCTCCGGGACACCTCTCCCTCTGCAAGACGTCGAAGAGCTTGAGAGACTTCGGCGGAAACCCCCAGCGAAGAGAGAGAAGATGCGGCCTCCGCCCGAACCCCTGGAGAGCGACTGGATAAAGCCTTGAGCAAAAGAGTCCCTTTTTCCCGAAGATCCATCGGGAAAAGAGCAATTTGCCGAATCGCTTCGATCTGCTCCTTTGGATCCATCCCCGTCAAGACGACCAACCGAGCACGATCGATCTGCTCCTCACCAAGAAGTGGATTTCCCGAAGAGGAAAGAGGATTTGCCACTTCAACCGAAGGTCGATGAATCAACGACCCTTCCTCAAAAGTAGCCTCGAAATCCGGATCTTTGGCAGCCATCATCTCCTCGAGATGGACCATGACTCTACGCCCGTCATTTTCAATGATGCGCAAAGCTCGTACTTCCGCGTCTTGCTCCAGACCCTGCAGGATCTCGGCAAGTGTTTCCGAATTTATTGTGGAAGCGAATTCAAGAAGTGAAGCGTTGAGTAAACACTTCTCAACCAAAGTACCGGGGCGCGCAAGTTCGAGTACCGTTTCAGTCAGATCCATTCCACAGGAACGCAGCGCGCCGATTCGTGTTCTTAGACGAGCTGAAAGGCCAAAGCGTTTCCCCAGCGTCTCGAGCTCTCCCTCAAAACCCCTCACGAATTCTTTTTCCTTCGCCGACGACTACGGGGACTCCGACGAACGCCAGACCGCCCCCGCGATCGAACACGATTCCCTCGAATTGTACGAGTTCCCGACTCGTCGGTTGAGGTGGCCTCGGACTCGAGAGCATATCCACACTCCGTGCAAATCAGATCTCCCTCTTTCACCTCAGATCGACAACTTGGACAGCAGTTCCCGACTAAACGGCGCAAAACTTTTTGAACCGATTCGATCAGTTCTGCCCAGGAACCGGGACGGGTACGAGGATCTTTCGCCATCCACCAGGAGATCAGTCGGTAGACCGGAACGGGGATTTCATTCGGCAACGTATCTCGACTTGGCAAGGCCAGATTCAGGTGCTTGGAAATAACCTGGATCGCCCCGGGCGCATCGAAAGGGACCACTCCGGTCACCGCGCGAAACAGCGTCACGCCTAGCGAATACATATCGGTACGAAAATCGATCTCTTTTCCACGAGCCTGTTCAGGCGAAATGTAGTGTGGAGACCCCATGATCGCACCATCGTGAGTCAAGCCAGCCTCATCGGTAACGATTTTAACCAGGCCAAAGTCTGTCAGCTTCACCTCACCGGTGCGTGCGATCAGAATATTACTAGGCTTCACATCTCGATGAATCAGGCCCACTTGATTCGCGTGTTGTAGAGCCCTGGCCACCGAGTCACAGATCAAAAGAGCTTCGGTCGGAGCCAGCGTGCCTCGACTCTGAAGTATCGATTCGAGACTCTCACCGTCAATGTACTCCAAGGCGATGTAATAGAAGTCCTTGACCTTCCCAACATCGTAAACCTGAACAATATTTGCCTGATTGATCGAACTGATCGCCTTGGCCTCCCGCCGAAAACGCTCCACAAACTCCTCATTGGATGTCCATTGGGTCGACAAGGTCTTGAGAGCCACGACGCGATCCAGCGAACGTTGCTTGGCTCGGTAGATCACCCCCATCCCCCCTCGACTGATCTCTGAAAGTATCTCGTAATTACCCACGAAACGAGGAATCCGATCCCCTTCCACGGATTTGGACTCCTTGCGAGAAGCGAGCTTGAGTCCATCTTTTTCCTGAACAGAGAGCAACCCCAAGGCGACCAACATGCAAGAGATAGGGCGTCTGCCCCCCTCGATCCTCTGAAGTTTCAAAACCATTCGAAGAATCGTGACCGGAACAAGGCCACGCAAAACGACCTCTCGAGCAATGAGCAAGTCGTCTCCATCGACGGCTCGATCCGCCAGAATACCCTCGACCTCTTCTACCTGCCCGGCGGTCAGATAGTTCTTCTTGAGGCAAATTTCCGCCACCGTCTCCGAAAGCCCCATCTTGAGTACTTTCTTTCGGATCTGAAAAGCCTCTTCGAGTTGCCTCTCGGTCAGATAGCCCAGATCGATAGAAATACCCCCAATAAAGAGCCCATCAACCTGCTGTATCTGATCAGTCGAACTCACCACACCATTTCCCCGATCGAGCCACGAATGTGAAACCAGATGCCCTCTGCCCCATGCCCATCAAAGCCCTGGGAACTACCCATCACAGTAGTACGCTACCATCCACGAGTCCAGAATCTGCGCCCCGAACTCCTTCGGAAATCCAAACGTTTCAACCATTACAAGCGCGGCGGAGTCACATCGACCTGATTCTGATATTTTCCTCCCCGGTCCTTGTAACTCACCTCGCACAATTCATCGGATTCGAAAAAAAGAATCTGGGCGATGCCTTCTCCCGCATAGATTTTTGCCGGAATGGGAGTGGTGTTACTCACTTCAAGAGTGAGATACCCTTCCCACTCCGGCTCCAGAGGCGTGACATTAACCACGATGCCACAGCGAGCGTACGTACTCTTGCCTACGCAAAGACCTATCACCCCACGAGGCATACGAATTCGTTCAACAGTGCGCGCGAGAGCGAATGAATTGGGAGGTACGATGCACACGTCCTCTTGAACTCGAACCAAACTCCGAGAATCGAAAGCCTTGGGGTCCACGATCGAAGTGTGAACATTGGTAAAAATCATAAAATCCGCGGCAATCCGAAAATCATACCCATAAGAAGAAAGGCCATAACTTATTGCCCCATCACGGACTTGGCCATCCACAAAGGGGTCGATCATGCTGTGCTCCAGGGACATTCGCCGAATCCAGCTATCATTTTTCAAGCTCATCGAAGTACCTCGAATCCAGGGGAGGGCAGGAAGACAGAAAGCGAACCAACATTTCCCGCTACGCTGCGTAATCATAGTCGCTCCCTGAGGAGAGACAAGAGCATGGTGCCTCCACCCATCGCTACTCTATAATGAAAGGTAGACTCGGAAATGCTCGAGATCAACCTATACCTATTTTATCCTTCAAGGTTTCTGCCTACCGATACACCCTTCGATGGGCCGTGAGTCGAGGATGGAACCGAATTCACTGCCCGATTCCGAACTGGTACAACTGGCCAAAACAGGCGATGCCGAGGCATTCGACCAACTTGTTCTGCGCCATGAACAAAAAATCTACCGCTTGCTGTACCGCATTCTCGGAAATGAACAGGATGCTCGCGATTTGACCCAGGATACCTTCCTCAAGGGTTACCGGGCTTTCGGATCATTCCGAGAGGAGTCCGCCTTCGGAACCTGGATCTATCGGATCGCCATCAATCTATCCACCTCACGAAAACGAACTCTGGCTCGCCAGAGGCCGTACCGTCCTCTTTCCCTTTCGATCGGACATCCCAACAACGACACCCACGCGCTGATCGACCCGCCAGACTCCGGAGACCGCCCCTCGGAGGTATTCGAAAAACGAGAAATCGGCCAGATCGTACGAACCACGATTGAAACGCTTAATGAGGACTACCAGGAGGTCTTGATCCTGAGAGATCTCGAAGGGCTGAGCTACGATCAAATCGCCACCATTGCGGACATTCCGATCGGAACCGTACGTTCCCGAATCCATCGAGCTCGACTGGAACTGCGCGATCGTCTCCAGCCACACCTCTCCACCAAACCATCATGAATTTCGACTCCGACACCTACCGCTTTCCGGAAACTCCTCCCCCCCCGGCCACGCCCGAGCACCGGAAGTCCATCGGCCCCTACCTCAACTGCCGACCGATCGGTCGAGGCGGAATGGGAGAGGTCTATCTTGGACAAGACCCGACCCTTGATCGCCAGGTAGCAGTCAAGGTCCTCTATCCTCACCTGGCTGCCAACGAGGAATTTACCGCCCGATTTGTCCGAGAAGCGAGATCTATCGCCGGGATCCAGCACCCCTCGATCGTTTCTGTCTATTTTGCTCAAGCTCAAGGCGAGGAATGTTTCCTGGCCATGGAATATGTCGATGGAGCCCATCTTGGGGCCATCATCCGAAACTGTGGCATTCTTCCCATTGAGGTTTCACTGACCATCGCGAGAGAAATCGCCCGCGCCCTGGTCGCTGCCCACGAACAGGAAATTATTCACCGAGACATCAAACCCGAAAACGTGATGCTCAGTCGTTCGGGGTCGATCAAGGTCATGGACTTCGGTCTCGCCCGCCCCCTGGACGAAGGCCCTCCTCTTACCGACACCGGCATCTACCTGGGAACTCCGGAGTACAGTTCTCCTGAACACTGCACCGGAGACAAGATCGACTTTCGAAGCGATCTCTACAGTCTGGGAATTGTTATTTATCAGCTTTTCACCGGACAAGTTCCCCATTCAGCCGATTCCCCTTACACACTTTTCCGAAAGATCGTCGAAGACGAACCGGTCCCTCTGCGTGACCTCAACCCGAGCCTCCCGGTCGACCTGAATGACCTGGTGATCTCACTGCTGGAAAAAGAGCCCGAACAGCGCCTTCAGTCCTCGCGAATCCTCCTCCAAAAACTCGACACCCTCCTGAACACCTACACCACAACCCCCGAGGAAGTGAACTCATATCTGGTCGAAACAGTGGAAAAAACATGCCAGGCCATTACCGAGGGGAGCATACCGACTTTCTCATCACCCCCCCCTTCCCGCCAATCCTCCGCCTTGCTCGGATCTCGCAAGTTTCGATGGAAATCCATGCGATTGGCGGTTGTCGGGTTTTTCGTATTGCTCACCCTCGCCCTCGGTGTGTTCTTACAAAATGACGCCTTCTCTCCCTCGGCCCCTCGTCCCTCCCGAGAAAAATGGATCTCGACCCTCTCCCCGCCTCTCGTACTCGCAGTACTCGACCTCACAAACTATTCAGAAGAACCCGATGACAACTGGCTCTCTATCGGGTTAAGCGAACTCCTGACAACCAGTCTCGAGCAGTCCAAACTTTTCAGCATGATCGCCCGAGATCGTGTCCAGGAAGCGAAATCCTCTTTTCGAAACGCCACTCCCCCCTTACGCAAGCTGGCCAAAAGTCTCGCCGCCGATGTTCTCATCCTCGGACATGTCCGATCCTCCGGCCCCAACCCAGACGACCACGTCGTCGTCAATCTCCAACTGAAAAGTCCGGATGGATGGATCCTGGCCAGCGCCTCGGGAAAAGGGAGGCGAACAGAGGTGTTCGAACTGACCGATAACCTGGTCTCTCAATTGATCGATCAAGTACATCGGGAACTCACCCCTTCGCCGAGCCCCCAACCTCCCCTCGCCTCTTCCAGTCGAAACGATTTGGCGCAGAGGATGGACCCCCCATCCACTCCCCCTGACCAACCCAACTCCCCCTCGGCCCCCCAAAAGTCTCCTCCGAAACCCCAGCGTCGACGCTTTCTCATGCTCCCCGTCGATATGGGAGAGATGGAGACCCGCGTTCACCAATGGTTGCGCACGAATTTTACGGTGACTTGTCGATCGCGAGCCCAACACCATCTGCTTCTCTATGCCAACGATCCCGAAAAAAACCCGGAACACCTCCACTCAGCCCGTCGAATTCTCGAGCAAGGTCTTAAGATAGATTCACAAAATCTTGTACTTAAAAGGGAACTCGAACGCGTGAAGAAGCGTCTATGGAAGTGAGGCGCCACCTCCATCGCGCCCGAAGGACCACAAACCCATGAATTGCAAAGAGATACAAACACTCCTGTCCGCCCACATCGATCGGGAACTCGACTCCGAAACCGATTCGGCCCTCAGCACTCACCTCGAATCGTGCTCCGAATGTCGCCAGGAACGAGCCTCGTTAGATGAGACCCGGCGCATGGTGCAAAAACTTCCCGACCCCGAATTTCCCAAGACCCTCTCCCAGGACATTCAGGAAACCCTGAGGAAAGAGCGTTCCGCGCGACCCGTTGCGCAACCAACGATCGCTCGATACTTGCCCAGGATTCAGGCCCTGGCCGCCGCTTGTCTTCTTTTTGCCCTCGTCCTGGCCTCTCCTCTCTCGACCTGGAATTCCGACCAGAGACCTTCGGATTTGGACCCCGGAGCCCTTCAATCCAAAAACACTCCCAAAAACTCAAGTCGATGGAATAACAAAAAATTAGAAAACTCCCCCAATCGCGAATCCGAATCCGAGATGCAAGCCCCTTCCTCCCAATCCGCGCCCGGACTTGCCCTCTCGAAATCGAGATCCGAACAACAAAACAGCATGGGTCGACGAACCGGCGCCCCCTCGGCCGAGGCGCAAAACTTCCGTATCCACAAAGTTGCAGAGATCAAACTGGATGGCGCCGATCGCATCGAATCGAACAGCGGCATGCTCTCACGCGTTTCACTCGACAACAAGGAAGCCTGGAAAACAAATTTCTTCCAAAATCCTCAGTCACAGATTCACTCCGGACGTTCCCGTCTTGCCTCGCGAGGCCAAAAAATTCTTTCTGGATCTTCACCGTCAAAACCCGCCCTGATCTGGACGCAGCACACCGCAGATGTCGTTACCCTCTACGAAGCGCTGTATCCACTCATTCCCAATGACCTCTCTTTTCGGTCGCGCGCCCATCTGCCGGATCAACTGATTCTCACCTTCCAGGAAGACTCTCTTGCCAGTGCCCGACAACGAATTCTCTCCCTGGCCAAGGCCCTCCAACTGTCCGCGCCAGAAAAGCTCCCGGACCTCTCCACAGCCTCCCAACCGACTCCGTGTGATCTGGTCATCATCCTGCGGAAACAGGGCGATCAAAAGCGATAGGAATTCGCAGACAAAAGATCTGTTTCTGTCACCTATGTCCCACGACCAACAGCCAACGTCGAATTGTATTTCCGACCTCTCGATC
>JASMLP010000160.1 GCA_030748635.1 Planctomycetota bacterium
CGGCCAGCGGGAAGAAGAAGCCGGCCAGCGGGAAGAAGAAGCCGGCCAGCGGGAAGAAGAAGCCGGCCAGCGGGAAGAAGCCGGCCAGCGGGAAGAAGAAGCCGGCCAGCGGGAAGAAGAAGCCGGCCAGCGGGAAGAAGAAGCCGGCCAGCGGGAAGAAGAAGGCCGCCAGCGGGAAGAAGAAGATCCCCAGCGCGAACAAGAAAGCTACCAGCGCGAACAAGAAAGTAGGGAAAAGAGGCCCAAAAGATTCGAGTCCACCGTCTCCCTTTTCCTACCGACTCGACGCGCAGGGGGTCGGATGGCTTACTCTCCAGTCCAAGCCGACGAATAGCCTCACCGTTGAAATGTTACGTGGGATCAATCGATGTCTAAGAGATCGAATCGCCGCGGCAGACCAGAAGGTTCTTGTCATCCAATCCGGTTTGCGAAAGGTCTTTTCATCGGCGACCCCGTTCCCAGATCCGGATTCGGGCGCCCTTGAATCTTTCCTGGTCGAATTCCACGAAACACTCCGTTTGCTTCGTTCGATCGATCAACCCACGATCGCTCTGGTTCAGGACGGCTGTTTTGGGAGTGGATGGGAACTCGTTTTGGCTTGTGATCTAGTCGTGGCCAGCGATCGGGCCTCATTCTCATTTCCCGAAATATCCCGTGGGTTATTTCCCCCCGCGGGAACCGTTCTCCTGCCGACACGTTGTGGACCCCAGGTTGCGCTGGATCTGATCTTGACCGGTCGGACGATCCAGGCGAAACAGGCGCTGCAAGCAGGTCTCGTGGCTCGAGTTTTGAGTTACAGCAAGTTTGGCCAGCAATCCAAATCGTTGTTAAAAGAATTCTCCCGGAACTCGATGAGTAGCATGCGATTCGCCAAAAGATCCCTGCGAGAAGGGTTGGAACAAACCGATGAGGACGGTCTTCACAATGCCGAATCGATCTATCTCGAAAGTTTGCTGAAAACGCCCGACGCGACCGAAGGAATTCAAGCTTGGCTGGAAAAACGCCCCCCAAAATGGGATTATTGACTCAGATATATTTTGGATCCAAGCACCGTCGATATAATCTATGCGTGATCCCTCGCTAAATAAATATTCAGGAAAGCTTTACGTCATGAACTCAAAGACCAGCCGGCTGTTTTGCGTAGCGTTGACCGGACTTCTCGTCTTCGGGATGTTTCCCATCGAGGCCCAGACCTCCCGCGAAGAGTGGAATCAGATCCAGAAACAGTTCCAGCGAAAATACGCCAGTTCAGATCTCAATGACAAAATTGAAGCGGTCCGAATCCTCGGTCGCTCCAACGATGCTCGTGCCATCAAAATATTTATCAATCTTTTGAATCAAAAGTCTCTCGATTCCGCCATTCAGGCCGAGATCTTCAAACAGTTGAGTAATTTCAGCAGTGATGAATCCGTAGAGGCCCTGGTCAAAGGAGTCCAAAAACAGGTTCGAGACCGTTCCGTTCGGCTACGCCTCCTGCAGGCCGTCGGTGGCCTCAAACATCCAGAGGTCGAGTCGATGCTTCTCAAGGAAGCAGACAGTCGAGATCCACTCGTTCAGGCAGCCGCTATAGACGCGCTGGGAAAGATGGGCTCCGAGAAGGCCATTCCGTTACTTGCCGAACAGTTCGATTCCAAATACTGGCAAGTCAAGGTGGCCGCGATCTGGGCTTTGGCGAGAATCAAAAAAGCTGGCAGCGTGACCGCCCTAATCACCGGTTTGGGTAAAGAAAAGGGCCGACTCACCGAAGATATCGAAGAGGCTCTCTATGCCTTGACAGGTAAGCGGTTTGGAGACAATGCAGCGCTCTGGGAAAGTTGGTGGGGAGTCAATAAGTCGAAACCGAACTCTTTGGCCGGTCCGGGCGTGGAAGGGCTTCATAAAAAGGCGCAAAAATCGAAGAAACAAGCGGCGGCCGGTGGAGAGAGCGGCGATGAGAGTGAAGTCCCCACCTATTATGGGATCAAGATCAAATCCAAACGCATGGTATTTGTGATCGATATTTCCAGTTCCATGCTCGGCCCCTTGACTCGTAAACCGAAAGGCCCTCAATCGGTAATCAGTGGCGGGGGAAAAGGATCAAAAAACGAAATCGACTGGAGTCAGATCAAAACCAAATTCGATCTTGCCAAAGCTCAATTAATCAAGGCCATCAAAGCGTTGAAATCGGACCAGTACTTCAACATCGTCTACTATGAAACCAATATATCCTCCTGGAAAAAGGGACTTCAGAGAGCGACTCCGGGCAACAAGGCGGCCGCTATAAAGAGCATCGAAAAGTTGGTTTCTACCGGCACCACAAATATCCATGGAGCTTTCGAAAAAGCCTTTTTCATCAGTACGGGTGCAGGTGGAAAGGGTAAAAACCCTAACGATAACGCAACGATCGTCGCCAAGGAAATGCGTGGTGGCGTCGACACCATCTTCTTCCTGACCGATGGATATCCCACCAGCGGCCCCTCGATCAAAGGAGTCGAGTCCGGCCGACGGGTTGGCAATAACATGGCTCCCAATGCGGGTTATAGCGCTCTATTGCTCGAAGAGATTACCCGGTGGAACAAGGATCGCAGGATCAAAATCAATACCATAGGGATCGGAGACCACGACAAAGGTTTGATGAACCAGCTGGCCCGCCGCAACTTTGGAGTTTATGTCGCCCCCTGAAACGGGTCGTAAATCCTCCGCCCTATTCCTGGCCGAATGATCGACGATTCTTCTTTTTGAAGGATTGATGTCGTTTGTCGTTGAGTCTGCGTTCGCGACTGGCGCGCGTAGGTCGAGTCGGCAATCGCCTTTTTTCCGGAATAGCGGCCGCATTCAATATGCTTTTCAAGCGCATTCTGCATGTTCTGCGATTCTTGCGTTGAGAGCGAAACTCCTGGCTGACTACTCGTAAAAAACCTTCGCTATCTAGTTGTCCCTCGAGACGCCCAACGATCCTTTGGCGTACGGTTTCGTCAAATGCCCTGGAAAGCCCAGGATTGAAACGCAATTCCACCCGTGTTTCGACTTTGTTTACATGTTGTCCGCCCGGACCGGAACTTCGACTGAAAAATTCGATCAACTCGGTTTCTGGAATTTCATGACCCGAATTCAAGCGAATAGTGAACATGGTCTGAGAGTTCAATCCTCTGGGAAACCGTTTTTGGCGGTAGAAAGAGGCAATCTTTTGGTTTCCGTCTGTGTTTGGCTACGCATTCTACATTCTTGTGTTTCCAAACGAATCCGCTCACGAGTCGCCATATCGAGTTGCGTTCGATGATCGAGATCGGGATTAGCCCTGCGGAACCACCACGCGGCGATCCTTTTTCCTCGAGACTTTTTCAGGTCGTATAACGCCTTGCGTATGGTTGGGCAACGACGGGAAGGTTCCCTCAATTCCCCGATGAGGATTGCAGAATGGAAACTCCTTTCTGCCCTCTTCTTGTGCCCGAGATTCTGTAACGAACATCCTAAATAATAATGATACAAAATGTTTTGAGGACATCGTTGGGCTAACATCTCGAGAATCGCGACGGCCAGATAAGGGTTTCCGTGATCATGATGTGTGCGGGCGTCACGAAAAAGGATAAAGGTGTCCGTATTTTCTAAATCCCTGAAAAATGAACGCAGGGATATCTCTTTTGGGGGGCGATTCCCGACCACGTACTCCTCCAATACGTCATCCGCGGGTGTATCCATGATCGAATGGTACGTCGATGTGAGGATTTCCTCGATCGTCGAAGATGTTTTGGGAGGAGAATGGACTTTCCCGAATAGTTTCAGATCGTAAGCGGCCCGCCGATACACATCGGAAAGAAGATCGTAGGCTCGAAATATCCGAATAAACCGTTGTTGAGCCAGAGGATCATCCGGATTTTTGTCCGGGTGTGTCCGCTTGGCCTGTCGCCGAAAGGCTAGTTTGATCTCATCAAATGTCGCGGTCGCTTCTACCCCTAGGATTTCGTAATGTGAAATGTCCAAGATCAATCGGTTGAAGGGGGAATGGGGTCGAAACAATCCTCCGGAAGGTGGATGCCGTGATTCACGATTTCATCCAGAAAGGTAGGTTTCGCGCCCGTGGCCTGAATGTGTCCGAGAATCGTGCCATCTTCACTTCGGCCTTCCTGAACAAATCGAAAGATATCTCTAGTCTGGTATTGATTCCGATCATCGAGGGAAAGGATCTCTGTGATCGCAGTGACTTTACGGGAACCGTCGTTGAGTCGACCGGTATAGACGACCATGTCGATGGCGCTGGCGACCTGTTCACGTATCGCTCGGTGAGGCAAATCCACCCCCCCCATCAAAACACAGGTTTCCAGTCGCGTGAGAGTGTCCTGCGGAGAGTTGGCATGAATCGTGGTCATGGATCCCCCATGACCGGTATTCATGGCCTGCAAGAGATCCAGAGCTTCCTGTCCTCGAATTTCACCGATTACGATACGGTCCGGACGTAGTCGAAGGGAGGAATGGAGAAGATCTCTGATGGTAACCGCTCCACGTCCCTTTTTGTCCGGCATACGACTTTCAAAGCAGAGGAGATGATCCTGTTGCAATTGCAATTCGCTGGCATCTTCGATGACCAAGATTCGTTCATTGTTGGGGATAAGACTGGAAAGAACGTTCAGAAGGCTCGTTTTACCCGACCCGGTTCCTCCGCTCACAATGATATTCCGTTGACATCGAACGGCCGCGTCGAGGAACTGTGCGCTGGGAGGGTGTAGGGAGCCGAAATCGATCAAGCGTTCCACGGTTAACGTTTCCCGCGAAAACTTTCTGATATCCAGGCAAACACCAAAGCGAGCGCACGGTGGAAGGACCGCATGAACACGACTCCCATCCGGGAGTCTGGCATCTAAACGGGGATTGTGTTCATCGATCCTCCTTTCGACGGAGCGAGCAATGTTCTTGACGGCCGCTTCCAATGCCATCTCGCTCTTGAAGTGAGCTTCCGTCCGAAAAAGCTTTCCACTTTTTTCGATCCAGATTTCATCGAAACGGTTGACCATGATTTCACTGATATCAGGATCCAACAAAAACTTCTGGATCGGCTTCAGGAAAACGATCAGGTACGAATAATCTTTGAGCCGATCCGATGCGTCGGGCGCTCCAAATTCGCCGGAAGGATCTTCCGGTGAACCTTCACCCTCGAGGTCGTCCGAGAAGTCCGGAGCTTCATCCGAATCTACCGCCTCATGCATATCGTCGGTATGAGGAGGTTGGGCCGAAATCGACTCCGAGTTCTCTTCCGATTGGACGGGATCTTCTGGCAAAACCCCTTCTTTTCGGAGTTTCTGGATCTCTTCCTCATCGAGGACTTCCACTTCAACGGGTGAGTCTGAACTGGAAGGTTCGATGATCTTGTTCTTACTTTTGTGCTCTTGGACGGTTCGAGGTCTTTTGCCCGAGGTCTCTTTTTTGACACGAAGACGAAATTCACCAATTTGCAAGGTGTCTTTCGAGTGCAGAAGCACCGGTTCTTCGATTCGATGGCCATTTACAAAGCTACCGTTGGCGCTTCCGAGATCCTCGACGGATATTTCCCCATCGTCCAATATCGATATCAAAGCGTGTCGACTCGAAACGATCTTGCCCCCTACCACGATGTCAGCCGGAGCCTTTCGACCCACTGTGGTTTTCTCCTTGGTTATTGGGTAGGTCGATTCGTTTCCCTGGAGGTCGCTGACAATGAGTGTGAGCATCTTTGAAGAGTATCCATGGACCAGAGTTGAAAAGCTCGGTCGCCATTTGCAACCGATATCGATGAACACGGTATAACGTATCTGAGCCCATGAGAGCAGTCAAACCCCCCTCACCACCAACCGCACACAGTCGACCTCATTGTGGCCCTTCTATAAATCATAGAAGAGAGGAACAACGTTTTATCAAATCACTCTCCAAGAGGTGGAAAGTCCCGGATCGTGGGGCGAAACGTGATTTTATTCACTTTGATCAACGGGAAGAGGCCGAATGGAAAAGGTACTGTGGCGCCACTCCTCGAAATTCGGATTGCTGGGGAAGCGGCTTGGCAGTCAAACCGCGTAAATCCAAAGGTTTGTTGTTTGCTGTGACGATCCTACCTCCACGTCATGGTGAATCTCCTGGCTGGGAAGACATTTCGAAGTGGTTTGAACGGATACGCGACTGTTCTGGTGATTTATCCCAATCGATTGCCTTTTTGCCCTTTTCCCCGAGCGGCTGGAAAAAGCAGACGTTTCGCCATATGCAAAATATGATCGTTCCGGATATCAGCCCCATATTTCTGCTCTCTTCGATTCAGGGAGTCGGCTGGAACGTCTGGTCTACATCTGCTGACGATGTATCTCTTCCACCCGCGGGAGTCCTACCCTCTTGTCAGGAGGAACGGGAAGATTTGGCCTTCCAGGCGCTTGTATCCAGTGGCACTGTTCATCTTCCGGGTGACCTCTTGGATCTGAATGAATTCGCTCTCGAAAAGGGGCACCTTCTGATCGATCTGATCAACTCCGTTTCGAGATTTAGGGACGGTCGTCATTACGTTGAAAGGATAAGAGGTCACCATTACCTCGTTCGGAAACGTTGGGCAAATGCCCCTTCCATAGATTGAGTTCTCGCATGGAGAGGAGATCGATTTCATGGCCCTGTTCAGTCGGTTGATTCGAATGATGATCGGAAATCGCCCCAAAATTGCTATCGCAAAGCCCCGCATCGATCTGAACCAATTGGATCGATTGGTGACGAAAAATGAGGTCGCATACTTGGACCTAAAAAGGGAGGTGATCGCATTAAGGCGCAAAGAGGACGAATGCATACGCTCCGCGCACTCCATGGAGAAGGAGTCGAAAGTACATTCCGAGGTAATTCTTGAATGGAAACGCCTAGTACGTCGGCGTAAACATGCGGAGTCCCGACTGCATATTCACGACCGGAATATGAGGATCGAAGAAAATCTTGCTCAGAAGATGAACCACGCTTGCGCCCTCGACATGGTTGGGGTTTCACCAGAAGACATCCAAGATGCAAGTGAAAGTTACGAACGAGCGTTGGAAGACCATGAACTCCTCGGCCGATTGGAAGGGGAGATTATTGGGAGTCGTGAAGTTAGATATCGATCCAGGGACCTGAATTCGGCCCGAAATAGCTCTGAGATCCGTGTTCTCGGAGAACAGTTCCCCTCGGCCAATGAACGGAAACGTGAAGGGATAGGTTAATGGAAAGGCTCAAAAAGTTGTTTCGGCGAGATGTCAAGATGTCCGACTTAAAGGTGGCACTGAAAAGAGCGGAACAAGAAAGACGGAGAAAAAACGTCGAAATTTCACGGCTAGACACCCGTCGTCAAAGGCAGGTGGAACGACTCAAAGAAGCTCGTCGGAACAAGAATGAACTGGAAGTCGACTTTTTATGGGGGAATCTAAAGGCCACTCGAAGCGAAACGGTGAACCTCTCCAGAGAGGCGAAAATCCTGAATATGGAAACGATTGCTCTTCGGCGCTATGTCCAGGCGATGGAAAGAATGAGAAATCACTCCCAACGCCCCAAGTTACAAGATTTGCTTGGGAAGATCAGAACCAGCGGTTTAGAAGAAAAAATCGCCGCCCTTGAAATCAAAGAATCCGACCTTTTCAGAGAACTCGAGGTGATGTTTGACGGTTTCAATGATGGTGATGACCTAGGAGATAAGGAGGATGATCCCGAGAAAGAGGCCTTTCTCAGCGAACTGGACCACATGATCGAAACCGAGGCTTCCACGGAACGATCGTTAAGTTTTTCTGGAGACCCGGAATTTCACCAAGATGAGTTCCACAACTTGTCGGATTGGGACTCTACAAATCGGACAGATCCTTCATGAGACCGAGCCAAAGTCGTGTCATTGGCGATCTGGCCAATCATATGCGTCGCTCGATAGATGAAACTTTATCGGAGGCGCGCGTACACCTTTCTCTGGATCAACGCAAAGAGGCGTCTCAGCGTTATCAACGAGCGGCACGATTGATGGATCGGTATGCCGAATATGCGCCCAACCGAAAGATTCAGCATGCCCGCAAAGTGCAATCGATGCGTTTTCGTGAAATCGCGAGGAATATAGGCCGAAGGCACATCGAAAGCCACCCATCGAATGCCCAGAAGAGGAAATCCAAATCAGCCCGCGCATCCCGCGGAAAATCCGCCTGTGTGACGGACCAAATTCACGAATGGCTGACGAAATCGGCGGTTACCTGGGATGACATCGGAGGACTCGATGATGCAAAACAGAATATTCAGTTCTCTCTCATGTTGGCGCTCACAGCATTACCTCCCGGCGTCTCCATGCCTACCCCACGAACGATCCTGTTTTACGGGCCGCCAGGAACGGGAAAAACGCTACTTGCCGCGGCTACGTCCAACTCGTTGGTGACGTCGAGTGGTGAATCCTCGTCCTTTTTCAACGTACGATTATCTTCCGTCTTATCCAAATATTTTGGAGAGTCCTCACGGCTCATCACGGAGTTGTACGATGCCGCTCGACAGATGGCTCCGTCAGTCGTTTTTCTGGATGAATTCGACGCTCTATGTCGTGATCGAGAGTACGGAGATAGTGGGCCCGAAAGGCGCATTCTTGCCTCTATTCTTTCGGAGTTGGATGGCCTTGCAGGGAAAGATACGAATTCGCCATGTGTATTGACCCTTGCGGCTACCAACCGCCCCTGGGATATCGATTCAGCCGTTCTCTCCAGATTCGAGAAGAGGATCGAGATCCCTATCCCGGATGAAAAGACCCGGGTTTCCATCCTCGCTTGCCATCTGGATCGGATCGGTGTACCCGTTGAAGTGGAAAAGAAAAAGTTAGCCGAAATGACACGCGGTTTCAGCGGACGGGAAATTGAACGTCTGATCAAAGATGTCCTGGCGCGGATGCTCGCCCGAGAAAATCAGGAAAAAATTGGATTGCTGAAACGAGAACCCCTTCTGTTAGAGGGTAAAGAACTGAAGGTATCACCTTTAACAATGGACGACTTCGTTTGGGCAACGGACCGTATACGGCCCGAAACCACCCCTGATATACAAATGCGTTATCAAAAATGGAGCAAGATCCCATGAAGATATTCAGGAGTCGAGCGGAACGGCAAATGTCCAGAGATATGGCAATAAGGAAGGGTTTGGCAGATATCCGGAGGACTCTACGTTCACTCGAAAAGTTCGAAGAATCCTACTGCGCGAAAGCGCGCAGGGCAGAAGAGCTGGAGGCACAACAAGAATATCAGTTTTTGGTAGCCGCAGTCCGTCGTACAAGCGATCAAAAACGACTACTAGAAAGACAATTACTAAGTCTTGAAACGGCCCTTCAACTGAAAGAGCAATCGGAGTGTCATGCACGTTTTTGCGGATCTATGGCGGCGCTTGCTAAGTCCGTAGGACAGTCTTTCCAGGAGGCCGATTTGACCAAGACGCAGGCCTCTTTTGTTCAGGCTATGCATCAAGCCCAGGAAATCGAGGAGAGGATGTCGTTATTCCTTGAAGAATCCGAATTGTTACTCACCGGAACTTATGAATCCCTCGATCAACCGGAGACAAATCCCGAAAATCGAGCCTACGGGATAGACAAAGACTTCCATGGGTCCCCCGAAAACATCCACTGATCCGCTTCTTTTGGCCAGGCGAGTATCGAGGAAATGGCGTGGAAGCCCGATTCCTCGGGGGATGACAGCGATCGACCTCACCACCGAAAAGCGAGGTAAATATCCCGGTTGGCTTTCAGGAAACGGCCCGTGGACCCTGTTTCGTTCGGAATCCTTTTGTTGTCGATTAGAACCATTTCGAGTGGATTCAGGGGAAGGCGAGCCGCTGGATATAAGTTGTGAATTTTGGGTCGAATTGGTCCCGCGACAGCATGAGCATCTTCAGGTGCTATTAAGTTGGGGCGAACTGACTGTCATGAAGGATTTCATGATCTCGAAAATTCAGCGACAATTGGGAGACTCTGGATCTGAAACAGGTGAAGTTCTAACTCATGCAAAACTGTTCATTCGATTCACACAGTTGCTTTCAGAAGTTCTCGAAACAAGTGGAGGCGGTTTACGAAGATTCCAGTTCAAGCAGATTGCACGGCCGAGATCTGAAAAATTCAGAAGGGTACGTCAACAACTGAAGCGTTACAAAACACGCAAAACGTTCTGGAACAAATATGTCGATGATTGGATTCAAGAGGAACGCGAAAGCCGGAAACGGCTCTTTCAAGAAAGCGCGTGGCAAATCCTCAACTCCGAGCAATCTCCCCCACCTCCAACGTGTGTCCGACTCCCAAACCATAATATGTTTGTGGTGTTTTCAGATCACATCTGGAGTCCCGTTACGAATCTCAAAATATTCGTAACGGATATCGGTAAGTTACGCAGCGCGAGTTGGGACAAGCGAGGAATTCTTTTGGTGGGAGGAGAATTCGGCATCGCGCGAGTGTCGCTAGAGCGCGGGCAGGTTGAATCCAGATATTTTCTTCAGGTCCAAGGCGGTACTCATCACCGAGGGTTCAACGCTAGCCTATATTATGGTGGTGTGGTTTGGGCCACGCACAGCATACAGGGACTCTGGGCGTGGACGGCCTCCACCCCCATGAAAGAAGGGGTTAACCTTTTTCGAAGAAACGATTCCGAGGGAGTAAGACTTTTGTTGCGGCATAAAAGCCGATTGATATTTGCGCATAAAAACGATCTTTACGGAATATATCTGCGCGCCGGAGGAAAGCCCGCTAGAATTTACACTACCGAATCCTTGATTACAGATGCACGTATTGATCAGGGGAACCTAGAATTAATGACGATTGAAGGGCGTAAGCACTTCTGGAAGCCGGGATTGGAGTGGGAAAGTGTCCCTCTTGAAACCCGCCCCCCCACACTCACATTTCCAGGACCTACCGATCGATTTTTGGACCAAAAACTGATCTGCCTAGCGGGCGATGACCGCCATCACTATGCCCTAGGTTTTGACCGAAGAGTCCTTTATCGATGTAGCAAGGACAGTCAAATTCGTTGGGAACGTTGGAGGATTCTTCCTCAAATAGCACAGGATCTTGTATTGACGTCCTGATTCAATCGTTTGAGAAGAGTTTCATTTTCCCGCTAAATCGAGGTCATCATCCTCCTCGATCGGCCCGAGGTTCTCGATTTCGTCATCCGTGAAGGTTTTGATATTGGAGTAAACTGCCCCGAAACTCATCAATTGCATTCCATAACGATCGACCACTTCAGAGAGCGCAAACCCTCCCTCGCGAATGTCGTCCTCATGTTCAAGAATATAGTCCGCGATACGATCCATCATCACTTCAAAAGCGGATTGGAGTACATCCAACGACCTTCGCGCTTTTTCTGGCGTCAAACCATCTTGGAAAGGATCTGAAAACATATTTGCAGCCTATCGTTCATTGCCCAACAGGTCAAATCGCATCCTGGAATCCCTACGGGTGGATTAGTTGTATTGTTTCCGGAGTGCATCCTATAATGCCCCCACAGATAAGCTCTTTAGATCTAAAATTTTACGACTAACGACGAGGCGCCACCACCATGAAAATCGGTATTCCCAAGGAGTTGAAGGACAACGAAAATCGCGCGGGGATGGTTCCTGCCGGTGTTCATGTATTAGTCCAAAAGGGACACCAGGTTTTTGTCGAAAAGAGCGCGGGGGCTGGGAGCGGCATCCAGGATTCCGAGTATTTGGAGGCGGGTGCTGAGATTTTGGAAAGCGCCGACGACCTCTGGGACTGCGCCGATTTGATCTTGAAAGTCAAAGAACCCTTGAAGGCTGAATATAGTCGATGTCGTGAATCTCAGGTTGTTTTCACCTACTTCCACTTCGCCGCGAACCGGGAACTTACTGAGGCCATGATGAATTCGGGCGCGACTTGTGTCGCCTACGAAACGATTGAGGATCGTCAAGGCCGTTTACCGCTTCTAACTCCCATGAGTGAAGTTGCCGGAAGAATGGCGATTCAGCAAGGTGCGAAATACCTGGAAAAGCCGATGATGGGCCGCGGGATACTACTCGGGGGTGTTCCTGGAGTGGCGCCCGCAGAAGTTACGATTATCGGCGGAGGGGTCGTCGGGACCAATGCCGCCAAAGTGGCCGCAGGCTTGGGAGCTCATGTCACCATATTGGACATCGACCTCGATCGTCTCCGGTACTTAGACGACATCATGCCCCCCAACGTGACCACCTTGGTCTCGAACCCCTACAACATCCGATACCAGGTTCAGCAGGCGGATCTGCTGATTGGAGCGGTCCTGGTAAGTGGGGCTAGAGCCCCGATACTTGTACCGGATGCATTTGTCAGCGAGATGAAGCCGGGTGCTGTAGTCGTTGATGTGGCCGTAGATCAGGGAGGTTGTATCGAAACCTGCCGACCAACGACCCACTCAGAGCCGACCTATATGAAGCACGATGTGGTTCACTATTGTGTCGCCAACATGCCAGGCGCGGTGGGCAGAACTTCAACCTACGCTTTGACTAACGCAACCACACCGTATGTGGTAGAGATCGCGGATCAGGGGATTGTGCAGGCGGCCAAGAACAATGTTCACATCGAACAAGGGATCAATATCCATTCTGGCAAGATCACAATCCGTGGGATTTCAGAGGCATTTGATCTCCCCTATCACGAGGCGAAAGAGCTTCTCTGACCGCTCTATGAATCGAGAAATTCAGTCGTGATAGCACACCATGAAATTGCGCTCGATGGCAAGAATTCTGCATCTCTTCGTGAGATCCGCGAGTACGTAGAGAAATCTCTTTCGGAGATACCTTCGTTGGAAGGCCTTACGAAGCGGCACATTATCCTCGCTGTCGACGAGGCTATAACGAGTATTTTTCGTAACGCAGTCGATTATGGAGACGAAGAAACTCTGAGTGTTTTCATCGAAGCCAATGACGAGCGCATCTCCATTCAACTCGACGATAGTCGTTGCGCTTTCGAATGGCCTGAGGACTCTCCGGTGAACGCCGAGCATTTTCGTGAACAGAGGAATAACGACTTGGGGATCTATCTCATCCAGAGAATCATGGATGAAATTAGTTACTCTTATCGAACCGGGCATCAGAACACCTTGACTCTGATCAAGTTTCTGCCCTGAGCTCCTTTGATGCCGGATAATTCATTGACCGGGACAATTGGTCGAATTGTCTATCATTCAAACGACACCCATTACTCGGTACTCATTGTCGAAATTGAGGGGTCGACCGCTTTCGGTTCTTCCGGATCTTCGTCTTCGATCACGGTAGTAGGGAATTTCCCCGATCCGCGTGAAGGGGAACGTATCGAGGTCCAGGGTCGATGGACCGATCATCCTCGATATGGGGAACAATTCCGTGGAGAGTCCTTTCGAATTCTTCTTCCCACCACCGAGGAGGGAGTTCGGCGTTTTCTCGGTTATGGCCCGATCCCGGGAATCGGCCCTAAACTGGCCGATCGGATCGTAGACGCTTTTGGTGAAAATACGTTCGAGATTCTGGACCAAGAACCTGATCGACTGTTAGGGGTTTCGGGAATCGGTAAACGAAAACTCGAAGGTATTGTCGAGAACTGGTGTAACACTCAACAGTATCGAGCGACCATGACCTATTTTCAGGGTTTTGGAATCCCCTCACGTATCGCGCAAAAATTACACGATGAATACGGTGATGAGGCCATCCCGCTGATTCGGAAAAACCCCTATCGATTGGTGAATGAAGTTTTCGGCATCGGTTTCAAAACCGCCGACAGAATAGCCATCAAGATGGGGATGCCCAAAGAGAGTCCGGAACGAGGGATGGCTGGAATCCATCACTGTCTGTATCGAGGCACGTCGCAAGGCCACACCTATCTGCCTCGGGAAGAACTTCTCGGTTTCGCATGTGAATTACTGGACGCAGACAGGAGCACAGTTGAAAAGGCCTTCGATTCCCTTCTTCTCCAAGAAAAGTTGATTCTTATCTCCGACGAAATAGATCAACCGGTCTATATCCCCCTGTACTATCGGGCGGAACAGGAAGTCGCCAAGAAACTCCGCCTCCTGCAGACGGTTCCCGGGCCTTTTTCGTCCACGAATGTGCCTCAAAGAATAGCGGATCATCTCGCCCAGGGACTTCTTTTGACCTCCAACCAACGAGAAGCGATTCGAACGGCGATCGTTAGCAAAGTATCCATCATTACCGGGGGTCCAGGTGTAGGAAAAACCACGATCATCCAAGGGTTGGTCTCTCTCTTCGAAGATAACGGAATCATTTTCAACCTGACCGCGCCCACGGGGAGAGCGGCCAAAAGACTTTCCCAGGCCACGGGATATCCGGCCTCCACTCTACACCGACTCCTCCGTTACCTCCCACAAGAAGGACGATTTGAACACGATCAAGATAATCCACTCGAAGCGGGTGCGGTTATCGTTGACGAAGCGAGCATGGTGGACATACGTTTGATGCAGTCGTTAAGCCGGGCTCTCCAAGGATCCACTCTTTTGATCCTCGTTGGTGATGTTGATCAATTGCCTTCAGTCGGCGCGGGCAATGTGCTCTCTGATCTACTCGAGAGTCAGCAGATCCCATCGGTCCGACTCGATGAAGTTTTCCGGCAAGGTCAGTCTAGCCGAATCGTCGAGAATGCCCACCGAATCAATCGGGGCGAATGGCCTCTGACCAATGTGGAACTCGACGATACGTCTTGTGACTTTTTCTTTGTACAAAAGGAAGATCCGACGCAGGCGGCACAAGCCGTCCTTGAGCTAGTCGCCAACAGAATACCCTTGAGGTATGGAATCGACTCTGTATCTGACATACAAGTGATTACCCCGATGCATCGCGGAGAAGTCGGTACGCAAAAGCTCAATGAGCTGTTGCAAGAACGACTCAATCCGGATGGTTTGCCGATACCTTTCGGCTCGGTACCCTTCCGGATTGGTGACAAGGTCATGCAAATCAAGAACGACTACGACAAGGAGGTTTTTAACGGAGATACGGGCCGTATCGTTCATTGTCATGAAGATCACAGCGCCATCGAGGTTTCATTTGAAGACCGAATAGTCGAATACCCACTTCATCACATGGACCAGCTTCGACACGCCTATGCGATCAGCGTTCATAAGAGTCAAGGAAGTGAGTATCCCGCCCTCGTCATGACCTTACTCCCTCAACACCACCTTTTGCTTCAGCGCAATCTGTTATATACGGGAATCACGAGAGGTAAAGACCTGGTGATCCTTGTGGGTAGCCGAAAAGCTCTCGATCGCGCGATACGAAATGATCGCCCCTCAAGAAGATACAGTCGACTTGCGCAGGTCCTTCGTGATCACGCGACGCCCTCTTTATGGCAGATTGATGACATGCAGGATATGCCTAAATCATGAAGGACAAGCATTCTGCTTCCGCGAAATCTCAAGACAAGATGGCGGTCCGTATACTCTCGGGCCTCTATCGTGGGCGGTCTCTTTCCTGTCCCCCAGGAAGTATCGTCCGACCTTTGCGATCTCGAGTTCGTGGAGCCATCATGAATTCGATTGTCGATCATCTTCGGGGAGCAATCCTCCTGGACCTGTTTTCGGGTACCGGCAGTCTGGGGCTCGAGGCGCTATCCAGGCAAGCCCGATTCTGCCTTTTCGTGGAAAAGCGGGGCGAGGTTCTGGATCTACTTCAAGACAACATCGATCGTTGTGATGCGAGCCACAGATCGCGTATCCTCCCGCAAAACGCCTATTCTCTTCGTCTTCCCGATGACGCGTACGGACCGTTTACTCTTGTCTTCTTGGACCCCCCCTTTGCCGACATGGAGTCTCAAGACTGTGTAGATCAACTCACCCATCTGCTCACCAACATTTATTCAGATGGATGGATTACAGATGACACTCTCCTGGTATGGCATTTACCCGTTAGTTGTGACCCTCATTTGCCTTCTTCATTTATTTCCGAACGGGTACGGAACTATGGAGAGAGCCAAATACGTTTTCTATCCATGAAACCTCCCGAGTTGTAAATGACTGTACCGTTGATCAAGACCCAAAACCTCCAACGATCGCATCCGATGGGCAAGGAGACTGTTTCCGCTCTCAGCGGTATCGATCTGGAGATTTTGCAGGGTGAGTTCGTTGCCATCCTCGGCCCATCGGGATCGGGAAAGTCGACCCTCCTTCATATTATCGGCGCATTGGATACCGCGACATCGGGATCGATTCAGGTTGCCGATCTGGACTTGATGACAGCGGATTCGCAAACATTGGCCAGATATCGCAATCGGAACATAGGATTTGTTTTCCAGTCTTTTCACCTGCACCCGAGCTTGACTGCGGTGGAGAATGTTTGCCTTCCTTTAGCTGTCGCTGGAGTGGATCGTAAGCCTCGCAAAGAAATAGCCGAGAAACTTCTGGCCGAGGTGGGGTTAGAGAATCGAAGCAATCACCGCCCCGGCGAACTCAGTGGTGGGCAGCAACAGCGGGTATCCATTGCCAGAGCGCTCGCGGTCGAACCGCGTATCCTGCTTGCCGATGAACCCACCGGCAACCTCGATTCCAAGACAAGTTCCGAGATGATTAATCTATTCGTCTCGTTACAAAAAGAACACGGGATCACCCTCGTTCTCGTCACCCACGACGCCGACATCGCCAAACGAGCGGATCGAATCATTCACCTTCTAGATGGAAAAGTCGTATCGGACACACGCCAGGAAAACCGCGAAATACGAAACCATATCAAGTCTCTTACCGTTCCTGCGGGTCGCATGCGATGGATGGACAGATGCCGTGACATCTTCCTGAACCTTTTCCGGCAAAAACTTCGCACCGCGTTGACAGCTTGCGGATTCGCCATCGGAGCTTTGGCTATAACCTTGATGCTCGGGCTTGCCCTCGGCCTTCAGGCTTTCATCCTTCGCAACGCGGGTGCGGTCAATGATCCACTGTCCTTGATCGTAAGGAACATGGAGTTTTCCGTGGGCGATATCATCCGCTTGCGAGCGGAATCGTTTGGACGTCCCCCCGTCCCGATCAAGCCCCAGATACGGGAGCGACTCTCCCAGTTACGAAGAGGTATTCAACCCTTTAGCCAGAGTCAGGTCGATCATATTAAGTCACTTCCTGGCATTCAAAGCGTACGGCCCAGGACGATGATTCTGTTAGACGGTATACGTTTGGTCACTCATCCATCCTCAGTACCCGACGATTTCACTCCATCGGACAAGAATCTGTTGGCCGACGACATCCATGAAACATTCTATCTCGGCTACGCATTGGTGCGGGGCCATGGAACTCCATTCTTTCTGAGCGCGGGCCGTTCCTTTCACGAGGAAAGTCGGCGGGAAGTCGTTCTCTCTTACCAATATATTCAAGCGTGGGGTCTCTCTTCACCTGACAGTTTGCTAAATCGCCAGGTAGAGATCTTAGTGCCCGACCTTACATCCATAAATCGTGTGTCTGTATTGAGGAAAAGCACTTCAAAGCCGCAGATGTATCGAACCTACCGGGTCCAGGTGGTCGGGGTTACGAAGAAATCCATTCTGTCATCTGTCGCTTACATTCCCCCAGATTTCGGGGAGGAGATCCGGCGGTTCCAGTTTGGTCGAAATGCTTCTTCGCCGACAGAGATGGCCATAAAACGCTTTCGATCTTTAACCGAACCCTTAGAAGCCTTACAAAATCCTGACCCATTGAAGCGCTTGGATGCTGGAAATTCCAAGGAGAAGGAGTTATCCAAAAGCCTACGTGTTCTGATCACTTTCCAAGAGCAATTATTGAATCCGGAGAGCGGAGGAAAGGAGCCCGAATGGATTTCTCTTTTCCTCGCCTATCAGAAAATCAGCCGCATGATGAAAGATGTCCATTTTCGTGAAAACCTCCATAAATCCGGGAAATTTGATCCGAAATGGCTGAAATCAGTAGAGAGATTATTTGATCCGAAATCTGATGAAAGTGAAACGTCTTCCAAGGACTGGGGGTCAACACTTCGAGTGCAGGTTCAGAACGAAAAGGATCTCCTTCGTGTTCGAGAAAGTCTGGATGGAATGGGATATCAAGTACGGAGTCTTTCGGATGATTTCTCGGTTATCGATTCCGTTTTTTCCGTAGTTCACATTCTTCTTTCAGCATTCGGCTTGATTGCGCTGGTGGTGGCCTCGTTTGGAATCGTCAATACCTTGTTCATGTCTATCATCGAACGCACCCGGGAAATCGGCCTTCTCAAAGCGCTAGGAACTACCGATGGTGATATCCGCATGCAATTTGCGGGAGAGGCGTTAGGGATCGGCCTGCTAGGGGGTACTCTGGGCGCATTGACTGGGCTTGTAATAGGTATGGGTTTTGATCGCTGGGGAATACCCTGGATTCTTCCCGGTTGGAACGGTTACCAGTTTTTTGAATGTTCCGTACCGCTCCTGATAGGGATTGTTGGATTCTGTTCATTGGTAGGGCTTTTCGCCGGACTCTATCCCGCAAAACGAGCCTCTCAGCTATCGCCGGTTCGGGCACTTCGAAGTGAGTAATCATGTCGTGCAAATCGATCTTGACGACCGATTCGATGGTGATTAGGATCTTGCGGTTCATTAAAAGCCCCCATCGTCTAGTGGCCTAGGATACCGGGTTCTCAGTCCGGTGACAGGGGTTCGAGTCCCCTTGGGGGTACCAATCGACGTCCGGATCAGTCGCCTGATCCGGACGTCTTTTTTTCATCAGGTTTTCTCGCTCTGATGAATTTGAATTGAATCGGAACGGGATCGTCCCCACCTGCTGCCCAAGGGTGACACCGAAGAATCCTCCCCACGCCTAGATAAACCCCTCGGAGAAGACCATGGGCCTGAAGAGATCCGATAAAGTAATGACTACAGGTTGGGAAATACCGACAACTCGCGGGCAGAAAAGGAGAGATGAAACGCTGATAAAGACGAATTCCGATAATGATCAACGTCTTCACGATTAGCCGTCGCGCTTTGAATAAAACTTCCTGGCTTTCTCGAACATAAGTTTCAGAGACTGTCGGATTTCGACCAGGCTAAAGTCCTTGTTCGGTTCTACGGGGATCAAAACGATATCCATCGGAGGTTCGAATCGGACATTTTCGTATCGAAACCCCTCTCGAAAAAGTCGTTTAATCCGATTTCTTCGAGGTGAATTCCCGACCTTCCGACTCACTGCCATGCCGAGTCGAGAGCAATTTCTATCATTGGGGATGAAATATCCGACCACACCGAGAGCACGAGCCGAAAATCCATTTCGATACACCTGGGCGTATTCCTTTGAGGAGCGGATACGCATTTCAGACACGAATCGAAAATCGTTACGGGGCTCTCGAAAGCGAGTTTTGGGTGGATTCAATTCATCCTCGGGTCAAAAGGGAAAGACGGATAAAGAACATATTTCCCTCCCATTTGGGTAAGCACCGATTCCCACATGTCCGCGGCGGGTATATCAAACAAAGATCCTTCAGTGGCAGGATGAAGAATCCAAGAACCCTGAGCCATCTCCATTTCCAGTTGATTGGGCCCCCACCCCGCGCAGCCCATAAAACCACGAAAACCGGGCAGAAATTCAGTGGAGATATCCACTTTACTCAACACCTCGAGATCGCCACCGAAGTAGATACCGGTCCCCACTTGAAGAGAACCTGGAATCTCGCAACCGAGACGATGCAAGATAAATAGGCCGTTCTTCTGCACCGGTCCTCCGACATACAGTCGGTCATCGAGGTCCGGGTGATCAGGAAATATTTGAGAAAGTATTACCTCAGATTTCTGATTGACGACGATTCCAAAAGTCCCCTCTGAATCGTGATTGATAATGAAGACTACGGACCGGAAAAAGTTAGGATCGCGCAATCCAGGGTTCGCGATGAGAAAAAATCCGGGTTGAATGGAAGGGGTGTCTGTCATAAACCCGTTCCGTCCGTAATCGCACCACTGATCGACAGAAATTCAGTGGGGATAGGTCTTCGGGAGGAAAATCCCTCATCGGGCGAATGGTACCATTGGATGGATTCTTCTCCGAATGCCCAGCACAAGAGCACGGAACGTTCTTCGATCTTGGAGGGGAAATCGACCAAACCTTTGTCCCCACCCGTGCTGTTGTACTCACATCCGATCAAACGCAATTCATCGAAGAGTTGCTCGATCTGCCATGAAAGCTCATGAAGAATCTCGCCATCTTCTGATTCATGGGATTCATAAATTTTCTTGAGTTCACGTCCAAGTTCCAAAATGTCTTCGACGATCCTGGAAACCAAAGGAAGTGCTCGATTGGCTTCCTCGACGGTCCAGCATTTGACACCTTGCTTTCTCATAGAGACAGTGTACGTTGAGGCTTCAAGGGCGTCGACCCCCTCCCGCTTTGGGCTGATGTCGCTTGACGGAAACATAGGCACATCCTAGAATTCCTTGATATCAACATCACTTAAACTGGAGATCTCAGATGGGACGTGGAGATAATCGACGGACACCGAAAATGAAACGGATTCGGGGCAAGAAAAAGCGAAAAGCGCGCGATCGCACAGTGCGGCAAGAGAAGTTCGAAAAGCGGAAAAACCCCAGCGCCGCCAGCAGTTCCTGAACCCATAGAGTTCAGGAACTTACGATTCCGCTACCCTACTTTCTCTTCCAATAGTGAGTCGTGGTTTTCGGGACGGTAATGGTTTTGTCACCCGCGACAGCAACAATATTGCCCTTGTCGTCCTTCTTGAATCCGATCGGCACTCCTTTATCCAAAACAACGGAGTGCACTGGGTTCAGGTCCTTAGCCGAGTAGAGTACATAGGACCCTCTCCAGGCCGTTTCAGTCATCGTCGGCTGACTGCCCGCATCGTACTTGGAAATCTCCTGACCTTTTTGAAGTACGGTACATCCAGCAAACCCCAGGGTGAATGCGAGTGCGAAAAACATGAAGGATCTCATTCTGGTCTCCGAAAAATTGCGTAAGGGAACTAGGTCTCAAGGCACCCTATCATTCAGGATTATCAGGTCAAGCGTCGTCTGATCTCCGTTGAGATTCTTTGTTCAGTTCGATCAAAGCGCGAACAACTTCCTCGGATGAAATTTTACGCATACATTCGTGATCCGTTGGGCAAACGGGCAGTTGACAAGGCCCACATTCCACGTCCGCCTGTAAGGACAGTTCATGATCGCGACCGATATAAGTCAACTCCTGTTGGGTCGGTCCAAAAATCACCACGGCAGGAACGCTCACGCCAGCAGCCACATGCCGAGGACCACTATCATTGGTCACAAGAATCGTACAACGCTTCACCAGCGCAATGAATAACTCGAGATCCAGACTTTCACCTCGAAGAGTCGACCACTTGGCGCCTGCACTTTTTTCGATGGACTCCACCAGTTTCTCCTCACCAGGACCGCAAAAGAGTAACGGGTGAAATCCGTGATCTTTTTGCATGATGGATGAGACTTCGGCGAAGCGTTCCGGCAACCAACATTTCGCTTTTCCCCAGGCGGCTCCCGGCGCGACTCCGACAACCGGTTTTCCCTCTGGAATGTCCAATGTTTGCAGTAGTTCGTTTGCTCGCTTTTCCGTTTTTTCCGATACCCTGAGTTCGATACGATTATTCGGCGCCTTCAGGCCCAGGTAGTAGAGCAACGCCATGTAACAGTCAAGAGTCGGAAATCGCAATCGCTTTGGAGGAAACCCGTGGGTCATGAATCGAATGCGATCGGAGAGAAGAAACCAACGCAAATCACGCGAAAATCCGACTCGACGATTTACGCCAGCTCGCCAGAAAGTCCATGCGGTACGAAAAGAATTGCAAAGCAATACACCCAAATCGTATCGGCCTTTACGTATCTGGTTTATCGCGGCGGAACGTTCCGAACGATCAAAACTCAGAATGTCATCATGCCAAGGCAAATTCCGATAAAGGTCGGCAACATAAGGACGAACATACAAGTGGATGATAGCATCAGGGTAATTGTCCCGAATGGTGCGTACAATCGGGGTGGACATGCATGCATCCCCGAGCCAGTTGGGACAGGCGATTACGATGCGCTTTGCGTCTGGATAAAGGCGTAACGGCATAATCAGAATTTCCCACTCATTTGTGAGACCGAGTATTATGGCAGAACATGGAGCCCACTGCATGGAGATCCAGATCAAGGACATTCCCCATTCGGGCAAAGACTACACTTTTGAGGTCCCGCCTGACTCCATCGATCTGCCCAAAGGGGTCGCTTCCTTGAACAGTTCCGTCAAGACCGAAGTCCATTGCACTCGTCGAGAAACCGATGTTTATATTGTTGGCAATTCGCGGGCGTCCTTCTGGACAGAATGTAGCCGATGCCTGGAAAACACGGCGTTGAATCTTCGAGTGAAACTGGAAGGTTACTTTCAACAAATATCTACCGAAAAAATGGCCCTTTCCGAAGAAGTCGGAGAAGAGGATGTTGGTTATTATTATTACAATAATAACCAGATCGACCTATTACCCATGATTGCTGAAATTCTTGTCCTCGATTTGCCCACTTACCCCTTGTGCGATCTGAATTGCCAGGGGATATGCCCCGAATGTGGCCGAAACAAGAACCGGGACACCTGTTCTTGTGGTAATCCACAGGAACACCAGGGCAACCCTTTCAAGTCCTTTTTTCAGAACGAAGATTAGCTTAATGAAACCTCGTTCCGCAGGCTATCTGGTCGAAAATTCGAGTCTGATTGAAGAGGGTGTTCGTATCGGACCTGGTACTCGGATTTCCCATTTCAGCCATATTTGCGAAGGGGCCACTATCGGAGAAAACTGCCTGATTGGCGATTATGTCTACATAGGTAACGGTGTGCGAATCGGAAACGAGGTCAACATCCAAAGTCGAGTTTCTATTTATCCTGGCGTAGCCGTAGAAGACCGGGTGTTTTGCGGTCCAGGAGTCATTTTCACCAATGTGATCCATCCCAGAGCCTTCATCGAAGAACGAGACGAATTCAGAAGCACTTTGCTTCGGCGTGGATCTACCGTGGGCGCGGGAGCAACCGTCCTTTGTGGGGTCACTTTGGGCCGTTACAGTTTTTCAGGCGCCGGCTCTGTAGTTACTCGCGATGTGCCTGACTTCGGCCTGGTTTATGGAAATCCCGCGAAGATCGAAGGATGGGTTTGTCGTTGCGGTCACACTCTGAAAACGTTTGATAGAAAACGCGAATTTATTCATGTTTGCCCATCCTGTCAGTCACGTTTTCAGGTCACGAGTGATGGTTTTCACCCGATATCTCAAAGTTAACGAATCCCCCATGGGGTCGATAGATAGAGACCTTGAGGTCTTGCTTTCCCGGCGCCGGTCCCCCGCCACTCAGGCTTAAGGGTTCTAAATAGCTAGGTGGCTGTTCGGTCAAAGATCCCGAATCCATTTTCACTGCCCATTCCTGGCGTCGATCTTTTGATGACACGGACATTGGGCCCTGGTTGCCCACACGCCAACTCGTAGATACTATTGGCGAACCTTGTGACGCCGCTTTACGTTGAGGTAAACGCCAAGGGATTTGAAAGGCTTCAAATATGTTGATATCCGGACACCAAATTCTTGACTGAAGAATCGCCCCTACATAGCCTCCGGGCCGAAATAGACCGGATAGATGAACAGATACTGGATCTTCTCAATGAGCGAGTACGCTTGGTTCTCAATATTGGACAAATTAAGAGGGATCTTAAGTTGCGTATTTTCGATCCCAAGAGAGAATCGAGTATTCTCCAAAAATTATTGCGGAACCATTCAGGCCCACTAGACTCGGAAGCTGTCCGGCGTATATTCGAGCGCCTTATCGATGAATGCAGAAGAATCGAATCCATCCCTCCACCCATCGGAGAATCTCGATGATTGTCGTCATGAAATCCCAAGCCAGCGAAGAGCAGAAGACCAAGGTCAAAGAACGATTGATCTCACTGGGTTTCGACATTCACCAGTCAACGGGCGTTAACCAGACCATTTTTGGGGCCATTGGTGAGCCCGATGGACAAATTACCGAGATGTTGATCTCCATGAAAGGAGTTCAGCATGCGTATCAAGTTTCTGTTCCATTTAAATTGGCTAGCCGCTCGTTTCAGCCGGAAAGAACCGTAATCGAACTGCCCGGGGGAGGCCGAATCGGAGGAGATGAAGCCCTGCTGGTCATGGCGGGACCCTGTTCTATCGAATCCCATGAGGGTTTATTCGAAGCGGCACGCGCAGTGAAAGACGCAGGCGCCAAGGTCCTTCGAGGGGGAGCTTTCAAGCCGAGAACTAGCCCCTATTCGTTCCAGGGAATGGGTGAAGAAGGGCTATCCATATTGCAGGAAGCGGGTAAAACTTTCGACCTGGCTACGGTCAGCGAAGTGATGGATACGCGGCAGGTCGATCTCGTAGCCAATTACGTCGATATCCTACAAGTAGGAACCCGCAATATGCACAATTTCAGCTTACTGAAGGAAGTAGGCAAATCGGGGAAACCGGTCCTGCTCAAACGAGGTCTTGCTGGAACCATCGAAGAGTGGATCATGGCGGCTGAATACATCATGAGTGAAGGCAATTACCAGGTAATCCTTTGCGAAAGAGGAATCCGAACCTATGAGCCATGGACACGGAATACACTGGATGTTTCGGCCATTCCGCTTGTGCAGGAGAAAACTCATCTTCCAGTGATTGCGGATCCATCCCATGCCGTAGGATACCGTGATAAGGTCACTCCGGTAGCACGTGCAGCCGTCGCTGTCGGCGCGGATGGTCTCATGATCGAGGTGCATCCGGATCCAGAAAACGCGATGTCCGATGGCCCCCAATCTCTTTACCCTGATCAGTTCCAAAATTTGATGAACGAGTGTGGCCAGATTGCCAAGACATTAGGAAGACAGGAACCGTGAAGCCATCAAGAATCGCATTTGTCGGACTCGGCCTCATCGGTGGGTCCCTAGCCGAATGCATACAATTAAAGATGCCGGATGTGGAAAGAATTGGTGTCGACTATCCCGAAACACTGGTTCGTGCGCATCGCAGACAAATTATTCACCGCGGACACGGTCCTGCGGACTTAGCCGAAGCGGTCTCGGATGCAGACCTGACCTTTATCTCCACTCCAATTCCTCAGATCATCGAACTACTCCCCAAAATCGTTTCTGCCGCGAATTCCGGCAGTTTGATTACAGATACGGGAAGCGTCAAAGGCCCGATTTTGGACGCCGCCTTATCTGTGGTTGATTCGTCATGCCATTTTGTTGGCGGACACCCCATGGCGGGTTCGGAACAGTCGGGTATCGGCTTTGCGGATTCAAGGATTATGAAAGGAGCCCATTTCGCCACGGTTCCCTTGAGAGCAACTCCGCCCGAGGTGGTCGAAGGATATGAAGAATTCCTTCGGGAACTCGGTTTTCAGCCCATGCGAATGACGGCTGCCTATCATGACCGTGTCGTGGCAACAATCAGTCATGTCCCACATCTTGCAGCCGCCGCCCTTCTCCGCTGCGCGGGAGAGGTACGTAAGGAGTTGACGGGCCTTCTTCAGTTGGCCGGGAAAGGGTTCAGTGACGTCACTCGTATCGGTGGATGCGATCCCGAGCTTTGGGCTGGGATTTGTCGTTCTAATCGGCCCCAGATATTGGAAAGCTTGAAATTGCTTGAAGAGGAGATCCGATCGGCTCGGCAGGCAGTAGAAGATGGAGATACCCAACCATTTTTCGAATCATCCAGACTGATCTCTCAAGAATTGGAAAGAGTTCGTAATCGACCAGATGATTTTTCGGAATTTTGACCCGAATCAAAATGACAAGAAATTCCTCGGATAAGGATCGAATACTCCATGGACCGCGGAATGTATCCGGTACAGTAATCATTCCAGGTGATAAATCGGTCGGACATCGTGCGTTGATTCTCGCCGCCATATTTGGAGGAGTCACTCGCGTCTCGAATCTCCCCCAGGGTGAAGATGTTGCATCCACGGCTTCTGTTTTGGGTCAGTTAGGGGTTCATATCTCCAAGACCGGGTCTCAGGTGATCGTTGAAAGTCCAGGTTCCGAACACTTTACCCCTCCGTCTAAACCGCTGGATTGTGGAAATTCTGGCACTACCATGCGCCTCATGTCGGGGGTTCTATCAGCCTGCCCTTTCGCGAGCACACTCGTAGGTGATTCGAGTTTGAGCTCTCGACCGATGGAAAGAATCGCCCAGCCGCTTCGAATGATGGGAGCCTCACTCACGACCACGGACGGACATGCTCCCCTGCATATAATAGGCCGGCCAGACCTATCCCCACTTCATTATCAATCTCCCGTTGCGAGCGCTCAGGTGAAAAGCGCGGTACTTCTCGCAGGTCGGGTCGCAGGAGTTCAGTGCTCAGTGACTGAACCCTATACTTCAAGAGATCATACGGAGAGGATGTTGCCCTGGTTTGAAAAAAGTCCCTCAACAAGAGAACTTACGATACCCGGGGATGTGAGTTCTGCTTCCTTTTTCATCGTCGCCGCCCTGATCGCTGGAGAGGCCTCCATTCACCTGCCTTCGGTCGGTATCAATCCCACCCGAATGGGCCTTCTCGATGCTCTCTCCGACATGGGCGCCAGAATCGACATCCATCCCACCTTCTCCAGCGCAGGAGAACCCATCGCGGACATCACGATTCACCGTTCCGAGTTGACATCGATGAATCTGTCCGGCGAAAACGTAGTGCGGTGTATTGATGAAATCCCGATTTTTGCCATTGCCGCTGCCACCGCTCAAGGTATGAGTCGAATTCGAGACGCGCACGAATTGAGGGTGAAGGAATGTGATCGCATCGAAGCCACCTGTAAGGGGCTCGCGAACATCGGAGTTTCCGTTGTCGAACATGCCGACGGCTTCGATGTCACCGGACAAAAAGGATTCCATTCCGGAACGATTTCAACCTTCGGTGATCACCGACTCGCAATGTCTTTCGCCATCGCGGCACTCAACGTGGATGGATCGCTACGGATTTCCGACGCGAACGTAGTAGCTGTCAGCTATCCTGAATTTTACCGAGATTTGGAAAGAATATGTCATCCCCATTGACTCTTTCTCTGAAACTCCCCGGGCGAAATCACGAGTACGAGATTCTGATCGGTTCCGGGCTACTTCAAGAGCTATTCATTCGGACTCAATTCCTGGAACCCAGTTCCGTTTTGTTTATTTCAGACTCGAATGTGGCTCCTATTTATCTGGACGATCTCCTTTCACAGCCCTGGAAAGTCGAGTGCTCTTCACTCGTTTTGCCGGCTGGAGAACATTCCAAATCGTGGTCAAATCTACAACTCATTCTGGACCAACTTCTGGAAATGAAGATGGATCGGCGAGGATTGGTTATTGGCCTCGGAGGAGGCGTCATCGGCGATATCGCCGCTCTAGGCGCATCGATATATCTTCGTGGCATTCCCGTCGTGCACGCCCCCACCACATTGTTAGCGCAGGTGGACAGTGCGATTGGTGGCAAAACAGCGATCAATCATCCCTTAGGAAAGAATTTGATCGGAACCTTTCACCAACCCTCCTTAGTCCTTTCGGATACGAATGCACTTCGTACTCTCCCCCCCCGACAACTTGCGGCGGGTATGGCTGAATTACTGAAGGCGGCCCTCATCGCGGATGCCGATCTGACCGCTTCCCTTGAACAATGTCTTGGTGATTGCCTAGTGGGCGATTGCGAGCTTGCTCCTTTAATCGCGAAAGCATGTGAGATCAAAGCGAAAATCGTCAGGGAGGATGAGCATGAATCCGGAGTGAGAAAATTTCTGAATTTCGGCCACACCCTAGCCCACGCACTGGAGGCGTCTACGCCAACAGGAAAACTTTTACATGGTGAGGCGGTCATTCATGGGATGCGAGGGGCCACCGTCCTGAGTCACCGCATCGGCCTTCTCGATCTTTCCGTCCGAAACAGAATTCTTTGCTTACTGGATGCATTCCCATCCCAATCGGTGAGCCAATGGGTTCATGAAGAACGATTTTGGAACGCCATTCACCGAGATAAAAAATTCGCCCATGGTTACCTTGACCTGGTGCTTTTACGAGCGATTGGATCACCGGTAATCGAAAAAATTTCCCACCCGAGACAGTGGATTACCATTCCAGATTGAATCGTTCCAGAATCTCTTTATCGGTAGTCGATATGGCAATTGGGAAGACTGGTTTTCAATATGCGGATGGATTTGAGTGTAACGCCAGAGCACTGGATGCATTCGAATTTCTTCAGACGGTATAAATTCGCCAGGCACAAAACCCCTTCATCTCCTATGTTTATGCAGCCGTACAGTGTTAACCATTCGAGACTTTTGAGCTTGCCAAGTGATATCAGACCCTTGTTCGTCATGCTCCGAGTACCCCATATCATGAGCCTTTCGATCGAGTCCAATCTTTCGCAATGGGCGACCCCTTCATCACCAAAGCCACAATCCCAAAGCTCAAGTACTCGAAGGTTTTTGGTGGAACCGATATGTTTCAATCCATCGTCTGTAATGCTATAGCCAGGCTGCCAAATCCTCAATATCCTCAGCGAAGACATACGGGGAATGAATTCGAGTCCCTCATCGCTAATGGATCCACAACTCATCAAGGTTAACTCTTCGATCGAGTCCTTGGCCGATAACAATTCCAGGGAACGATTTCCGATCTTACGAATACCGAGTTTAAGCTTTTTCAGGCCAAAGATTTCCTTCAGGGAAACAACCGATTCATCGCCAAGTTGTGAGCCTGTGACTTCAGCAGAGCGGAGAGTGCGGAGTTCACTCAATGAACTCAATCCACTCGCCGTAATGTTTCGTAGTTCGACGAGTCCCAAATGCTCCAAGGATGGCAATAGAGAAAGCTTTCCCAGGCCTCGATCACTGATTAGAGAGTGCCGCAATTCAAGAGTTCGAAGTCCCGTGATCTTCCGAAGGTGACCCATCCCCTCATCCGTGATCCCCGGCTTATCGGTAAGGATACCGGTGCGATTCTTGAATTCCTCGGCCTGCTCGTCGCTCATCCCCCTAGCTATCTGTGAGGGATCTTCGAGCACCAGTCCAGGAATCGATTTTCGATTCATCTCCTGTATGACCACTCCAAGGCTCCGATCGTCCGAATAGGCAGGGATTACGTACCAAACCATGCATTTGGGGATCAATAATCCCCGCCCGGACCGCGTGGGAGTAGAGCCGATGTCTTGAACCCAACCGTTGTGCAATACGGCGAACACTTTGAGTGAAACCTCACTATCAAAGAACCGTGAATCAAATCCTTCAGCATTCGCCGATCCCTTGGGACCATGACGGTAAGAAAGACCAGAAATAAGCAGAAACGCGCCGAGTTGGAAATCGAATCGCAGGACGGAAAGGTGTTTTCCATGAATTCAGTCACTTCTTCATTGGGGATCTTGCGTCTTCACCCATCTACATTGTACTTTTGGTACATGTTTCAGAATTCTGGCAAAAGGATACCCGATAGGGAACATCCGATATCTGATGTACATCAGACACGGAGAGAATTCGAGTCCTTGCTGGGTGAACATTTGCCTGAAGTGTATCGACTCGCCCACTGGTTAGCCCGTAATACGATGGATGCGGAGGACCTTGTGCAGGAAGCGGCCTTGCGCGCCTATAGATCTTTCGGGTCCTTCCAGCGAGGTACGAGATTCAAAGCCTGGATTTTCAGAATTCTGACGAATGTACATATCGACAGAAACCGCAAAATATCCAGACGGAAACCGACCTATGAACTTGACCCTGAATGTGTGGAAGCGCCCTCGGAAACACCCGAACTTCCTCCACTCGAGCCCGGACTGTTGACTCGAATCGAAGATTCCTTAGACGAAACGGTAAAAATGGCCCTCGATGAATTGCCAGAGCCTTACCAACTTGTCTTTTTGTTTTATGGATTGGGAGATCTCACCTACGAAGAGATCAGCCTTAGTCTCGAAATCCCAGTCGGGACGGTGATGAGTCGCCTGTACCGGGCTCGCCGTAAACTTCAAGAATCCCTTTCAGACTTTGCTCACCGAGAAGGATATATCTCTCGATCCGTGGAGTCCTCATGAACTGCGAAGAAACCAGAAACCATTTTTACAAGTATCTCGACGATACGTTGAGTACCCCCCAAACGCAGGAGATTCGATCTCACCTTGAAGCGTGTACGACCTGCGCCACCTGGTTCGATCGAAATCGCTCCACAGACCGGATCATACTTTCTCGGCTCCGTAAGCCGCGCGTGCCGGATCACCTTTCCGAAAGGATTTCTGCCGTCATTCAAGAGGAAACGACCCGACTCACTCGACTGAAATCGTTCAAAACTACTCCCAGAGTATTCTGGTTGCCGTGGATCGGATTCATCGCCGTGGTCGTGTTACTCAGCCTCTTTGTATTAGGCAAAACTTCCGATCCCGAAGGGCCGGATCTTCGGGTGAAGGAAATCGTGCCACTTTTCATCGAGTGCCACAATTCCGAACACGATTATGCTCGGGTAAGGAATCTCCTCGATTCCGATCGTCATGCGAATTTGGCCAAGAAGGGAGGTCGCTTGTTGGGTGAATTGCAAATATCGCTTATTTTTCGCACCGATCAAATTCCCTGTCATTATGCAGAGTATGAAATCTCCGGGGAACGAATCAGTTACTTCTCCTTGTCGACCGAGACTCTGGACTGGGGCACCATGGAAAATCTTTTTGTTAACGACTTGCACATCCGCCAGATGGTTCATGATAACTATCTTCTGTATGGATGGATTCATCCGGATTCCACTCGATTTTTATTAATCTCATCCAAATGCAAGGACCCGAAAGGATTGCTTCAGGCCTTCCTAGGGGATCATAAAGATTCAAAGAATCGTTGATCCGGACCGTACGCATGAGGACCCTCCGACTTCTTCTTGATCCACCATCGCCTGAGCAACCATGTAACTCATGAAGGAATCTCAAAAACAAACACTCCTTCCGGTTGTTCTGGAATTACCTGCCGACCTCGAAACTCCGGTTTCCGCTTTTATGAAACTGCAGCCTCTTGGCGCTCGATTCCTGCTGGAATCGGTTGAATTGGGCCAACATATCGGCCGATACTCTTTCATCGGAATCGGCTTTTGGAAAGAACTCCAATTTCCGCTGGATACGCATACCGATCCGTTGGAAATGATAGAGGAGGAGCTTTCGAAGTTCGAAGTGGCCCAGGACCCCAGGATTCCGAAATTACTAGGAGGCGCAGTCGGTCATATCGGTTACCCCTATGTTCAACATGTGGAAGCTTCGGTTGAACAAGATCATCCCGACCCTCTGGGCCTTCCGTTGGCACACTTTTTCTTGGTAGACACTTTAGTCCTGTTCGATCACGTACATCAAACCATATATATCGCTGCGTTGGATGGAGTCCCCGATCGTCCCCCTGCTTCCCGGCGTGTCGCCGACATTCAGGACGCAATGGCCTATACGGGGCACCCTACACCAAACGTTGGAGATTCCGATCCCGGCCCTTTTCAATCGGATGTCGGCAAAGAAGCCTTTCTCGAACGCGTCCACGTTGCCAAGGAATACATCGCAGAAGGAGACCTTTTCCAACTGGTTCTATCTCATCGTTGCTCCGGTCCGATCGGTTCGATCGACCCTTTTACGATTTATCGTTCATTACGTCGTAACAACCCGTCTCCATATATGTTTTTCTTCGATTTTGACCATTACCATATCGTCGGATCCAGTCCGGAGATGCTCGTCCGACTAGAAGGTAATCGGGCCGAACTCCGCCCAATCGCCGGGACGCGTCCACGAAATGTGGATCCGAAACGAGATCAAAAGCTTGAAATGGACCTTCTTTCCGACCCCAAAGAGAGAGCGGAACATTTGATGCTCGTCGATCTGGCCAGAAACGATCTCGGGCGGGTTTGCCATGCTGGAACCATCGAGGTCGCTCCATATTTTTCCGTGGAGAGATACAGCCATGTCATGCATATCGTAAGCGGGGTCCGGGGAGATCTGTTACCGGAATGCTCCGCGTTTGATCTCTTTCGAGCGACTTTCCCTGCCGGCACCGTTTCAGGCGCACCGAAAGTCCGAGCCATGAAACGTATTGAGGAATTGGAGTCCTCTTCCAGAGGACCTTACGCAGGAGCCATCGGATATTTCGGACTTACCGGCGAAATGGACATGTGCATCGCCATTCGAAGCATTATCTTGAAACGAGGAAACGCTCATCTCCAGGCCGGCGCTGGAATCGTTTACGATTCGGATCCGGAAAGGGAGTGGGAAGAAACCCATGACAAGATGGAGGGCCTGGCTGCCGCCATCCGCCTTGCGCATCAGATGGGGTCTTGAAATCTCTCCCCTGGAGTTTTTACATGATTCTTGTTCTCGACAATTACGATAGCTTTACCTACAACCTCGTACAGTACCTCCTCGAACTTGGCGCCAATGTTTTGGTCAAGAGGAACGATCAGATCGACTTGAATGAGGTTTTCGCTCTCTCCCCCTCTCATCTCATTCTCAGTCCGGGACCGGGGCGCCCCGAAGATGCCGGAATCACAGAACATTTGATTGTCGAATCCTTGAATAGGAATATTCCTCTCCTAGGGGTTTGCTTGGGACATCAAGCGTTAGGCCATGTTCTGGGAGGAAGCGTTATTCGTGCACCCAAACCGATTCATGGCAAGGTGGATTCCATCCTCCACGACCATTCACACCTATTCGAACCCCTCGCGAATCCTTTCCCAGCGACTCGCTACCATTCACTCATAATCGATCGGACAGGACTTCCCGATAGCCTTCGGGTAACCGCTTGGACAGAGGACGGACTGATCATGGGTATTGAACATCGAGAATGCCCGGCCTTCGGTGTGCAGTTCCATCCAGAGTCGATCGCCAGTGAGGGGGGACAAATCATTCTGGAACGCTTTCTGGAAAAATAGCCTTCTTCCTGAAATTTCAATAATCGTACTTTTCTGTCCAGTGAGAATTTTTCAAAAGCCTTCGTATTTCCCGATCGAAATCGGCCCTTCCCAGATGTTTCAACCGCTGAGATCTTGACCAGAAGGCCTCCTGAAAACATTTTTCTTCGCCACGATGATAATCGTGTTTTTCTCCCGTTTCATAGAGATAGACGTGAAATGCATCGTGCACAAGAACTTCGGCGAGATAATCCACGGTCCAGGTATTCACCGTCCCGAGGCGAATACTGAAAGTGCGACTTCGAACATCGACACCTGTCGTCAGCCCTTCCCGAACCTCGATCTTATCTAACGATAAGCAGACGAGATGGTAATGTGAGGGTGCGGTCTTTGAAAGTCGGTCCAGAGCGGTTCTTATACGATCACAACCCGATGTAAAGCCTGAAATGGTGGGTGAATCCAATTTCCGGCTATTCTTCCATATATACCGGTGGATCGAATCAAATCCTCCTCGATATCGGAATCGCCTGGGTACCTCGTTCACCGTATTTCCAGAGCGGACTTCAAGTAATTCAGAAGCGTTCTGACGAATGAGTTCTCTATCATCCGTGAGTCCTCTCCTTAGCATTCCGATAGCTCGAGGATGCCCGACTAATTCAATGACTCCCCAGAAGGAATGAAGGCGAACATGTTCGTTTGTGTGAACGAACATCGATGTTTCCGCCACAGCAAGGGCTCCTTTTCCGCCGATCTTGACCAGCGCCGAGATGGCTTCAACCGCTTCGAATTCATCCTGTCCCTGAAGAACGATTTTGGCGAGGGCTGGTATGGATGCACTCTTCCCCAACAGACCCAAGGCCTCGATCGCAAAGAGTCGTCGAATTCCGTCATCGTGAATTGCGGACTTTTCGAGACGAAGGCGAAGCCATCGAGCATCCATTTTGGAGGCTGCCCAAAATCCGAGATTTCGCAGATGACTGGCGCGTTCCCCCATGGATATCGCGTAAATGGATTCCAATGCGCTGACTTCTTGAAACCAAACCAATTCTTCCAGGGTTTGGACATAAGAGAAGGGATCTTGGGACAAAATCTTCAACTCTCTCTCCAAGGGATCGGCACCCCGATTGGATTGAGCTTGGGATTCCGGAACGATCCAGCCGGAGAGGATGAAAGCGGTGAACCAACCGAGCAAACACCGCTTGTTCCTCATAAATAGGTTCATCTTTCAGCCATCTCGAAAGAGTCTCATCTCTAAATGTCCTGGATCCACCCGCACCTATTTTCTTCGAAATCTCAACCGAAACAAATAATTAACAAATTGAAGACATTTCAAACGAGTTGAAGCGTGGATCGTGAAGTTCCTTCTCAAAACGGTACTGGAGGAAAAGATAATCGAGCCGAACCCCCTAATTACTTGCATTGCAATGCATTAGGAGTCACCCCAATTAAGAGTTCGGGTTCGCAATCGATTTGAAAGGCACCTGGAGCGATTGTATACTTTGGATAGTTAAAGACGTGTATTCTCAACGATTGGGTCCTCTTCCTAATGAAAATTCCATCCCGAATGACCCAATTTGCCTGCTCGGGAGGCTGAGCGGCTAAAATCGGTCCAGGGGTCTTGGATCAACTGGTTGGAAATCTTGATCTGGGTGTATCCGACGATTTGTTGATCGGCCTCGACCCCTCGGACGATGCCGCCGTTTATCGAATCGATGAAAATCGAGCCCTGGTGTTTACCGCCGATGTCATCACACCTGTAGTAGATGACCCTTATTTATGGGGTCAGGTCGCAGCAGCCAACAGTTTGTCGGATATATTTGCCATGGGAGGCGAGGTTCTCATGGCGATCAACCTGGCGTTCTTTCCCACACCAGGAGAATCCATAACGACCCAAGAGTTGGAACAGGTGCTCCGCGGCGGCAATGAACGTGTCCGTTCTGCCGGTGGATTGACTGTGGGGGGCCATACCGTAAGGGATAGCGAAATCAAATACGGTTTGGCCGTCGTCGGTGAGGCGCATCCGGACCGGATTCTCACCAAATCGGGAGCGCGTGCGGAGGATGTTCTCATCCTTACCAAGCCCTTGGGAACCGGCTTGATCATCGGCGCCTACACCAAGCAAAACGAAAACCTTTCGTCTGAGTCGGTGGAAGAAGCTTGTCACCATATGAAAACGCTCAACGATACGGCCGCTCAACTTTCTCAAGAATATGGTGTTTCCGGCGCGACCGATGTCACCGGATTTGGCCTCCTGGGACATGCCTGGGAGATGGCGTCGAGATCGGGTGTAGACTTTCATCTCAAAGCGTCCCTTCTCCCCCACTATGAGATTTGCAGCAAGCTCGTTGCGAGTGGCGTCCAAACCGGTGTAACCCGCGCCAATGAGGAAGCTACCCAAGAGCATGTTCGAATTTCTCCTGAACTAAACGAACTCCAACTTTCTCTCCTGTTCGATCCACAAACTTCCGGCGGACTCCTTATCTCCGTGGCCCGCGACAACGCGAAGGCTTTGCTCGCCGACCTTCACAAGACAGGTCTTTATCCACACGCCAATATCATCGGAGAAGTCCACGCCTCTACTTCCCCCAAAATGGAGATTCAAACATGACTCCTGACGCACAAACCAAACTTTGGGTTGAAATCATTGTCGAAGAACCCGACGGCAACGACTCTTATGTCGGTCTTGTCGATGAACCACTTGAAGACTCGATTTTCTCACTGGCCGGAGACGATTTTGTAAAACTGGAAAAGGTCCGGTGGCGAGAGGAGGCCAGCGAACTCGAATTCAAAGTCGTTAAACAGTCGGAAATGGGTGGTGACTACACGGATCATTTCTTCGTCAAGAAGTCAAAGATCGTCATGATCAGGCCGATCAAAAAAGAGTCCATAATCTGGGGAGATCGCAACGGTTTGCATTCTCGGATTATGGGAACCGGCTCTCAGGAGTCGAGCAATCCCCACTCCACCTGATGCAAGAACGAAAGGGCGTCTTTTGCACATGTGGGGGCAGCATGTGAATGGCGAGATAATTCTACGCCGACGATGGGGAAATGAGGGAATTCCATCAATGCAGAGATGATGGGAGGGAAATCGATCTCTCCATGACCAAAAAATAGATGTTCATGGACAGGGCGTCGCATATCTTCGATATGCACATTCACCACATCTTCAAAATACTGACGCAAGGCTCGTTCCGGCTCGATCCCTTCCAGCCAGGCATGGCCTACGTCGAGGGTCAACTTGAAGTTATCCATATTCACCCGACTCGAGAGCATTTTGTAGTCCTCTAGCGTAGAAACGAGCATCCCAGGTTCAGGCTCAAAGCCGATCGTAACGCCCCTCTCACGAGCTCTTCGGGCCACTTCTTGGCACCCTGCGACCAACCAGTCCCACGCCTTATTCTCTTCGACTCCTGTCGGAAGAACACCCGACCAAAAACTGACGCACCGAACGTCTAATTCGGCCCCCCAATCAACGCAACGCATCAAGAATTCGATACGTTTTTTCCGATGGTTAGGGCTTAGGAGAGTCGGTTCATGTTTCAACGTGCGATTCAATAAATACCTGGCCCCCGTTTCCAACACACATTCCATACCGTGATGAATGAGTTTTTTTCTAAATTCACGAATATCCTGAATTGAGGTCCACTCCGGATTGAGATGATGAACATCGGGTGTCAAGCACAGCGCTTGATAGCCGATGTCGTCAAGTATCTTCAATACGGAATCCAGATCGTGGTGGGCAAACCCATTCGTGTTGTAGCCGTACCGGCAAACTGGTGGCGTGGACACCAAAAATTCTCCTCGAGCTACTTTACGAGTTTGTCCAGGTCTTCAACTCGTGCGATATAAGGCAAATTCCTGTACCGACCTTCATAATCCAGTCCGTAACCGATCACAAAATGATTGGGAATGGTGAAACCCAAATAGTCGATCGACACTTCCTTGAGAGTTCGAGCCGGCTTGTGAAGCAAACTACAGACGGACAGACTTCGGGGTTGCCTGGCGGAAAAGTTCGCCAGAAGATAATCCATCGTGATTCCGGTATCGATGATGTCCTCCACCAAAATGACATCCATATCCTTCACCGGTTGAGTGGTATCAAAATCGAAACGGACGGTACCTGATGATTCCGTACGGTCTCCATAACTCTGAACTCGCAAGAAATCGCAAGTGAGCGGAAGATCGATCTGTCGGGCAAGGTCGCTCATGAAGAGAAAACTCCCCTTGAGTACCCCAACGAGGACCAACGACTGGGCACGATCTCGATAATCGTCGGTGATCTTAGCTCCCAGTTCCGAGATTCGACTCTGGATCTCCTCTTCGGACAAAAATATAGGTGGACGCCATTGTTCATTCATCGTGAATTCAAACGAAACTGTTGTTAAGAATTTCTCCGAATCCGCCCCCACCAGGAACGATGTACTGGTGCTCGTTGAGCCCACATTCATCGTCCCAATTTTGACCGGGTACCGAACTGAGAACTTCGGGAGAGGAGAGCCCACGATCCAGTCGAATCGCATATATAGCGACATCCGGATGCGTTTCGGTCATTTTTCGAATGTATTCAGGTGTAACGATCAGATGCAAGGCGACATATTTACGAGCGACCCCCGGAACATCATCCTTGTAAATTGAAACGGCCCGGCACAAAGATCCACCTGTCGCCCCCATGGGATCAGGGAAAACGACCATAGCGTCTTCGACCGGTCCGCCGATTTTGGATCCCCCCACCCGAACACCTGTCACCTGTTCGTCCTGATCGGTTTCTCGATTCATACTGATATGATCCTGACGGACTTCCTGTGGATCGAGGATGTAATTGAACGCCGTATAACAGATTTGGGCCGGGACCGTGCCCGCTCTGGCAATATTGACAACGACTGTTTTGGCGCCTGGATCGATAATATTTCCCCGATAACGACCCTGCGGAGTATGTTCGATCATGCGGGTACTCGAATCAACCTCAACCAGTGGATATTCCGCATTGATCACAATACGAACAAGATTTTGGTAGATCGTGTTGATCAGTTCCCCAACCCGGGGTTGATAGGTATCAGGCGAGCACAATCGGGTCAAATGAGTCATGAGAAATGGATCCGAAAGAATATGCACATTCTTAGGGTAATGGTGTTCGATCTCGTTGACTCGGTAGCCGAAGCGGCAGTATTGAACGTCCTTTTCCTGGTGCACCGGAGATTCCTTTTCTGGTACGGGAGTGACATCGGGGGTGTTCATAACGGATATTTTCATCACCCGGTCGCCTTACTCAAGGCATCGGGATCTGGTACTCCTTAATTTTCTTGTCCAATGTCGGTCGTGATATTTGCAGCATCCGCGCCGCTTCGACTTTTTTCCCACCAGACTTTTTGATCGCCTGAGAGATACAGATCCGTTCGGTTCGACGGATGATGTCAGGCAAAGCGAGATTTTCACCCGTGAGGCTATTACGAATACCGTGCGCGAGATCTTCTCCACGCATATTGGCGGGTAGGTCTTCAGTTTGAATTTCTTCTCCATCGGACAGGACGACCAATCGTTCGATCAAATTCCTCAATTCACGTACGTTCCCAGGCCAAGAATAGGAAAGGAGTATGGCCATGGCATCCGAGGAAAACCGACGGACATCCTTGCCGATCGACTGAGCGAATTGTTCGAGGAAATGTTGCGCCAGAATTTCGACATCCCCTTCACGATCTCGCAAAGGCGGCAAACTGACGGGAACAACAGAAAGACGATAGAAGAGGTCTTCTCTGAATCGCCCTTCTTTCATTTCCAGTTCGAGATCTGCATTGGTCGCGGCGACGATGCGAACGTCAACCTTGATCAGATGAACCCCACCGACTCGGTGAAAACATTTTTCCTGGAGCACTCTCAGCAGTTTGGTCTGAGTAGGCGAATCGATTTCTCCGATTTCATCCAGAAAGAGCGTCCCGCCGTCCGCGATTTCGAATTTTCCTGGCTTGGTCTTGTGAGCACCGGTGAACGCACCCTTTTCATGGCCGAAAAGTTCGCTCTCCAGGAGAGTTTCGGTCATGGCCGCGCAGTTCACCGCAACAAACGGTTTCCCGTGACGGTTCGAATGTTCGTGAATCATTCGAGCAGCGATTTCCTTGCCGGTCCCCGTTTCACCTCGGAGCAAAACAGTTACATCGCTGGTTGCGACTTTGAGAAGTTGACTGGAAACATCGTTCATCTGCGGGCTATTTCCGACGAACTGGTGTTCTCTCGATATCCTCTCCCGAAGAAGTCCGACTTCGGCTCGAGTAGACCGGGCGGTCCGAGCGCACTGGATGGCGGAAGCCGCCTGGCTTGCGAGAGTAACAAGAAGATCAAGATCTTCATCTGCAAAGGAGGTGCGCGCTTCCAATACGTCCAGATAGAGCACACCGAGAACTTCATCACGAGCGATCAGTGGAGCGCACAGCAGGCTGCGAATCTCTGAAAACTTGATGGATTGCGAACTATCGAAACGTGAATCGTGCCGTACGTCCACCGACAGAACGGCCTTTCGATCAGTATAGGCCATCTGAAGTATGGTGGAAGATATGCTCACATCTTCGGACGAATTGGCGTCCCTGGGTTCAGGCAAGCCTTCTTCGTGGAAGGCCAGGGCAACCGGATGAGGGTTATCCTTGGCGTCGGGGATCAAGACCACACAACGATCCGCATCCAACAGCTCGACAATCAACTGAGCAATGGATTGAAGTAGATCTTCGAGGTCTAAATTCTCGGCCATCATCTTGCCGACCTCGTAGAGGCCATGAAGTCGAGAGCGCAAAATTTTGAGTTGCGGCGATTCGATTTCGTTTTGCGATGAATGTATCGAAGAGTCCTCGGGTAACAGAAGCCCGAGTACATCCTGGGCATCCTTGGTCACTAATCCCTCGTGCGCGTGTCCGTGCTCTGTGACGAAAACGGGATGCGTACTTACCGAAGACTGGGAACCGAGTAAGATCTCGAATGTTGGTTCATAAACCAGCCGATTATCGCCGATCCGGATCTCATCGCCCTTGTTCAGGGCCGTGGCGCAATCGATCTTCACATCGTTGACCAACACTCCATTTCGGCTACCGGTATCTTCAATCAGATGCACGTCATTTTGCCAGAATATCCGGGCGTGATTCCGGGAGATCTGGGTGCCGGATATTGCGATTTCATTCGAGGAACTACGCCCAATCGTGGCCTGATCTTCGAATTCGAAGACCGTACCAATCGCCTCACCGCTGACCAGAACAACTCGCGCCATCTTGATGGGAAGTTTACCCGATAGAGGGTTCGGTTCATATAGCGCAGTCTCGGGTTCCATGGACGATGATTCTGAACAGATCCCGCCTGTGACTGAACTTGAAACGGTGAGTCTTTGGAACTATTCTTCATCGGATCTTCGTTTTACCCGAGACGGACAAATCATATCGTTCCCTTCTTCACCATGCCCCAATCGCCGCGCCCATCCTTACCTACCCAAGCCTTTGAAAACCTACGTCTCCGTCTCGCAAGGTTTCGTATTCGGGAGGAGATTGCCCATGGAGGATCCTCGGTTATCTTCCGGGTCTATGATGAAGACCTCGACCGCCAGTTAGCCCTCAAGGTGATTGTCCCAGGAGGGGTAAAGACCCCCTCCCCGGGCCGAGTCCTTGAAGAGGCCCGGAATCTGGCCAAAGTCAATCATCCTGCAATTTTGCATGTCTATGGCGCCGGAGAAGTTTCCGGATTGCACTACATTCTCCTCCAGTATGTCCGTGGCCAAACCCTCGACAGGTATATCGAAGAGAATGCTCCACTGCCTTGCCTTCAATCGCTTCACTGGATCGAACAAGCCGCGGATGCGCTGAATGCGGCCCATCAACACGATCTGATTCATCGGGACGTGAAACCCAGCAACCTGTTACTTTCAGATTGTGGCCTGATTTACTTGATGGACTTTGGCATTGCGGTCGATCCTAGCGACTCGACTCCAGATGCTGCCGGCACCTATCTTTACAGCTCCCCTGAGCAAAACCGTCTACTTCGACTCGATGTTCGATCCGACATATACAGCTTAGGAGTCGTCCTCTATCAACTCCTCACCGGAACCCTTCCGCTGGTGGCCCGTTCCGCTCAGGAGATGTCCCAGAGACAGTCTAACGGGAGCAGTTTGCCGATAGAGGAACTTCGTCCCCAACTGCCTAAATCGGTATGTAGCCTGGTTTCTCGCATGCTCTGCGCGGCCCCTTCCAAGCGCATTTCGACCATGCAACGGGTTCAGGAAGAAATCCGAGCGATTCGCCTCCATCTCGAATCCGCCCACTCCTCTCAAAAATCGATCCACAATCTCGCTCAGCCCGTTTCCTTATCGAAAACATATCCAAGGGGTGTCACCAGACCCTACCGTTTACTCTGGATAGCCTCCTTTCTGATCCTGACTATTCTCGTTTCTAAACTTTGGGTAGGAAATGTTTTCACCCCTCCAAAGGCTTCCTCGTCTCCTCCCAGTCTTGAAATGAACGTTTCGAATGTGTTGGTCTCGATCGCCCCCATCCAACACCCAACCGATTGGATCGATAGGGAAAAGCTTTTGGAAAAATTAGAATCGGGCTTACGTGAACAGTTCGTGCGAGAACGAGGATTTCTCTTCAGATCCGAAGACAAGGCGTTTTACCGAATCGAACCTTCCGTATCCATGCTACCTCCCCATTCCGCTCAGATTACCCTTCTGGTGAGAAGGATCTCCACGGGAGCCATTCTTTTTGGTGAATCGTTGGTAGGTAAACGAGAGGAACTGTCACGGATGCTCCACAATCTTTCAGAAATGTTGATTCACCGATTAGCTCAAATTCGGCCGGAAAAGCCCTCTCCGTAGCGAATACGAAAGAGCGCACATCTTTATCTGGCCCTTGGGCCCCAGTGGAACGCGAAGCATTCTCGGTCTTTTCTTGACCCATAGAACGGTGTTCATACAATTGGGCGCTTCTGGACTTATTGATCGAACCCGCAACCGTACGGATTCGGATGCTTCGTGTGTAAATCGGTCCAGAAACCGTTTTCCGCTCTTTGTCATAAATATGGGTGAACTAGCGCCAGACGATAACTACTTCATGGAACGAGCCCTTTCTGAAGCCCAGAAGGCCGAAGAAGCTGGGGACGTTCCGGTGGGTGCTGTCGTCGTGCGTGATGGAATCATCATCGCTCGAGCACACAATCAGAGAGAACTGCTCTCTGATCCTACGGCTCATGCTGAAATATTGGCACTCACTCAAGCGGCGAGTGTCGTTGGAACTTGGCGGCTCATCGATTGTGACCTTTTCGTCACCAAGGAGCCCTGTCCGATGTGTGCGGGGGCTCTCATCAATGCGCGTATTCGACGGGTTGTTTTGGGTGCTCGGGATATCAAAGGCGGTGCTTGCGGATCGGTTCTAAACATTACCAACCATCCGCAACTCAACCATCAGGTTACGGTCGAAGATGGAATCCTGAGTGATGTTTGCGCGTCGATTTTAACCAGTTTTTTTGCCAATAAACGGAGAGGTGCCAGAGCGGACGAATGGGACGGTCTCGAAAACCGTTGAGCCCCTACGGGGTTCCGTGGGTTCGAATCCCACCCTCTCCGCCAAGTTCATGAACCCAAAATACATAGAGACATCGATTGCAATATGCATTCTTTGTAAATCACATTGGAGGGGTCGCATAGAGGCCGAGTGCGCTCGCTTGGAAAGCGGGTAGGTGGGAAACTGCCTCGTGGGTTCGAATCCCACCCTCTCCGCCATGCCATGCTAGATGGGGACGTAGCGGAGCCCTTTTCCTGAAATCCGCTGTATCGGGATCGATGTTCTTTTGAGGTGTCTCGTTCTTCAGGCGCTTCGCGGTGTACGCGACGGTGAAGGTCAGGCCCCTTGCAATGAAGTGGTTGCTAACCGGGTCAGGGGCGAGAGCCAGCAGCCCTAACAATTTACTTCATGTGCCGAGGGATCACCGGGCTGGAGTTGGCTGCTGTCGAATCCTGCGGGGCAGGCATCGAAAAAGGATGCATGGCTTTTCTTTTCAACCCATTGAGTTTGATCCGTGACTTACCAGGTGATCCCTCGAAAATATCGTCCTCGATTATTCGAAGATATCGTCGGTCAAAACCCGATTGTTCAGACCATACAGGGCGCAATCCGATCTGAACGTATCGCGCACGCCTTTTTGTTCACGGGCCCTCATGGGGTAGGAAAAACTTCAACCGCCCGAGTGCTTGCCAAGGCGCTCAATTGTGAACAAGGGATCTCGGATTCACCCTGTGGTGACTGCGAAAGTTGCCTACGCATTGCCCAGGGGGTGGACCTCGATGTCCGCGAAATTAACGGGGCGGATAATCGCGGTGTGGACGAAATACGAAACATCATCGAAGAATGTCGGCTTTCCCCTACCAGTTCCCGGCTAAGGGTTTACATCATCGATGAAGTTCATCAACTTACCGATGCGGCGTTCAATGCGCTTCTCAAGACTCTAGAAGAGCCCCCCCCACACGTACATTTCATTCTTGCCACCACACAACCTTCGGATATCCCCTCTACGATTCAATCTCGATGTCAGAGATACGATTTCCGGCCGGTTCAGATTCGTGATGTCGTAGAACGTCTTCAATCCATCTGTTCGAAGGAAAAGATCGATTCGGAAGAGGTCGTTCTTTATCGGTTGGCCAGTCGAGCCGACGGCAGCCTTCGAGATTCTCAAAAACTTTTGGACCAACTGGTTTCCTTTCAGGGCAAAAAGCTGACAGAAAAGTCCCTGGTAGACTGGCTCGGCCTTACCCCTCAAGAAGAACTGAATCAGACTGTCCAGGACCTTATCCAAGGAGATGTTCCTTCGCTACTCTCTCGCCTGGATCGTTTTTTCCAAGAGGGCAAGGATCTAGGTGAATATCTCGAATCGTTGATCCAACATTTGAGAAATATGCTTCTTGCCAGTTACGAGGGGCTGGATCCTTCCTTACTTCAAATCGGCAAGAATGAATTTCAGGTCCTTCGTGATTCAGCCCAACATTTCGATGCTGAAACCACCCTCTTGTTGATTCAGCATCTTCTCGAACTACAGCGCAGGATGTCCCGCCCCGGCGCACATCGAGTGTTGGTGGAAATTACATTTCTCAAGATGGCGCAATTTCGCAATTTACTACCACTAAGTGAAGCAATCGAAATTATATCGAAGACGGGTCTTTCAACACCCAGCCCGCCCCAGAGTCCGCCCGGCAGTTCTTTCCAATCAAAACATCGCCAAGTTCCTCAATCCCCCCAGCTTTCTCGCCCAGTTCAACAACCGCACACGCCTCCAACGGCCCAGACTGCTGTGCCCACATCAACCCTCGAGAGCAAGACTCGCTCCGTTCCTACGGCATGCGAGCACCCTGTCCATTCGATTGAAGAGATCCGAAAGCGGTGGCCACAAGTCCTTTCGAACATTGCTGCCCAAGACCCGCATCTCGAAGCGTTACTGAGACCGGCTCAGTTACGCTCCTTCGAGCAACAGGCGCTTACCCTGACCTTCAATTCAAAATCTAAATTTACCATTACCCAAATTCGGGACACCGAGCGGATTCTGAGAGTGGAGGAGGCGGTCCGGGTAGTTCTTGGAGAAAACATACGGTTGCGGCTCGAAATCGAACAAGATCAACTTCCCAATCGGTCCCGATCGTCTCAAGCCAGAGAGGATCCATCTGTCCTTCAAGCCCTGGAACTTTTTCAAGGCCGAATCGTTCATGTAGAGGAGCCCAGACATGGAAAATAGCCCCCCCAACAACCCGTTCGATTTTGGTCAGATCCTCGGAAAACTCGGTGGACTCGGTGGAGCCAGCGATCTTCTCAAGCAAGCACAAGACCTTCCGGCCAAGATGAAAAAGATCAAATCGGAGGCTAGCCAGAAAACACTACGTGTTTCCGTGGGGGGTGGTGCCGTTGAAATCGTTTGCCGCGGTACGGGAGAAATCGAAACCCTAAAAATCGCTCCCTCAGTCGTAGATCCCAATTCCACCGAAGAGCTTGAAGACCTCCTTCGTGCAGGAGTCAATGAAAGTTTACGCCAAGCTCGCGAGATGGTCCGGATTGAGATGGCGAAAGCGACCGAACACTTACCGATTCCGCCGGGAATGCTCGACGATCTGGACTGAAATCACACCGCAGGGAGTAACGCCCCCATCACTTTGGCCTCAAAAGCGATCTGGTCTCCCACGATCCCCTGAGCCTTGAATACGGACATCCTCGCCCGAACACGCTCACCCACAAGTATCAGGATCAAATCATCACCTGGATACACGGATTCACGAAACCGGACTTTATCCAATCCGTAAAACCCGAGAAAACGATCCGAATTCTCAGGAAAAATACGCTTATAGGCGTAGGAAGAGACCTGAGCCGCTGCTTCCAGCATCAATACACCAGGCATTAAGGGACGACCGGGAATATGTCCTCGCGCCCAGTACGCGTCTTCACTTTGGTGTGAATGCCCGATGAAGAGTTGCTGATCCATATCGATTTTCAATATCGATGTGAGCATTTCAAATTCGAAACGCTGCGGATTGAAATTTCGGATCTCCTCTTGGGAGACCAGCGGTTTCCCAAAATCGAGATCATCTATGGAGGCAAGGAATTTTGGTGGCATCGGAAAATAGATCTTAGATTTGGGCCAGAAAAGGTGTCATCTCGCGGAGTCCACGCCGCAGGCGCTGCTGGATTTCGCTAGAAGATTCTTGTTCGAGCAAGTACTTGCCTAAATGATCAAGGTAATCTTGGTGAAGATGATAAAGAAGGTATTTAACCATTGGGATGGCATAAGGTTGAACTGAGAAATTTCGATACCCGAGAGATAGTAGCGCCAGAGAGCTCAAAGGGACGCCGGCCATTTCACCGCAAATGGAAAAAAAGAATTCATTCTCCTCGCAAAACTTGGAAATCTGCGCCAACGCTCGGATCACTGCCGGATGAAGCGGACTGTAAAGATTTCGAACCTGTTCATTGTTCCTGTCGACCGCGAGCAAATATTGGACAAGATCGTTCGATCCCACACTAAAGAAATCAGCCAACTCGACGTAACTATCCATTTGCAAGATAACAGCGGGCACTTCGATCATCATTCCCAGTGAGGGCTTCGGCGAAACTCCCTCCTCATTACACACTTCGTCGAAAAGTTGACGGGTGGCCTCCATTTCCCATCGTGCGGTAACCATGGGGACAAGAAATCGGACCTGGGAAGTCTCCTCACGAGCCGCGTGTAATACCGCACGTACCTGTTCACGAAATACCTTGGGATTTTCCAGCAAAAACCGAATGGAACGAAACCCCAGGTAAGGATTCAATTCCTTATTGGGCTCCAAGAAGGGCAAATGCTTATCACCTCCGATGTCAAGCAATCGTACGGTAATGCTCCCCTCTGGAAACCCTCGAAACACGCTTCGATAAAATTGGACTTGATCCTGATGACTGGGCCATGCGGATTGCTGCATGTAATAGAATTCCGTCCGTAATAGACCGACCGAACGGGCGCCATTTTGCTTCGCTGACTGAATTTCTGTTGGCATCCCTAGATTGACTGAAACACTACTCCCCTGAGGGGTCGTTTCCTGGTTTTCTAAATCCTCTAACTGTTCAATCAATTGAACGAAGGTATTGTCCTCTTGTTGTTTTCTCTGACGGTATTGCGCTTCAATGTCAGACTCAGGACTGACAAAAACAAAGCCGCTGCTTCCATCTACGAGTAAACGCTCGCCTTTTGGGATCTTACTGAGCAACTCAGGAACCCCCACCACAGCGGGAATCCCAAGTGAACGAGCGAGAATGGACGCGTGGGAGGTTTCGCTTCCATGCCGCGTCACGATCCCTAAGACCTGATGAGGGTCTAGTTCGTGCGCCAAACTCGCCGTTTGAGCGGGAGTGAGAAACTCAGCTACCAGCACAAAAGGCTCATTGGGCATTTCAGCGGTTCGTCGAGGAATACCAAGATTGATCAAGATCTGATCCCTCACATCCAGAACATCGTGCGCTTTTTCCCGAAAAACCTCATTGTCCATGGACTCGAAAATCTTGACATATTTCCCCAACACTTGATCCACAGCCACCGCGGCGGAAGTTCCCGTATCGATGCATTCATAAACCTGCGCCAGAAACACGGGATCCTCGATGAATTTACCTTGCGCCTGGAGGACATTCACCGCCTCTCCACTTAGGCCCGCGCGATCAAGATCGTCCACCCTCGAGATAAAGTCATCCTTGGAGCCTGCGATGGCCATTTCGAATTTTTGCCGTTCTTTCGCCGGCCCCTCGCTAGGGACTACTCTTGGTAACTTGGCTCCTCGTTCGTTACGAAGGAGGAAAGCCGGGCCCACTCCGACTCCAGGACTGGATCCGATTCCGTTCAGGCAGCTGGAGCCCCCCAGTCCTCGCCCCACGAGAAGACTCACATCGACCACACTTGAGACCTGACCGGCCAGGGCTTGCAGTGTAAATATTTCGTTGGGATGAAACTGATAGGTGCGTTGGGTTTGTACCGTCAAAACGCCCAAGAATCGTCCACGAAGATGAAGAGGAACCCCGGCGAAAGTCCTGAATCTTTCTTCACCGGTCTGCGGGAAATAGAAATACCTTTCATGATTGGGCGCGTCGGATGTCACGACCGGTCGTTCCGTCTCAGCGACAAGGCCGGTCAGACCTTGCCCAAAGTTCATCCGGACCTCATCCACAGACTCCATTTTAAGACCGTAAGTGGCCGTCAGAACGAGGGATTTAGAACCCTCTTCGCATAAGTAGATGGAGCATACGTCAAAACTTAAACGGGCAGCGACAATCTGTACGATTTGATCCAGGGCATCCCTGAATTCAACGCTTTCGGCCACTGCGGCCGATGTATCCCGCAATACAGAGAGATAGAGGCTCTCCTCTCGCTTAATACCGTCCCCCGCGGAGACCTTGTGGGTCGGATTCTGTTCATTTTTCTCGCCACGCATCGGCGAAAGGCTACGGATCTACACCCTTTTCGTCAATGGATCTCGCAAACACGCATTTGCATATATGTAGAAACTGGTACAGGATGAGTCTCAGTTCGATGAACGATCCGGATGAAATGAACAGTTCTGAACCCACTGACCTCAAGGTCGGAACACGAGTGGATCGTTACGAAATCCTCTCCGAAATCGGCCGGGGTGGCATGGGCGTTGTTTTCAAGGCTCGTGATGTCGAAATCGGACGGGAAGTCGCTCTCAAGGTGATGCTCGGCATCACTCCGGATTCGGAGCAAACAGGCCGCTTCCTGCAAGAGGCTCAACTGCTAGGGCGCCTCAATCATCCGGGCATTGTCCCGATACTCCATTTCGGCACGCAGCCTTACCCATATATCGCTATGCGCCTGATCAAAGGAACGGATCTGGCCACCCACTTAGCGCAAAGGCGCAATAAACTCCCGATCAAAACCGTTTTATCTCATGCAGACCGAATTCTGGACGCATTAACCCACATTCATGAAAAGGGAACGATTCATAGAGATATCAAACCATCCAACATTCTCTTATCGGAGGATGGATATCCACTTTTGAGTGATTTTGGAATCGCCAAGGATCTTCATACTGAATCGATGAATTTGACCCGAACCGGACAGGCTCTCGGCGATTTCCGTTACGCGGCCCCGGAACAGATTACCGGAAATGGATCGATCGGCCCCTGGAGTGACCTTTTCTCATTTGGGGTGGTTCTTTATGAAATGCTGACTGGGCGCTCCCCTTTCTCCGCGGACGCCGGTCCCGAAGCGATGAACCGCATCCTTGATGGAGTCTACGCGCCCGCTTCCTCGGTCTCGCCACGTATCGACAAACGGTTCGACATCATTATCTCCTACCTTCTGGCCTCTTCGCCGGACCAACGTTTTCAAACTGCCCATTCATTGCGGACCGCACTTCTGACCCATGAACTACCTCAAGATCTTCCTCCCCTTCCCAAGAGAAGAATGGCAAAAAGGAAACGAAGAATTTCCTGGATGCTTTACGTTGCGTTTCTTCTGATCCCTTTGGTCTATGTTTTCAAACCTGGCGACCTTGAGAAACCAACGGATAAGAGCCATGAACCTTTGGTTATGATCGAGAATTCGGGCTTGAATCCCGTTTCTCCACCGACCCCGATTTCAACCGAACCGCTCGCCCCCAAGCGACCGATTCCGCTTCCCGACAGTCCAAAATCGTCCACGACCCCCCCCACTCAATCCGCCAAGGATCTCCCCAAAAGGGTGGATCATGAGAGTCCAACGAGATCCTCCGATCCGGGAAATTCCACGACTCCTCCCGCTGAGGTCAAAAAGACCATTGTCAGATCTCTAGCGGAGAAGTCTCTTCTCCCCCTACCCGCCTCAATCAACAAAAAGTCAGGATTTCAAAATAAGCTTCTCCCAAAGTCCTTACGCAGTGGGAGCCTGAACCTGTCCTTGGCGCTCTGTCGCCGATTGGCTCGCACATCTTGTTCATGGAGCCAGTGGGGTTGTGACTATGGATCCGACCTCGGCATGGCACTGTTCTTGGGTCAACCCCGCTCCTGGGCCGCATTCTCTCTCGCGGCGGGCAAACTTGATCTGGCCGCCCTTTGCATGCGCTATTCGGGATTCACATATTCTCAAAGAGCTGAAGTCATCGACCGTTGGTTCAAAGTGCATCCGATTCCGCCCGAGAACCTCCGCCCATTCTTATCTCAATACGACACCCTTCGAAATCTTTCCCCTTCCAAACGCACCCTGGGAATGTTGAACAGGTTTCTCCTCGACAATGAGGCCAGCATTTACGCATCAGGCATGAAAGCCGAAGTCGAGGATCTGTGGATCCAAACCCGGGCCTCCAAAATTTCTCTCGCGACACTCTTTCCTCACTCGAACCGACAAAAACGCAATAATGATTCGGTTTTGCTGGAATATCGGCTTGGTGATCCAGATGCCCGCGTATTCTCAGCAACCGATTCCTCGAAGTGGGAAAAGTTCAAAAAGTCTCTCGTGGGCGAAGGCACCCATCACTTTCGTGGAAAGTGGTCTTCACTTCATGCGCAGATTTCTACCCACTTTCTCCCCCAATGCGAGGAGTTCCAGCTTCACATTCTCGACGCGAATTCTCTTACCCTCACGGGTGCAGGATTCCATATTGAACTCGACCGAGGCACCTGCAAACTGTTTCGTTCGTCCGTCCAATTTCCGCTCACCTTTGATAATCGCCCCCTGGTACAAAAAACCTCTGGAATCCCTCAAAAGCCCAAACGCGGACGGAGTATGCGTTTGGACCTTTCCTATCTCCCCCCTCGACTTACCGGCAAGGTTCAAGGCCATCGGGCCTGTTCCACGACACTTCCATCCGAATATGAATCCGCTTCTTTGTGGTTGCAATCCCGGGGAAAAACCGCGTTAGGATCACTTTTGCTGAACGGGAAGTTAGATCCTAAATGGGAGCAAAAGATACGGAAAACGGTCGCCCTGCGTTTCCTACATCGAGAATATGAGAATATCGAAAATTTGCGCGAGGGTCTTCGTCGTTCGATTCAACTGGATACGACCCATGGTTTTCAGGAGGAGACCCCGATTTCCGGTCCACTCCCCTTTAACGGAATGATTCCTCTTTATCCACAATCGGACACCAGGCGATTGCGGGCCATTCGCTGGAGTGGATTCATCTTGATTCCGGATTCGGAAAGCTACTCGATTTCAATTCGAACCGAACTTTCGTTAAAGATTCTTATTGGGACCCGTTGGCACCAAAATATTTCGGAGGATTCCCGACTGCGAACGATCACTTTGACCCGAAAATTGAACGCAGGCGTTTATCCATTCTGCATCGAACTCTCCTCACCGAGTCCTGAATCCACTCTCCGCTTTTATCTGAAAGCGACTCATGAAACTGGGTATTTTTCAGAGTCCTGGCAATTCTTCTCCATCCCGGAATGATTGAAAATTTTCATCCCGTTGATCCCTCCTGCGGCCCGAATCAAAAACAGGATTCGCGATAGAGGTCTGCCCACCGTTTAGGCATCTCCGATCCTAAGCCGTGCACCTGACAATACATCGAAAAAAGCTGCAACCCTTCAGCGAATTCATCGATACGGAGAATACGCTTCTGCTTGCCGTCTGGACCACGCAAAAAACCCAATTGCATGTCTAAAAGCAAACGCACCTTGAACCGGGACTTTCTGCTGAGCGAATACGTACGGGATAGCGGCGCGAAAGTATCATAAAGGATGTCCCGAAGGTGATTCCTTTCTGAAGCCAGAGAGCCCTCCCCAATGTCCTCGATGCTTTCCAGAAGCGGCAACATGAATACCGCGAGGACGAACCCTTGCGAGAGTTCCTCTACCGACAATTTGTCCATGAGAGAAAGAGTTCTGAGGGTTATTGCCCGAAATCGAGGGTCGGAGAGCAGAAAAGATACCTGTGGAAAAAGAAGTTCAAAGATCCCGAGTTCATCAAGAGTTTCAAAGGAGACATCGGTCCGAGGCGCGTAGAGAAACTTGAAAAGTTCTTCCTGCATTCGCCTCTTGTTAGCTAACCCAACCGACTCCCACATCCCTTCCATGGCATCCCAAGTATTTTCCTCGAAATCGAAACCCAAAATACTCGCGTAACGAATGCCTCTGATAATTCGAACTGGATCTTCTTCGAATTTATCCCAAGGGTCGCCGATAGATCGAATCAACCTGGAATCCAGATCTTCTACTCCCCCGACCCGATCAATGACTCGTTGACTCGACGGGTCGTAAAATAATCCATTGATACTGAAGTCTCGACGACAAGCGTCGCTTTCTTCGGTACCCACAGACTCGGTTTCATCCTCGGGAGGAGAGAGAAAGCTGGAAACCTCGACGACCTTTTTCGAATGCCCGAAATAGACATGGATAAGACGGTGTCGTCGGCCAATAATCCTCGAATTTCTGAACATCCGACGAATTTGGCGAAGCGTAGCGTTACTGACTACATCGTAGTCGTTGGGCGATTTCCCGAGATAGTGATCGCGAACGCAGCCTCCGACGAAATAAGCTGAGAATCCATGATCCTGGATTCTCTCGACAACTCCCAGGGAATCTGAATCGAAACAATCCGCCTGAAATTTGTCTGAACTGGAGACGTCTACTGTCCGAAGAACACCTGTTTCATTCATATCGCAAAGCTTCGATCGGATTGAGGCGAGCGGCCTTGACGGCGGGATACATTCCAAAAAAGACTCCGACCCCAGCACTGAATAAAAACCCTAGAGAGATCGCCCAAATAGGCACTGTCGGACTAGGGATCGGCGAGAACCAACTCACGGCATAACCGGCCAGAACACCCAAAACCACACCGATCGTACCGCCAATCAATGAAAGTAGAAGCGCTTCGATCAAAAATTGGAGCAAAATATCCTTATCTCGTGACCCCAACGCTTTCAATATTCCGATTTCACGCGTTCTTTCCGTCACCGAAACCAGCATGATATTCATGATCCCGATTCCCCCTACCAGCAGGGAGATCGACACAACACCCGCGAGGACGAACGTCGTCACTCGACTCGCTCGATTAAAAAAAGACAAAGCTTGGTCCTGGGTGGTAATTTCGAAATCGTTCTTTTCCTGAAGCGCCAACCCGTGTCGGTCACGCAAAACTTCTTCAATCTGATCCCTCGCATCGTTCGCGCGTTCACTGCGGTCGGCCTGCGCGAGGATTTGCAAAGTATCTTGTGAACGTGCCCCAAAGATCTTGCGAGCAGTCGTCAAGGGCACGATCAGCACATCATCCTGACTTTTCCCCAAAAACGCGCCCTTTTTCTCCAACAACCCGATCACCGTGAAAACTCGGCCTTCGAACGAAACTTCCTGGCCTATAATTCGTTCGTCGGCGTCGATCTTCCGCAGCAATTCTCGTCCCAAAACACAAACATTTCGACTTTGAGAAAGATCGATCTCGCCGAAGAAGCGACCATCGTCCGGATACCAGTTACGAATTTTCCGGAAGGAAGGGGTCGTAGCGAGGAGAGGCGCGATAACCTCTCGATTCCGATATTTGAGTTGAATCTGATTCTGAAACATGGGGGAGACAGCAACCACGTGACCGCACCTTTTCTGGATGTCGATCGCATCATCGACCGTCAATCGAACTCGCTTCGATCGGTCCGAATCTCTCTGATCGGCCGCTACAGGCGAAATCCAGATAGCATCCGAACCGAGTCCCTGGATAAACTCCTGAATATATAGACTCATCCCTTGCAATATGGTGACAACGCTGATGACAGCGCTCACCGCAATCACGATGCCCACGGTGGTCAATACCGAGCGAAACCGATTAACCCAAAGTTGTGTCAGTGCTGACCGGACGGTTTCTCCCAAATGCATTATCCTGCCACCATCTCTTGGCGACTGCCCTGCTGTTCATCCGACTCGATTTGACCATCCCGAATACGAATCAATCGACGCGCGCGACTCCCTACCGCTTCCTCATGGGTTACAAGAACAATGGTTCGACCCTCATCGTGAAGATCCTCTAGTAAGTTGAGTATTTTTTCTCCGGTCAGACTGTCGATATTTCCAGTCGGTTCATCCGCAAGTATGAGAGAGGGATCGTTGGCCAAGGCGCGCGCAATCGCCACCCTTTGCTTCTGACCGCCACTCAACTGATGGGGTCGGTGCTTTATGCGATCTCCAAGCCCCACATATTCGAGCAAACCGAGAGCCATTTCTCTCCGCTCAGATTTCGATCTTTGAGCGTAAATCATGGGCAATTCAACATTTCTGATCGCTGAGGTGTTTGGGAGTAAGTTGAACGCCTGAAATACGAATCCGATCTCCTGGTTTCGAATTCGCGCCAATTCATTGCGATTCAATCGATCGACTTCGTGGCCTGAAAGGCGATACGTGCCCGAAGTCGGCGTATCCAAACAACCCAGAATATTCATCAGTGTGGTCTTGCCAGAACCGGAAGGGCCCATGATGGCCACAAAATCATTTTCGAATATCTGAAGATCGATATGTTTGAGTACACGTACGGTTTGACCCTCGAGGTGGTAGTTTTTTACCAGTTGTTCCAACTCGATTACGGGGGTCACGGAGTTCAATCTTTGAGCTCAGGAAGGATCAGGTGCCCATCCGAAAGGCCCTCGAGGACGCGAGCTGGACCGAGGATAACCGATTCTCCTTCCGTCAATCCGGAAAGAACAGAAACCTGCAAGTTGTCGCTAACTCCTGTTTCGATGGCGATTCTACGCGCAATTCTTTGCTCCCCGTTCCGTTCGACGACAAACAAAACTTGTTTGCCATTCCGCTTCACTACCGCCTTTTGGGGGACCACGAGAACCCCTTCATCCCTTTTAGTCTGAATACGAACCTGAGCGGAAAGGCCGGGACGTAATTCATGACGAGAACGAGGGTCTCCAAGAATCTGTATTCGCGTTTCGAAAATAGATACTTCCGAACTTCGATCGGGACGCTTCCCTTCCGTCCCGATTTCCAAAACACGTCCCTGAAATATTTTTTCGCCCAAAGCGTCGACTCGAATTTCAACTTCCTGACCTGGCCGAACCGCCAGAGCATCTGTCTCATCGACCTCGGCAAGCACGATCAACTTGGTCTTATCCAGGATCGTGGCCACTACAAGAGAAGGGTCGACCCGGTCACGCTGGATAACCTGGAGATCTTCAACCGTACCCGTGATGGGTGAACTCACCACCAATTTCTGTTGTCGACGACCGATCTGGTCCAGATCTTCCTGAGCCTTTTTGATGTCCTGATCCGCGGTGGCGATACTTTGCACCAATACATCGATGCTGCCCTCCAATTTCCCCAGATTCCCGACTTTGAGCAGTTCCAATTTCGCCGCGTGTTCACGCAATTTGACCTTCGAGTGTTCTTGACGAGCGGTTTCATACTCCAGTTGGGCTCTGGATGAAAGGTTTCGCAATTCGGCTTCTTTTCCTGGCGCCTTGGCGATGGGATCTTGCGCTCCATAATCCTCATAATCTCGCCTTGCCTTCTCCCAAGCCAACCGCTGAAGATCCACCGTAATCTTGGCTTTGGCGACGTCCGCCTTGGCCTGGTCGATCCGAGTCTCGACTTCCTGCTTACGAATCGGAAGTTGACGCTTTTCCCATTCGAGATTTTTGCGGGCATTCCCGAGCTCGACCTCGACCTCTTTTCTGCGTTCTCGTGCACGATCCAGGGAGGTTTGGGCGCTACGAAATTCGCTATCCAGATCTTCGGATATCAATCGAATGAGAGATTGTCCTACCTCCACCAACTCACCCTGGCGAACGAGCACTTCGGCGACAATCCCAGCGACTTGCGACTTCACCTGCTTTTTCACCTCGGCGAGAATTCGACCTGGGGCCTTGACCTCAACCCGGATTTCACCAAACCGAGCCTTTTGAACCAGTACTCGTTCGCCTCCCTGAAGTCCCCCCTTCAGGTTGTACATGAATATCAAACCGAACAAGAGCAACATGACTCCTACCACGGCCCCTTTGCGAACCGCAGGATTCGCCAATCCGTCGGTAGGTGACGAATCCGGCCTGGACTCACGAACCCCTTGGAGGATCTTGCCCAAGCCCCCCTTTCGCACCTGAAAACCGTCCGTGTCGCTTTCACTTTCCGTCGAGCTTTGGGAGGTGACTTTCGTTCGATCTGACTCCTCCCATGAAGTCTTTTGATGGGAAGGTAGTTCGTTGGACTTCTTCCGACGGACGACACGATTATCCGGTTCACGCTTGGCTCGAGTGGGGGCAGCCCCGCCTACTTTGGGATTGGCGTCCTGAGTGAGTTCCGGATCGTGATCTTCTAGCGGTTTGACATAAACTTTCCGCTTCGCACGAGTTTTTGCTTTCCGGTTTCTGGCTGTTTGAGATTTCTCTTTCCCGCCCCCACTCAAGAGATCTTTGCGTGCCCTGTCCTTCAGCTTTTTACGTACCCGATGAATCGGCGGTTCGGATTGCGGGGATTCCGGCCCCGGCGATCTTTTTCTGACATTGAGTTTTTGTGCGCCTACCTTCGTTTCGCCCTGGCCAAAAAGGTCTGAATCCTGAACTTCTAACTCTTCGGGATCGAAAAAGTCGTCCTCATCGATCTCCAGGCGAGTCGATTTCTCAGCCATCTTCTTGCGCGATCGGCGATTCGCGCTCGAAACGTCCGCGCGCGCTTTTCGACCCAGAACTTTTTTCGCGGTACGGATCTTATGAGCTACGGTTGGATCATCCACATCTGCCTTCAGAAATCGGACCTCTTCATTTTCACGATAGGCTCGCAACTCTCCCTCGGAAATGAGATTCACGAGATCAGACTCCTCGATCTGGAGTTCCTCGAGAGTGCGTTTCAGGTCGTAATATTCAAAAGACATGTTCAGGTCAGCGCCTATCGGCGGTTTGGACAGGATCTAAAGATATATTTTTCATAAAAGTTCACGGTTTCTTGAAAACAATGCGAGCCCAGAGATCCTTTTCGAGACTGAGCATTTTTTTCATCGGAACTTCCCAGATCATCCGATTCCCTTCTCGACGGGTCGCATTGGTCGAAACGACCTCCAGTGTGGAGAGAACTTCTGCATAAAACATGCGATCCTTCACATAGGATTCCATGTCGATCTCGACCACCCCTTCACGTGGGGGCATCTTTTTTTGTCCGAGGCGATGTTCGACGATGATCTCACTTTCCGTTTCTTCCGTTCGAAAAGCTCGCAGCAATTGCAGATCGGGTCCTGAATCTTTCTCGTCAGGACCGGGAGCTTTGGCCTTGATCTTTCCCAGAAGTTTCAAGTGGTCAAATGAGATCTTTTCTTCAATCACCATCGACGTAGGACTTTCCAATCGAAAATCATACTTATCGATTCGGACTCCCTCAGGAAGTCGTTGCCGCAGGTCCTCTTTCTCCTCCGCCATTTTGGCAGCTTGCCGTTCCTTCTGTATTTCGAACTCTTCAGGGGTGATGACTTCATCCTCTTGGGTGAAAAATGCGACCTTCACCTGGATAGAGCCTGAAAGGTCCTTGTTGATCAGTATGTTTTCCTGAATTTCGACGCATCCAGTCAGAGCAAAAAGTAAAAGCGATGCCCAGACCACAAATCTCATATGCATAAGGATTCCTCGGATAGCACTTCTTTCGACGATATCGTTCCATCAGATTACGCAATTCTGGAGGATTACGCGATTACAGAGAATACGCGATTCCGGCCTTTGATCCAAAGGCTCACCAGAGAATGAGTTCCAGCAGATTGACTAAGGGAAACTTCTCGCTATGATGTCACGACTTTTAATAGGAGAAATCGTGTCCAGAAACATCCCACTCGAGCGCCTACGCAATATCGGCATCATGGCGCACATCGATGCCGGCAAAACAACCGTAACCGAACGCATTCTGTTCTATACGGGTGGTACCCACAAAATTGGTGAGGTTCACGACGGTGAGGCCACCATGGACTGGATGGCCCAAGAACAGGAACGTGGGATCACCATCACCTCGGCGGCCACAACTGCGACTTGGAAAGATCACCGAATCAACATCATCGACACTCCAGGGCACGTCGATTTCACCGTAGAAGTGGAACGGAGCCTTCGTGTCCTCGATGGAGCCATCGCACTCTTTTGTGCTGTGGGTGGGGTCGAACCTCAATCGGAAACCGTCTGGCATCAAGCCGAAAAATATTCGGTTCCCAGAATCGCCTTCGTCAACAAAATGGATCGAGTCGGTGCCGATTTTTCCTGTGTCGTCGACGACATTGAAAAGCGCCTCGGAGCCAATCCGGTTCCACTGGTAATCCCCATCGGCGCTGGAGACGAATTTGCCGGGATTGTCGACCTGATCGAATACAAAGCCGTCTACTACGACGAAGAGGACTCTGGGGTCACCTATCACGAAGAGGAAATTCCGGCAGATATGATCGAAGAAGTCGACAAGTGGCGTCTTCACATGGTGGAAAAGACTTGCGAGGAGAATGAAGCGCTCCTTGAAAAATACTGCGAAGGTGGGGATGTCTCTCCAGATGAACTTCGCGAAGTATTGAGATCCTCCACTCTGGCTGGAACGGTGGTTCCCGTTCTTTGCGGTTCCGCCTACAAGAACAAAGGGGTGCAAAGACTTCTGGATGCCGTCAACCTTTACCTCCCCTCTCCCGTCGACCTGCCACCGATTATCGGACGCCAAATGGATGGGGAAGGAGAAACCAAACGGATCGCTCGTCCCGACGATCGTTTGTCAGCACTGGCCTTCAAGGTGGTCAGCGATCGACACATGGGCCGTATGGTTTATGTCCGGGTTTACTCCGGGACCCTCCATAGTGGTTCCTACATCTACAACTCCAGTCGCAAAAAGAAGCAACGCATCGGTCGCTTAGTCCGAATGCACGCCAACCATCAGGAAGCTAGAGACGAAATTTTCTGCGGCGACATCGCGGCCGTCATCGGCCTTTCCGACACCTATACCGGTGACACGCTTTGCGATGAGAAGGACCCCATTTTGCTCGATGTGATCGAGTTCCCCGCCCCCGTCCTTTCCTTGTCCATCGCTCCTTCCTCTCGACAGGACCGGGACAAATTGGGGAAGGCCCTCCAGTCTTTGTCCGCTGAAGACCCCACCTTTCTCATCGAACAGGACCCAGAAACCCAACAAACCATTATCAAGGGGATGGGAGAACTTCATCTGGAGATCCTTCTGGACCGTATGCGCCGTGAATTCAATGTCTCGTGTGAATCCGGGGCCCCGGAGGTTGCATATCGTGAAACCTTGACGGGTTCCCTCGAGTTGAGACACCGACATGCCAAGCAGACGGGTGGACGGGGTCAGTTCGCGGAAATCGATCTCAAAATCGAACCGCTCGAACCCGGTCACGGTTTTGAATTCGTCAGCAAAGTCGTGGGAGGTTCGGTCCCCAAGCAATACATTCCCTCGGTAGAGATGGGAATAGTCGACGCGATGACCAAGGGTCCCTACGCCGGTTTTCCGGTCGTGGACTTGCGAGTCACCCTGACCGACGGCAAGCACCATGAAGTCGATAGTTCCGATTTCGCCTTCCGTACCTGCGCACGAGACGCGATTCGAGAGGCGTTCAGGAAGGGTGTACCACAGCTTCTGGAGCCGTACATGTCTGTACGGGTCATTGTTTCGGATGAATACGCAGGCGGCATCAGTGGAGATCTCTGTTCCCGAAGAGGACGGATCGAGAAAATCGATGCGGCCGGTACTCGACACGAAATTTATGCCATGGCTCCACTTGCAAGCATGTTCGGATATGTCACCGATCTGAGAAGCATGACTTCGGGTCGAGGCAACTTCACCATGCACTTCGAACATTATGAAGCGGTTCCGTACGAACTGGCCGAGGAGATAGCAGCTCAGCGCAAGAAAAAGGAGTGATCCCTTCTTGCGCGAACTCGTCCTCTGGAGGGTTCTCCTTCGGCCTCTAATCATCTGCAAGACCCAGGAATGCGATGAATCGACTGGCTGGTGAAAAAAGTCCCTACTTGCTGCAACACAAGGACAATCCAGTCGATTGGTATCCGTGGGGTGAGGAAGCGTTCCGGGCCGCGAAAGAACGCAATCTGCCGGTCTTTCTTTCCATCGGTTACTCCACCTGCCACTGGTGCCATGTCATGGAACGAGAGAGCTTCGAGTCCGAGGAGATCGCGGAGCTACTCCGAAAGCATTTCATCTCGATCAAGGTCGATCGCGAAGAGCGCCCGGATATAGACCACATCTATATGGCTGCCTGCCAGCAGATGAACCAAGGGCAGGGAGGTTGGCCCCTTTCAGCCTTTCTGACTCCGGAAAGCGCTCCATTCTTTGTCGGTATGTACTTCCCGCCCCAACCCTCTTATGGCCGCCCCAGTTTTACCGACCTTCTTTTGAATATCGCTCGGTTATGGCGAGAACGTCCGGATGAATTGATCACCTCCTCGGCGGAGATCCTGAAGGCGGTCGAGTTGGTCACACGCTCCTCGAATCCAGGCATACCCCAAGCATCCACCCTGGACCTTGCCTTTGATCACCTGGAGCAGAGTCATGACGACCTTTGGGGTGGATTCGGGTCGGCCCCCAAGTTTCCCCGCTCCATGTCTCTTCAGTTCTTGCTTCGTAGACACCAAAACACAGGCTGCGCCCGTTCCCTGGAGATGGTTCAAACGACTCTCAACCGCATGGATCGAGGGGGGATCCACGACCAGATCGGAGGCGGTTTCAGTCGCTACTCGGTGGACGATCGCTGGCTCGTACCCCACTTCGAGAAGATGCTCTACGACAACGCGTTGCTTACCATCGCTTACCTGGAGGCTTATCAGGTTTCCGATAATTCGCGCCAGGCCGAGGTGGCCCGCCGAACTCTCGACTACCTCCTGCGAGACCTCCGAGACCCCTCGGGCGCCTTTTATTGCGGTGAGGATGCAGATAGTGAAGGGATGGAAGGTAAATTCTACTGTTGGACTCCCGAAGATTTCTCCTCCGCTCTCCCACCCCAAACGTCCGAGATCCTGGCCCGATACTGGGATGTCCGTCCCGGAGGGAATTTCGAGCACGGCTGGTCGATTCTCAACGTGCCGCTCCCAGCCGATGAATTTTGCCGGAAGGAATCCATCGATCCTACCGCGCTACAGGACTGGCTCGAAACGGCTGGCCAGCGACTTCTGGATCGTCGCGGGAAGCGGATTCGACCGCACCTGGACGACAAGGTTCTTTTGGATTGGAACGGATTGACTTTAGTCGCCTACGCCAAGGCGGCCCGGATCCTGGGCGATCCAACTTATCTCGATACCGCGGAAACGATCGCCAGATTCTGTCGCCAAGAACTTTACACCGATTCGGGGCGCCTCTTGCATAGTTGGCGAGCGGGTGAACATTCCGGTATCCCAGCTCATGCGGGCGATCATGCTCTTTTCGCATGGGGACTTCTCGAACTGTTTGAAACCACGTTCGATCCCGACCTTCTCCAGGAAGTTCTCCGAATCTTCGAACTTCTCGAGACCTTCTTTCACGATACGGAAACCGGGGCCTACGGGTTCACCGCGTCCGACTCGGAGTCGCTCGCCTGTCGCACGATCGAGTTTCATGACGGCGCGATCCCCTCCTCCAACGCCGTAGCCGCCTGGACGCTACTTCGACTTGCCCATTGGACCGGAAATGAAAAATATCGGGAACGGGGCCAAAGGATTCTTCACGCCTTCGGCGGGGACATGAACCGATTTCCGACCGGATTTCCTTTCGCGCTACTGGCCGTGGATTGGCTGCACTCCTCGATCCGAGAAGTCGTCATCGTAGGCGATATCGAACACCCGACTACTCAACAATTTCTTTCCGCATTGAGGACACCGTTCCTTCCCCACCAGGTGCTCACCGTGATCCCTCCCGAAGGTCCTGGTCGCGAGGCGCTGATTTCACTCATCCCCTACGCCAAAGAACTGCGGGCGGTCAACGGATCGCCCACGGTCTATCTCTGCCAAGACTTCGCCTGCCAGCTCCCGATTACCGAGGTCGAGGAACTGACGACCCTCCTCCAGTGAGGGAACGAATAATCGGGCGGAAGACTACCGAAATACCGTTTTCAGGTACCGATCGAGAATCGACTCCAAAACATCCCCGTCGGTACCGATCCTCCGAATGACCGAGGCGTGGGTCCGGTTTGGAATGCGAACGATTCGAACATCATGACGGTCCTTCCATTCGAACGTTTCGACCAAGGCGCGGGCCTGGCGCCCGAAAGATAAAGATTCCTCTTCACCCAATATGAGAAGGGTCGGTGGGGCATCCGCCGTGACATAAGTCACCGGAGAAGCCTCGGCTCTACGCTCTTTCGTGAGTCCGTAGGTCGGTTGCAGGAAAAGCACCTCTTCGTAGGCCTCGAAGCCGTCGAGTGTCAGATCGTACACCCCACTAACCCCCACGACACAAGCGATTTGCTCCTTGGTCAAACCGACCGAGGCCAGGTACCGGGGATCCATCGCCACCAACGCCGCCAGGTGGGCACCGGCGGAATGTCCGATCAGCGCCACCCGAGAAGGTTCACCACCGTATTCGGCCGAATGATCGACCATCCACCGCAAGGCAGCCGCAACGTCTTCAGGCTGAGCCGGATAGGGGTATTGTGGGGCCAAGCGATAGCTGGCAACTCCTACCAGATAGCCCCGGGCCGCGAGAGTCCAGCCGACATTGCCATAAAGCCCGCCGGGCATCTTACGATCGCCCGAAATCCACCCCCCACCGTGCAAAAACAGAACCGTGGGATGCGGCCCCTCGCCACGGGGTATGTAGAGATCCAGCTCATTTTTGGGAGATTGGACGCGAACCCCGTCCCGATAGGCGAGATCGGGAATCCGAGACCCATCTTCGGGGCGAGGATTGCGGACCGAAGAGCACCCCAGAAAACAGACCACAGCAAGCAGTCCCGGCAAGGTCAACTTGAGGATCCGGGACCAGTTTGGTAGAGTTCTGCCCTTTTCCATCGTGGAATCCTTTCGGGTAGCGAACCGTCTTTCGCAGGTGGAAACCGTAAGCAATTGCAGTTTCATCCACAGAGGTAAATCACACATGAATCATATGAAAGTCATCCAGAGGATCAACCTCCTCCTTCTCTCTCTCTTCGGGTTTTGCCTGCTCATCGGTTGCGGTGACGGACACGACCACGCCGGTCACGATCACTCTGGGCATTCGCACGGCCCCCAAGGCGACATCCTGATCGCCATCGCCGGCCCCATGTCGGGGAGCGGCGCCGCGTTCGGAGAACAGATCAAGAAGGCCGCCACACTCAAAATCGAACAGATCAACGCCGCGGGTGGCATCGACGGCCGCAAGGTCAAGCTTCAGATCGAAGACGACAAGGGCGACCCGACCGAAGCCGCCAACGTGGCCCGAAAACTGGCCGCCATGAAAAAGGTTTCCATCGTGATCGGTCACTTCAACTCCTCCTGTTCCAAGTCCGCCAAAGACGAATACAATCGCAAGGGAGTCGTCGAATTCAGCCCGGGCTCGACCAATGTCGATGTCTGCCGGGGCGGGCCCTGGACGTTTCGCAATCTCTATCGTGACGACTATCAGGGCACCTTTCTCGCCCGCTACGCCAAGGAAATTCTCAAGGTCAACAAAGTTGCGGTTTTCTTCGACAACGACGATTACGGCGCGGGCCTCAAAAACGCATTCATCTCCGAAGCGAAAAAGATCGATCTCGCGGTGATCCAACCGATCCCCTACCAGCGCGAAAGAACCCAGGACTTCAAGCCGCTAGTCGAGCAGATCAAAGGGCAAGGAGCGGGCGCCGTCTTCATCAGCGGTCTTTTCAACGAAGCAGCACTGATCAGCAAAGCGCTGCGAAACGACCTCAAGATGGATGTTCCGGTCCTCGCGGGAGATGGCGTTTATGAACCCAAATACATCTCCCTGGCCGGCCGAGCCGCCGAAGGCACGTACATCACGACTCCGTTCCTCTTCAATACCGGCAATGACTCCAAAGAAGCGGTCGCTTTCATGTCCGCCTACAAAAAGAAATACGACGAAGAACCGTCTACTTGGAGCGCTCTTACCTACGACGCGGTCGGAATGGCGATTGCGGCCATCGATGAAGTAGGTACCGATCGCAAGAAGATCAAGGAATGGTTTGCCGCTTGCACTACCGCCGACAAGGGGTACAAGGGAGTAACCGGCATCACTTTTTTCGACAAGGAAGGCGACTGCTACAGCAAGGGGGCTTCGGTCGCGATTGTTTCTGAAAAGAAATTCAAACCCGCGCCCCAACAGCTCACCGTCGAGCAATAATCTACACACCTATCCGCCGACCCGGACTCTCCGGGTCGGCGTTTCACTTTCCCTCGGAAACTTTCGATGGAATTCTTATTAGATCCCGGGAATACCATCAACGCCCTCACCCTCGGCTCGCTCTACGCGATGATCGCCGTGGGGTACACGATGGTCTACGGGATCATCAAACTGATCAACTTCGCCCACGGGGAAGTGTTCATGTTCGGCGCTTACATCGGCCTGATGATCATCGTGGCCGTGGGAAGCTCCACTTCCGGCGCCGTATTGTGGCTCCTCCCGGTAGCGATTCTCCTGGCCATGCTGGCCTGCGCGATGATGGGTACGATCCTGGACTGGGCCGCGTATCTCCCCCTTCGTCAAAACCACCGTTTCCCCGACGTGCTTTCGGTTCTGGGTCTGGTCGGGAGCGCCCTCCTCGCCATCCTCTATTTCACTCGATCCAACGGAGGAACCGATCCCGCACCGGGTATCCTGATCGCCCTGGCGACCACCGTGTTTCTCCTCTTTGTCGCCTCCACCGCCACCCTGATGGGTGGATTCGGCCCCCCCGCTCGTACGTTCGAATCCAGTCGCCTCTCCGCCCTCATTACCGCCATCGGGATGAGCCTTTCGCTCCAAACGATCGCGCAGTTGATCTGGACCGCCAACCCCCAGGCCATTCCGGACCGCTCTCTACCAGCCTTCTTCAACGAAACCGTCTTTCCGATCTCCAACGGTGCCGGTGTGCAGGGTAAACAACTGGTTATCTGGGTTACCGCCGCGATCCTCACCTCGATCCTCACCTATCTGGTGAGCGCCACCAAGATCGGCAAGGCGATGCGCGCCTGCGCCATCGACAAACAGACCGCGTCCCTGATGGGGGTCAACGTCAATCACGTCATCGCTTTCACCTTCGTCGTCGGCAGCGCCATGGCGGCGGTGGCCGGCATTCTGCAAACGGTCAAGGTCGGCGGCAACCTCACCCCGCGTTTCGGCTACTACCCCGGCGTGATCGCCTTTGCGGCCGCCGTTCTGGGAGGGATCGGAAATATCCGCGGAGCGATGCTGGGTGGGCTTCTGCTGGGCTTCACCCAATCGTTTGCCGAAGGCGCCGGAGGCAAGGGGTCTGAATACAGCTTTGCATTCGCCTTTGGGTTGATGGTCGTGGTGATCATCTTCCGCCCGTGGGGCCTTCTGGGTCGCGCCACGGCCAAGAGGGCTTGAGCATGAAGATGCCTAACATCCTCAGAGATCTGACCGATCGTCCCTGGTGGAGTCTAATTCTTCATCTGCTCCCGTTCCTCCTGATCGGATTCTTGCCCCTCCTGCAACCGATCGATCAGCCGATCGGCGAGTTGCCCATCGGCAACATCCTACTTTTCGTCATGATCTACGCCATCATGGCGTTAGGTCTCAATATCGTCCTGGGTTACACCGGGTTGCTGGACCTGGGATTCGTCACTTTTCTCGCCACCGGAGCCGTGGTGACCTGCCTCTTGCTCGGCGCCACTCCTCTCGATCATCCCGGTCAATTCAGCCACTCCATCTTCCAGAAGGATGGCGGGTACATCCTGATCCTGCTGATTTCGGGAGCCGTGTGCGCCTTCCTGGGCATTTTACGAGGCATTCCCACGCTGCGACTCACCGGTGACTACTACGCCATCGTCACCCTGGGTCTGGCCGAAATCGTCTGGCTCGTCTACAAGAACGAGTCCAACTGGACCGGGGGCGCCTTCAGCGTGAAACTCGATTTCGCCCTACGGCCCTCTCTGGGAGGCGAGAAACTCTACTGGGACACCGTTCCCTTCTTCTATCTCGTGTTCGGAACCTTGCTGCTGACTCTTTACGTCGTCTATCGACTGCACAATTCCCGAGTCGGACGCGCCTGGGAAGCGATCCGGGTGGACGATACCGCCGCCCGCTGCTGCGGCGTCCGCGTCGGTCGATTCAAGATGACCGCCTTCGCCATCAGCGGTTTTTTCGGTGGAGTCGGCGGATCCCTCTACACCATCTGGATCGGCACGGTAGCGGTCAACAACCTGGACATCTGGCAGTCGATTTTGATCCTCTGCGCCGTGGTCCTTGGCGGCACGGGCTCCCTTCGGGGTGTGCTCTTCGGATCCCTGCTCATGTTCAGCCTTCGAGAAGTCATGCGTCAAGAAATTGGGGGGATGCGTATTCCTCCCGAAGCGAGTTATCTCGTCTACGGACTTCTCCTGGTCTTCATCATGCGATTCCGTCCGGAAGGGCTTCTTCCCCGGGTTCCCGGAGAACGGGAACCGACGGAAGAGGAAGAACGTTCGATGCGCTCTGCGACCACGCCTCTCTACATCCTCAAAGAAGATCCAACTCCCCACACCGTCTCCGAAAACGACCCTGTCGTACTCCAACTCGACCAACTCTCTCGACATTTCGGAGGGGTCAAGGCGGTCCAAGATGTCAGCCTCGAGGCCCGGAAGGGGCAGATCACCAGCCTCATCGGCCCCAACGGTGCCGGGAAGACGACGGTGTTCAATGCGATCACCGGAATCTTTCCTCCAACTTCCGGAAAAGTCCTTTTTACTCCGCGCCCTGGAGCCCCCACCCGGGATATCAGTCGACTGCGAACCAGCGAAATTTGCGAGGCCGGAATCGCACGGACCTTCCAGAACATTCGTCTTTTCACCGATCTTCCGGTGCTCGAGAACGTCAAGGTCGGATTGCATTCGAGAACCCACTCGGGAGTCTTTGGTTCGATCCTGACCCTTCCCAAAACGATTCGCGAGGAAGACGACATCAACAAGGCCGCGATACACTACCTCGACTTCGTGGGACTCTTTCACAAGGCCAACGAAACCGCGGACAATCTGAGTTATGGCGACCAACGAAGAGTCGAGATCGCACGAGCGCTAGCTACCCATCCTCGTCTACTGCTCCTGGACGAACCCGCGGCCGGGATGAATCCCCAAGAAACCGGACGCCTGATGGACCTGATCTACAAGGTTCGAGAGGCCGGCGTTTCCGTTTTTCTCATCGAGCACGACATGAAACTGGTCATGCAGATCTCCGACCATGTGGTTTGTGTGGATCACGGCATCCGGATTTCTGGCGGTTCCCCGGAAAGTGTCCGCGAAGATCCCAAGGTGGTCGAAGCTTATCTGGGAGTCCCGGAAGAGGAGACACCATGACCGGACACCCCATTCTTACTCTCGAATCCGTTCATTCCGGTTATGGCCCCTTAGAAGTCCTTCGAGGCATTACGATCGAGGTTCACGAGGGGGAAATCGTCACCTTGCTGGGAGCCAACGGGGCCGGGAAATCCACCACGCTCAACACCATTTGTGGCATCGTTCGCGCCCGCTCCGGTTCCATCTGCCTCTCTGGAGAAGAGATCGAGCAGATGCCGGTCCACGCGATCGTCGAGAAAGGACTGTGTCAGGTTCCCGAGGGGCGCAAACTATTCGGCGATATGAGCGTCCTGGAAAATCTCGAGATGGGAGCCTACCTGCGCAACGACCCCTCCGAAATCGGCAAGGATCTCGAACACTGTTACGAACTCTTTCCGATTCTGGCCGAGCGCAGGAAGCAGATGGCCGGCAGTCTTTCCGGAGGCGAACAGCAGATGTGCGCCATCGCCCGGGCGTTGATGGCTCGACCGAAGATCCTCCTGCTCGACGAACCCTCGCTCGGTCTGGCCCCGATTCTTGTCCAGCAGATCTTCGATATCATCCGCCGATTGAACGACGAGGGGACGACGATCTTCCTCGTCGAACAGAACGCCAACGCCGCCCTCCGACTCGCTCACCGGGGATACGTCATGGAAACGGGGACGATCACCCACTGTGATACGGCGGAGGCCCTGCTGTCCGACAAATCGGTCCAGGAGGGATATCTTGGTTACTGACCATTCCTCCGATGAATCTTCGCCGACCTCTGAAGTAACCGAAGTCCATCCCGGAATCTTGTGTCATCAACGAAAACGATTCACGGTCTACACGCTCGATGGAGATAACACGCCCGAGATGCAGGACAAGATCCGCGAGATCTTGGCCAAGGACACCCCCGAGGCGTTGGCGATTCATGTTCACCGCTCCCGCCACCTCAATTCTCGTTTCGTCGGACTGCTGATCCTGCTTTACAAGGAGATGCTCTCCCGCAAGCGTCGTTATGTTCTTCTCAATCCTAATGACAGAATGCGTGACCTGATCCTGATCATGAATCTTCATGATGAATTCGAAATCGTCACTCAGGTCCTCGATCTTCCGCCTTCCCATCTGGGGATTTCCTGCACAGGACCCGAGTCGGTGGAAGGTTTCGATCAATATCTCTGTCGCCCCTGGGTCATCCTCTCCCTTTCGGGTCCCCTGGATCCTTCCGGGTTCGATCGACTCCTGCAGCGATGCCGGGAGATCCAGGAACCGCTCGCGATTCATTTCGGATCGATCCTCCCGCTTCCTCCTCAAATGACCGATTCACTGGTCGAACTCTTTCAGTGGCGAGAAAACCAGGACCTCCCCACCCGCCTTTTTCAACCCAACCTGCATCTACACAATGAAATCCGCAAGAATCGGCAGGAAGAGCGGTTGACTTTCTGCTACTCGATCTCCGAACTGACCGACTGATCCCGTCGTTTCGGATCTGGATCGACGGACCTGGAGACCTCCTGATAACCGATTCACGGTCATCCCGACCTCTTGTCGAACCCTCGAATTCTTGCCCCTTCGCACTCGACTCGATAGGATCCTCCCGTGCTCCGAATCAGCCTGATCGCCATGGCCGGCAAGAATCTATTGACTCGCCCCGGCCGCTCTTCCTTCCTCGTCGTGGGAGTGTTACTGGGCACGTGTGTCCTCACGGTTCTGGTAGGACTTTCCGGCGGTTTCGGGAAGATCGTGCAGGAAGATATCTTGTCGGCCAAACAGTCCACTCTCAGCCAATTGCAAGCCAATCTCAACGAACAGTCCGAACTGCTCGAAACCTTGCCCGCCAATCGGATCGACCTTTTGCCCAGCGATCGACGGCCTGAGATCTCCGAGACCACCCTGCGAGAGGAGATTCAGGGGGTCGAAGGCATCCTTGAGATCCAGCCGGTGGCCTTTCTTTTTCCGATCTTTTCCAAGGTGGAATTGAAAGATTTCGTTATCAAGATCGCTGGGGGCCTTCGCACATTCGACCTTTCCAAGATTTCCCGTCCTTCCCGGCGTCCCAATCTCATCCCCACCACGGTGTACGGACATTCGCCCGCGACTCTCTCTGGCCATTTTCGCGCGGTGGAATCAGAAACCCTCCAACACGATTTTCAGCCTGGAGGCAAAGGGGATCCGATTCCGGTCGTCGTTTCCTCCCAATGGATGGACAAACTCAACAATCTTCGCAACGAGGAGATGAATGAACGCTTGGCGGAAATGGTTTCAGAAGCCATGGTTCGAGAGACCAACCCCAAGGTCCGAAAACGGATGAAAGAGACGTTCAAGACCGACCTCCTCAAGGGGCCCATGGCCGGTACCATCGAAAACGCAACCAAACAAGTTTACGACAAATTACGGCCGCAAAATCTGCGCAAACATCTTCAACTCGTGCTCTTTCCGGACGTCAACCTGAAAACCCCGATGTCGACCCGAATTATCGGGCACTCGCCCAAACTCCCCTTCGACGGGATCGGCATTCCGATCGAATACGTCAAACAGTGGCAAAAATCCTTTTTCGACCGAACCACCAGTACATTAGGGAAACTTTTCAGCAAAAAACCCGAGTTCCAGTTCTCCAGAATTACCCTGATCACAGGCGGTCTCGACGACACCCTTCGACTGATCGGCGAATTCAAAAAGGGCGGGTTTCAAGTCGAAGCCGATGCGGAATCGATCGCGGGCCTCAAACGCCAAGAAGAACATCTACGACGGCAAAAATTCGCACTTGAAGACGAAGGAAAGCGGTTTCAGGGTTTTGCCGAAGTCACTCGGCTTTTCGCCGTGCCGGTCGCGGGATTGATGCTCACACTCGCCGGGATCGGGATCGCCATGGGACTCTCGCTCTCGGTTATCGAGCAGTCCCGCAGAATCGGTATATTGCGCGCGGTCGGGGCTCGCAAACAACACATCGTTTTCATTTTCTTGACCGAAGCGTTGATGATCGGGTGCGTCGGGAGTCTTCTCGGAGTCGGACTAGGCGAACTCGGCTCCGTCGCGTTGGATCACCGCCTGCGTGATGCTCTTTCAGGTTCCACCTACATTCCTTCGAGCCTTTTTCTCCTGCTCCCCTCCCATCTCATCCAGGTTTTCATCCTCGGAACGACCTTCAGCCTATTCGCTGGAATTCTACCCGCCATCATGGCCACTCGAATTCGCCCCGTCGAAGTTCTCAAGGGGTAAAAACGGTATTATATGGGCGGAATTTTGGCCAGAAACCAACCGCTGCATTCCGTTACGCCAGCCCTTTCACCCCCTCCGTGAACGGACTGAATCCATGAGACAATCAGCCCCCTACCTATTTTCAGGTCTGATCCTCGCCGCAGGGTGCCTCCTATACGTGACGGCGTTCACCTCATCCACTCCGTCTCGGAGGGCGCCCCAACCTGAAATCTCCCCCGTGAGTACCGAAATTCCAGATCGCTCCCAGACGCCCCCCACGAGAGAGGTAGAAAGATCTCTTCCCCCCCAGCCGGACGCAGGACAAAAAGCTCTGGCTCCAGCGATCTGGGGCCGTATCCGTCAAAATGTCCTTGATCTGGAACTTCAGGGTGAAGACGGCCTCGCGGAACTTTGCTCCCTGTTGAAAAATCACTCGGACACACGAGTCCGGTGCCTCGCAGCCCGTTCTCTCCGCAATATCAAAAATACTCGAGCACGCATCGCGCTCAGTCAGGCCGCGCGCTTCGATTCCGACTTTCAGGTTCGATCTTTTGCCATAGAAGCCCTCGGAACCCGTAGCGATTCGACCTCGAATCTCCTGCAGTTGCTGTCCGAACACCCAGACGAGCGGTGCCGCTTGCTTTCGGCGTCTGCTTTGAATACCGATCGGCCCGATGTACTGCCATCCATCCTGTTGGAACGTTTACTCCATGAGCCCTCGGGCGCCGTCCTGCCTGTGATTTGCGAAGCGCTAACACGACACGCCGACAACGAAACCTGCCGAATGTTAAAGACTCAACTTTCGGTGGCCGAATGGCCTCGTCGTCGTTATGTCATCGCGATTCTGGGAGAACTTGGGGATCGAAACTCCGCGGAAGGCCTTTTGCATAGGTTGAAAGCGCCCGTCAACGGTCCTGAAAAACACCTCCTACTCGACGCTTTGGGAAAGTGTGACCACCCGTCCATATATCCGGTGCTCAAAGCGAACTTTCATTCCCACCCCCAAGACCCCGTCATCGTCTCCACCACTCTCCGGGGATTGGCTCGACATCCCGCCAGTTCCGGCCGTACCTTCGTCATGAATATTGCTTCCGGAACGGATCAACTGGAATCGACGAGGCGGTACGCGCTGGAAGCTCTAGCCTCGACCGGCGACCCCGAGTTGGAATTCTTTTTTCGCGAAGTTCTTGCCACGAATCCTTCTAGAGACATCCAGGAATCCGCCCAGCGTTTTCTCGACTCCCTTTCGGACTCAAGGTGACAAGAATCAGAACTCAGAACCGTATATAATTAAAGAGATGAACGAACCCCAAGCCCAGCCGGCCACCCCCGACGATGAGATCCCTTTCGCCCAGGAGGTGATTTCGAGTGGGTACGCCAATCAGGAGCAAATTGATCAGTGTCAGGAGGTCCAGCGCCTCCTCCACCAGGCTGGCAAACCTTACCCTGCACTGTCCGAGCTTCTCCAGAGAAAGGAAATTCTCACAGCCCATCAGTGCGAATCGATTCTTCATCGCATGAACGACGAACAGGCCGCAGTAGAATCGCCCCCCCCCGAAGATAAGCGAAGCGCGGAATCGGGGGTTACACTCGGAGGCTATCGTCTGCTCAAAAGGATCAGCAAAGGGGCCATGGGGACCGTCTACAAGGCCAAGCAGGTTTCCATGGACCGTATCGTGGCCCTCAAAGTCCTGTCGCGCCGTTTGTCCAAAGATCAGAATTTCGTCAAACGATTCCTGAATGAAGCGCGAGCCACCGCTCGCCTCAATCATCCCAACATCATCCAAGGGATCGATGTCGGGACCGAAGGAAACCATCACTATTTCATCATGGAGTACGTGGACGGACAGACCATTCAGAAGCTTCTTCGCCGAGGTGGTGCCATGGATGAAAAGAGAGCTCTGAACATTTTGACGCAGATCACCAAGGCTCTTCAGCACGCCGACAAGCTTCATATGGTCCACCGCGACATCAAACCCGACAACATCATGCTGACCCGCAAAGGCGCCGCGAAGTTGTGCGACTTGGGGCTAGCCAAACAGTTGAGTAATCCGAACGCCAATCAGACCGAAGAAGGCCGTTCCATCGGAACCCCCAACTACATCTCGCCGGAACAGGCTCGAGGCGATCTTTCCATCGACATCCGCACGGATATATATAGCCTCGGAATCACTCTCTATCACATGCTCACCGGCACGGTTCCCTTCGAGGGCTCTCCGGCAGTCGTCATGACCAAACACATCAACGAAGAACTGCCTCCCGCCGCCCAACGCAACCCCGACCTGACAGAATCCACCTGCCTTGTGCTCGACCGAATGACAAAAAAGAATCGTGAAGAGCGTTATCAAACTCCTAGTGAACTCCTGGTCGACCTTGAAGCCCTTTTGAGCGGGAAAGCCCCGCCGGGAGTTCAGGCCCCGCCGACCGATTCGTCCACGGACAAGCTCTCTACCGATTCGACTCGAACACGACGTCGAACTCGTAGTCTAACAAGCCGAAGAATCCGCAAAAGATTTCGTCGCTGAATTCGAGAGTAAAATGCGTGATGGGCGTAACTCTACGGACATTCAACCTCGACGAAAGAGGCTGAAACTCTTGAAACTCTTCATAGCCTTTTGCTGGCTATCGTAAATATCGAAGAATTTATCAAGTTTGGTTACCCTGAAAACTTCGAGGATCGTATCCCGAATACCGCAAAGCTTCAGGCTCCCCTTCATCTCCGCAACCTTTTTGTGCAAGGCGATGAGTTTGCCGAGAACAGCGCTGGATAAATATTCGACTTTCTCGAAGTTGATAAGGATTTTCACCTTGTTTCGACTCTCGGCCAGAGTCATCAACTCTTCCGCGAGCGCTTTGATATTGTTTTCGTCGAGGATCGCGCTGTCCTGAATGTAGGCAACACAGATCTCTCCACTCTTCTCGACGACTAGTCTTGCTCGCTGACCCATTATTTCAACTCCTAACATCTACCGAGTAATCGCCGCCACAAACGCCGCATCCGCCTCTGGGCCTTCGACCAGGAAGTCGGACGAGCTTTGACGAGCCACACACTCGATCCTTGATCATAATACCAAACAGTGTCCATGAACTCATGTATGAGAAGTACGCCACGCCCACGTTCAAGCAAAAGACTCTCGGGATCATTCACGTCCGGCACGTCTTCAGGGGTAAAACCCTCTCCCTCGTCCTGGATCATGATGCCCCAGCGCTCGGGGGAACTTCTCATGAAAATACTGACAATCTTGGCCTCATCTTCCCCGTTACCATGTTTGATGGCGTTGATGAGAGTCTCATCGAGCACCAACCTCATGGTCATCTCTTCCTCCTGCTCGATCCATTCGTTGTCTAGGAGGTATTTGAGTATTTCCAGGATAAGAGGGGTTTTTCTTTCCAGTTGGCTCGGAATCTCCTTGCGATAGACCTCGTCCCCGAAGAGTTCAGGAGGTGTTTCGTGGATGGTCACCTTCATGGCTTCGAACTCTCATCCGCGACGAAACGGCGCACAACCAGCACCGTCACATCATCCTGACGCATCTGCTGTCCGCAGAAAGATTCCATTTCTTCAAAAAGTTGGTCGACGATTTCCTGCGCCGACCGATCTTTCATCCGGAGAATGATATCGCACATCCGCTCCTTGCCAAACGCTTCCTTGTCCTCATTGACCGCTTCCCATATACCGTCGGTCATCAGAACCAGAATATCTCCCTCGCCGAAGCTGATCTCTTCGACATCGAGACGGTACCCATCATCCTCGCTCACCCACCCCAAAGGCAATCCAGTAGAGTCCAGTGAACTGAATTCATTCTTGGCGTGGTGATAGTGAATTGGGGCGTCGTGTCCGGCACTCACATATCGAAATATCCCTTCCGAGTAATCGAGAGAACCGTGAAAAAGGGTCATGAACCGGCCATGGTGCAGATCATCTACCAGCAGATTGTTAAGACGCTTCACGACTTGTTCGACATCGGTCAAGGTAGAACGCAGCGCTCTCAAAGAGGCCCGAGCCGTTGCCATGACAATCGCTGAACCGACTCCGTGCCCTGAAACATCACCGACGACCACTCCGAGACGATCGGGGTCTTCGGTGAAAAAGTCGAAATAATCGCCTCCCGTTTCATCACACGCCACGCAAGACGCCCCCACATCGTACCCGGACAGGTTGGGCGTTTTTCCAGGCAAGAGGTGGGCCTGAATCTCCCGCGCGATTCCTAAAGATGCTTGAATCTTCTGTTTGTCCAGATAGTGCGCGGCTAGTTGATGGTTATCGATCGCCACAGCCGCCTGGATACTCAACGCTTCGAGAATCTCGATATCGTATCCATCAAAGGTCCCGCCGACCTTGTTCAGACACTGAATTACGCCAACGACTTTGTCTTCATGAGTAACCAACGGAACACAAAGTATCGTATGGGTTCGATATCCGGTTTTTTTATCGATCTCTGGATTAAATCGGGAATCATCGTACGCATTCTCGATATTGATCACCTCGCGTGTATTCGCAACAGAGCCTGCGATACCCGCCCCCATGGGGAACCGAATTTCCTCTCCTTCCTCCCCTTCGGCGATCTTGCTATACAGTTCGGCCGTGGCATGATCGACCAGGAAGAGCGAGGACCGATCCGCGCCAACCACTCGCGTCGCCGCAGCCAAAAGTAAATTGAGAAGCGCGTCGATATCTTTCTCAACCTGCAGTGCGCGAGTCGTCTCCAGCACAATTCTGAGGTCGTCTATTCTTCTCGAATCATCAACTATCGGCACATGAGCACTCCGCATATCCTCGAGCCGGGCATTTCACCATCGAGTGGCAAAACCGCTAATGCCAGATAACCTTACAAAAATACAGGCGATGGGTACAGTCAAGAGGAAGATGGATTGTGGCTTTCCCTTCACCGCTTTCGATGAACACGAGCAAAATTATTGGCTGAGGCGCCACTTGGACGAAACGGAACCTTGCCTGTTATTCATCATTCGGATCGAAATTTTCCGACCGGGGAATGGGTCGCTTCTCGACAGAAAAAGCACCGTCCAACGATTTGAATGGTCCTTCTCCAGACCTCGGATCCTCCTCCTGTTTCCACCGGACCGGAACTCCTTTCACAACCCCGCTCAGGATTCCGTTGGTTCCCCCCCCGTTTCGTCCGTATAATCCGAAATCTCATGATCGAACTCGGGATCAATGTCGATCACATTGCGACAGTGCGCCAAGCTCGTCGCTCCGTGGAACCTGACCCAGTATGGGCCGCGGCCGTCGCCGAACTGGCGGGGGCGGATGGAATCACCGTCCATCTCCGCGAAGACCGCCGGCACATCCAAGATCGAGATGTCCGCCTGCTTCGTGAAACCGTCCGCACCCGACTCAATCTCGAAATGGCCAATGTTCCGGAAATGGTCGAGATTGCCTGCGATATCGTCCCCGACCATGTGACCTTGGTTCCTGAAAAACGGGAGGAGGTCACCACCGAAGGTGGACTTTTGGTCGCGGGGAGGGAGTCTGATATTCGCCCCACGGCCGAAGCCTTACGCCAATCAGGCATTCGTCCCGCCCTTTTCATCGATCCGGTACCCGATCAAGTTCGCGCCTCTCTCGATGTCGGCGCGGTCGCGGTGGAATTCAATACCGGAGAGTATTCCCTTGCCACCGACCAGGAAACCGTCGAGCTTTGCGTTCAGCAACTCCACGAATCGGCGGAACTAGCGGCCGAAATTGGTCTCGCTGTTCATGCGGGGCACGGCCTCGACACCCGCAATGTTTATCGTATTCTGACCCTTCCCCATCTGGCCGAACTCAACATCGGCCATTCGATTGTTGCTCGCGCACTTTTTTTCGGTTTCGAATCGGCAGTCCGGGAAATGAAGGAGATCCTCCTTCGCTACTCCACCACAGCCTGATCTCAGGGAGTTCCGATCATGTTCGAAGGTTGCCATGTCGCCACCATTACTCCGTTTCGCGAAGACCAGTCTGTCGACTACGACCGCTTGGCACAGTTCGTTGAGTCCTATGTTTCCTCAGGCATCGCGGGGGTGGTCCCTTGCGGCACGACCGGGGAGAGTCCCACGCTATCGCACGATGAACACCAAGAGGTTATTCGCACAACCATTCAGGCGGCAGCCGGTCGCCTCAAGGTCATCGCGGGGACGGGATCCAATTCGACAAAAGAAGCAGTTGAGTTGACACAGTCGGCGGGTGCTGCCGGAGCGGACGCCGCTCTCGTCATCACCCCCTATTACAACAAACCGACTCAGGAAGGCCTGTATCGTCATTTCTCCAAGATCCACGACGAATCCGAGATCCCACTGGTTCTTTACAATGTTCCCGGTCGAACGGGTACCCACCTGGCCATGGACACCTTCCTACGACTGGCCGAAAAGCCGCGTATTCTCGCGGTCAAGGAAGCCAGCGCCGATATCGATCTGGCATCAGAGATCGCCATGCAAACCGACCTTGAAGTCCTTTCGGGAGACGATTCACTGACGCTTCCGGTGCTCTCGATAGGAGGAGTCGGCGTGATCTCCGTAGTGGCCAACCTTTTCCCTGCAGCCATGCAAGAGTTGATTGATGCTTTCAGTTCCGGCCGCTTGAAAGATGCGCTGAATCTTCATCGCGCGCTATTTCCCATCTGTCGAGCGATGTTCTTGGAATCCAACCCGATACCGGTCAAGGCGGCCATGCGAATTCTCGGTCGAGATACGGGAACCGTTCGTCTCCCCCTTTCTCCTCTATCTGCGGAATTCGAAAAAGAATTGACTCGCCTGATCGAACCCTCACAAACCGAATCCCTGCCTCGTACTACATCGACAATCTCCTCTTGAATTCATTTCGAACCAAATACGCCATGAACCGCACTCTTCTGAGCCTAGCTCTTGCTTGCATCTACGCGCTCTCAATCCCCCTCTCTGCACAGGAGTTCGACCCGAAATCCGACCCCTACTCAGGGAAAACAGTACGTAGTCCTGCGGACGGGAACCGTCTCATTCGAAAACGGCAGGGAAATGTTCCCAAAGTCGGAGAACAAGCTCCGGAATTCGATCTGAACCGTGCCGACGGCTCTGGGAGCGTCCGTCTTTCCGATTACCGTAACAAGCAACCGGTCGTCCTGGTTTTCGGCAGTTACACCTGAGGGCCTTTCCGAAAGGCGTCGGTCGACGTCCAGAAAGTCCACGCCCGTTTTGGCAAACGCGCCGCATTTCTCTTCATTTACCTACGAGAAGCTCATCCCAGTGACGGATGGACCATGGGGCGATGGTCGACAATCAAAGATCCAACCACGTTCTCCGAACGATCCCAGACCGCGCGCATGTGCTCCGAAACGGTTCGATTCGGGTTTCCGACCCTCGTAGATTCGATGGACGATCGGACCGCGATTCGTTGGGCGGCCTGGCCGGAACGACTTTTCGTCATCGATCGAAAAGGGGTCGTGGTTTACGCCGGCGGGCAAGGCCCTTGGGATTTCTGGCCGACGGCTCGATATCGAAAAGTCAACCGCCGCAAGGGTCAAAATCGTGCCAGACCGGACTTGAGCCTCGAGGAATTCCTGGAAACTTACCTTCACCCTGACCGGGATCATCGCTGAGTTCATTCGTGAAAATCGTCATTGCTCCCGACAGTTTCAAAGAATCCCTCTCATCTCTCGAGGCGGCCCAAGCGATTGCGCGTGGCCTTCAAGAAGCCCTTTCCGATTGCGACGCAATGATCGTCCCCATTGCCGACGGTGGAGAAGGAACCGTCGACTCTGTTCTGTCAGCACGAAAAGGCGAATCGGTTCAGGTCGACGTACAAGGACCTCTTGGCGAAACCGTCGCGGCACGATACGGCCTGATCGAACAAGGTTCTACCGCCATCATCGAAATGGCCTCGGCTAGCGGGTTAGCGCTCATTCCACCGGAACACAGGAATCCTCTCAAAACCTCGACTTACGGCACGGGTGAATTGATCCTTCATGCGTGCCGAAGAGGAGCTCGCCGAATTCTCCTGGGAATCGGAGGAAGTGCCACCGTCGATGGGGGCGCAGGATGTCTTCGCGCCCTCGGGCTTGTCCTGTACGATTCACAAGGCAATCCCTTGCCAGGCACCGGAGGATGTCTCGACTCTATCGATCGGATAGACCACCGTCTGATTCCTCGCGAACTCTATGATACCCGGATCGAAGTCCTTTGCGACGTGAACAATCCTCTCCTGGGTGAAGAAGGCTCCGCGGCGATTTTTGGCCCTCAGAAAGGAGCTGACGAGCATTGTGTCTCCCTCCTCGAGAAGGGCCTCGCTCATTGGTCTCGACTTCTTCTGGATCTCACCGGCAAAGACCTGTCTGCCACTCCCGGTTCGGGCGCTTCCGGCGGCCTCGGGTACGGTTTATCCGCCCTGTTGGATGCCGCTTTAGTCCCTGGCTGTGAAACTCTCCTCTCTATCGCAGGGCTTTCCGAGGCGCTTTCTGGTGCGGACCTTGTGATCACCGGCGAAGGACGCCTGGATGCCACGAGCGCTCGAGGCAAGGTTGTTTCGGGGGTCGCCCACCTGGCCCAATCCTTCGAGATTCCAACGATCGCTCTTGCAGGCACACTCGGCCCCGGTCATGAAGCCCTATACTCCCAGGGAATCACCACCGCATTTTCCCTCGTAAACGGCCCGTGCGATCTCCGAGAAGCGATCCAGTCGTCGGATACCTGGTTAGAAAACCTGGCCTTTCGCGTTGGAAAACTCCTCGCGATTTGTCCCCCCCCCTCCTCCTGCGAAGACCCCTTTCGGTGATTCGCTCGAACACTTGAACCGGGACCACACAATCACCTTAAATTATCGATCTCCCAAACTCTCGAAAATCAGCATTCTTGGAATTCTGGGTTCGGTCGATTTCTTTTAAGCTCCGCTCTTCCTACACTCTTTAATCATGCGACATTCGCCCATCGCCAACTTGACTCTGTCCCGGATCGCAAAGGACAATGGTCGATCATTTTGATCTCCCCGGGATAAACTATCCGTGTCATCACAAAAACCTGGATCTGACAAGAAGCTTCAGAAGCTCAAAAACCTGAGGAGTTTGCGAAAAAAACTCCGTTCCATGGCCCTGACGGACCGAATCCAACAGATGAAGCCTGGTTCCGGACTCGCTTCTCCTTTCTCGCGCCTGACCCAATTCCCCAAGAGTCAACTGGCCTCCATCTCGCTGCGTATCTGCATTTCGGCCCTTCTCATATTTGGGATTTTTGTTCTCGGCCAAGGCGTTTATTCCCACTTGCTGGGCATGCTGACTCCACCCCAGAAATCTCCCTATATCGTCCCTCGTATCGCCGTTCAGGTGCAAACGATGCAACGCGCCGACTATCCGGAACGTTTGCGCGCCTACGGTCGGGCTCGATCCTTACGGTCTACCGTGGTTTCCAGCGAGATCACAGGCCAAGTTCTCTGGGTTTCGCCGCATTTGCAAGCAGGCGCGTCCATATTTGCAGGTGAATCCCTGGTGCGACTCGACGACAGAGTCCTCGTACAGGCCGTCCGAACCGCTTGCGCTAGTCTTGAAGAGACCCGCGCAGCCTTGGGGCGCTTGGATACCGATGCGAAAGGACTGAAACAGCGAATCAAAGTGGCCCGTCTCGAACTCGAATCGGCGCAGAAAGAATACCGCCGGATCGACAACCTGGTCGAAAAAGGGGTTTTGTCTCCGAGCAAACTGGACCAGAGTCGGTTACAAGTCGGCCAGGGAGAGCGTTTGGTTCTTCAACTGGAATCCGACTTGGATGCCATGGATTGGGAACAGCGAAAAGTCAACGCCAAGGTCTCTTCCGCCGAGGCCGCCTTGGAAAAAACAGAGATCGACCTCTCACGAACGACCATCTTGGCGCCTTTTTCTGGCCGAGTTGAAAATCGAACCGTCCAGCGCGGAAGTCGGGTGGGCCCAGGCAGCCCCTTATTCCATATTCTGGACCTACGAAAGATCGAGGTGCCAGTCGCGCTTCCGATGTCTCGTTATGGGCAAGTCACTTCCGATTCGACCGCCACGCTTCGCCTTCCCCGCTCCGAAAACATCTTATGGAGTGGTCAAGTGGCGAGAATCTCCCCCTCCATCAATCCCGCCGACCTTACTTTCTGGGCGTATGTCGAGGTGGAAACCCCGAACAATGAGGCTCCTCCTCTTCCCCCGGGAGCATTTGTTGAAGCGGAGGTTTCTGGACGCACCCATCGCGGTGTGATCGCTGTGCCCCGTACCGCATTTGTCGGCGAATCTCTGTTTGTCGTCAAGCTGGACCCTGAGAATGGATCGCTGGGCGTTGTCCAGGAATTACGCCCACAAGTCTCGATCCGGCTGACCTCGGTAGCCTTAGTCGAGGATGGATTAGAAACGGGAGACATGATCGTCATCACCAATCTCGAACAGATCGCCCAAGGCAGCAAGGTTCAGATCGTTCAGTCCGCTTCCGATTCTGAAGAAACCCGCTGACCGTGAACGTCCCCCGTTTTTCAGTTCGAAACCCCATCGCGATCAACCTTCTCATGTGGTTGATCATCTTCGGGGGGGCCTACACCTGGATGAGTCTCATCCAGGAACTATTTCCTAACTCGGACCCCGAAAAGATCCAGGTTTCTCTCACCTATCCAGGAGCGACTCCCGAGGAGATCGAAAAACTCGTTACTCGACCGGTCGAAACCGAGCTTATCGCCCTCGATGATGTCAAAGAGATCCACTCTCAGGTACTTGAAGGGCTCTCCATCGTGAGTCTCGAACTGGAAAAAGGGGCGAGTATTCATCACAGCCTAGGGGAAGTCCGAACCGCGATGGATCGCATTTCACCCGACCTTCCCGGGGGTGTCGAGGAACCGCAAGTGGCTGAATTTCGACCCCAATTTCCCGTGATAACGGTCCTGGTTCACGGCAATTCCCCCGAAATGAATCTCCGTCGCGTGGCGAAAAAGGTCCAAGATGAACTCCTCGATATGCCCGAAATTTCCGAGGTTTTTCCGTCCGGTATTCGTGAACGTGAAATATGGATCGAAATCCTTCCGCACCGTTTGGAAGCGTTTGGAGTCACCCTTTCACAAATAGGTGAAATCCTCAGAGCATCCAATCTCGACCTCCCTGGGGGCCAACTCAAGAGCAAACTTGGCAATATCCGAGTCCGCACGCTCGGAGAACGCAACCGAGCGCTCGAGATCGAAGATCTGGTTATTCGAGGTCGATCCGATGGGACCATCATTCGCCTCTCTGAGGTCGCTATCGTACGAGAGACTTTCGAAGATCGGGTCATTCGGGGACGTTTTAAAGGAGAACCGGCTGTCGCGTTGACCGTGTTTAAAACACCTGAACAAGATGCCACCAAGATTGCCCGTCGTGTTCGCGAATATGTACATGAGAAAAAAGAACAACTTGGCGGAGGCGCTCAACTCGACACGATGAACGATCTGGCGGACCTTATCGTCCAACGTATCGACCTGATGCTCGATAACGGCGGAAAGGGTCTGCTTTATGTGGTTTTGGTTCTAGCCATTTTCCTCGAAATTCGTGTTGCGTTTTGGGTAGCTATCGGCATCCCAATCTCTTTTCTGGGAACGTTTGTGCTCATGGACTTCATGGGCGGAACGATCAATTTGATCTCGCTTTTCGGCCTTATTCTCGTCTTGGGGATTATTGTCGACGATGCCATTGTGATTGGGGAAAACGTGCATACCCGAATGCGTTCGGGCATGAACTACAAGAAAGCTGCCGTTCTGGGGACTAACGAAGTCGCGATTCCTGTTCTGGCCGCGGTCCTCACCTCGATAATCGCTTTTCTACCCATGGCTTTCATCGAAGGAAACATGGGTGTCATGATGGGGGTCATGCCGGTGGTCGTGATCGCCGCACTGTCCACCTCCCTGATCGAGGCCTTCGCAATTCTACCTTGCCACCTGGCCCATATGTCGACCACACCTCTTATCTCCAGAATCCCTTATCTACGGGTTTTCGCTTCCTGGGTATCGACCGCTAGAGCGTTCGTTTTCGAAACCTTTCTGCCGACAATTTTAGCTGTCGTCCTCCGTTTTCTTCTCTTCTGGAGGTATGTCACAGCCGCAGCTTTCGTCTGCATTCTCGTGGCGACATTCGGCCTTATCCAAGGAGGAGTCGTCCCCTTCCAGATCCTCCAGGACATTGATGGCGAATTGATCACCGTTGATCTTGAAATGGCGGCGGGAACCCCGGAAGAACGAACCATGGAGATCATCCAACGGATAGAAAGGATCGCCAAGGGTCAAAAGGAGATCGAAAAAGTCTTTTCGTGCGTGGGGATCAGCTTTGGGGATGAAGGACGAATCACGCCCGCGGATCCTTCGACGGTCGGTCAACTCATCATCCAACTGTTCCCAGCAGATACACGCCTTGAAAAGAATTGGCGATCCTCCAAGGACATACTCGCTGAACTGCGCGCCAAAACCAGATCAATCAGCGGAGTACGACAACTCAAATTCGAAGTCAAAATTGGAGGTCCCGCAGGCTCCGACATCGAAGCCCGAATCGAAGGCAAAGACCTTAGAGTGGTCGAAAAGGCGATCGGGCACGTCCGCAATCTGCTTCAGGACTACGAGGGAGTCAGTCAGATTATCGACGATCTCAAGCGGGGCAAGATGGAAGTACGACTCAAACTGAAGGAACAAGGTCGCTTGTTAGGACTCACGACCCAGCAACTCGCTCTCCAACTTCGACACGGGTTTTTCGGGTACGAAGTTCAGGAAATTCAAGAAGAAGATGATCGGATCACACTACGAGTTTTGCTCCCCCGTTCCGCCCGCGGGGATCTCGTCGACCTGGAAAATATTCGGATTTCCACCCCTAGCGGAGGGCGCCCCATTCTGGAGGAAGTGGCTACTTTAGAAACGGTTCGTGGTTTTGGGATGCTCCACCGAGTGGATGGGAAACGATCCGCGACCATCCGGGCCGAAGTGGACGAAACCAAGGCAAATACCGCTCGAGTCACGCAGGATCTGGAGTTCAAACTGACCGATATCCATGAAAAGTTTCCGGGCGTCCAGGTCGTTTTCGGTGGCGCGCAAAAGAGTACCTCCGACTCGCTGGGATCGCTGGCAGTCGGATTTTCAGTCGCTCTTTTTGGAATATACTCCATCATCGCCATCCTGTTTCGTAGCTATCTGCAACCGTTGATCGTAATGGCCGCGATCCCGTTCTCGCTGGTTGGCGCTGTTCTTGGGCATCTGCACATGGGATATCCATTTACGATCATGTCACTGGTCGGTTACGTAGCTCTCGCTGGAGTGGTTGTCAACGACAGTCTTATTCTGGTCGATTTCATTAATCGATCCCGTCGCAAAGGAATCCCCCTTGTCGAGGCGGCCATCGGGGGCTCGAGGGACCGTTTCCGCGCCATTCTTCTCACTTCAGTCACCACCGTAGCCGGCCTGGGCCCCCTATTGATGGAAAAGAGTTATCAGGCCCAATTCCTCATCCCCATGGCGATTTCGATCGTGTATGGCCTCTCATTCGCCACGATTCTAACTCTCTTGCTCATTCCTACCATCTACACAATTCTTGGCGACTTTCAACGAACCACCCGTTGGCTCATCACCGGCATCTGGACCGAAAGAGTGACCGTCCGCTGTAGTTGCGGGAAAACCTATCGCGCCGCGGGGAAAAAGGCCGGAAAATTTTTCCAATGCCTCTCTTGCTCAGCTCGTCTCCAGGTTCCTCGGCCTGGCCAGAGCGAGGATTTGGACGATATGAACACTCACACGTCTCCAGAAACCGGACGTTTTCAAAGACAAAATCCCCAAAGATAATCCTCACGAATCCAACAGATGTCAGGACATCGAATTCTCATAGCCGGCTACGGCGACCTCGGTCAGCGCATGAGCATCCCGCTCACGGACATGGGTCACCAAGTCTGGGGATTGAATCGCACCCCTTCTAGCATTTCTCCCCCGACGATCCCTCTCGAAGGGGATTTGACGGACCCCGACCTCCAGGACCTCTTGCCACCCGATATCGACCAATTTATTTACCTCGCAACCCCTTCCAGGAGAGAAGAAGCGGCCTATAGAAAAACGTATGTAGAAGGTCTTTCGAATCTACTCCGCGTTCTCCATAAATCCCCCCATCCAATCCAGAGATTTCTCTTCAGTTCCAGTACCTCCGTATACGGCCAAAATTGCGGTGAGTGGATCGATGAAGAGAGTGAAACATCACCCTCTGGTTTTCGCGGAAAAATCCTTCTTCAAGCTGAGAGTAGAGTCCGCCAAAGCGCTCTTCCTGGTCAAATCGCTCGAATCGGCGGTCTTTACGGTCTGAACCCACCTCGCTGGTTACTCTCTCATGAGAAGAGAACGATCGATACACACCCCCCGAGTGAATCATTTTCCAATCGCATCCATCGAGACGATGCCGCCACGGCCCTCGTTCACCTCTTGACTCGTCCCCTCGACCATTCAACCTACCTTCTGGTCGATTGCCAGCCGACACACGCCGGGGAGATCGATCGCTGGGTACGATCCCAGAAAAATCTGCCTCAACCCGCGACCTCTTCACAAAATACTCGGAAATCGGGCAAGCGCTGCCGGAATCGACGATTACTCGAATCCGGTTTCCGTTTTCGATACCCAACTTACCGGGAAGGCGCATTGAACTGGCCCGATCTGCTCGTCTGACCCCCTTCGACGATCGGCCGATCCATTCCGGTCCGAATCCGGATTTCCGGCCCCTTAAGGAACCTCCTGACGCTCGGATCTGCCCATTTCGAAGAATTTCTCATAAATTTCATATTTCCCGCCATATCACCATTGCCCCATCGCTTCGGGTTCCCTACAATCCGACCACTACTGAAAGTGGTACCCAGCCCAACGAGCCCCGTCTCTTGTGCATCGGGTGGCATCAGCGATCGAAAATCTACACCAACCGTTAACCGAACGTCCACGAAGGGAGCCAGGGAGATGAAGGGGAAGCAGGGTTTATTCATCTGTATTGATGCGAACATCGGAGCCGGAAAAACCAATGCCTGTCACGCTGTAGCCTCAGCAGCCATGTCAGAGGGCAATTCGGTGCGTGTTCTCGAGGAACCCACCAATCACCCGCGTTTCGACCATTTCTTGCAGCACTATTACGATGACCTCCGTACCGCAAGTGATACCGGAGGCGGTTTTGCTATGCAGGTTTTCATGCTCTGCCAGCGGTATGAGCAACATCGTCTCGCCGTTGAACTGGCTTGGGGCAACCACGGCATCACCGTTGTCCAAGATCGCCCCATTTATGGAGACACCGTTTTCGCCACCACCGCCAAAGAGCGGGGCTTCATGACGGATGAACAGTACGATCTATACATCGACCTTTTCCGAAACATGAGCCGTGACGTTATGCCTCCCGACATCTTTGTTTATCTCGATGTGTCGCCCGAAGAGTGTCATCGTCGAATGAACAGTCGAGGTCGCAGTCAGGAAGATGGCGTTCCTCTCGACTATCTGCAACAGCTACACGATAACTATCAAAAACTTCTCGACGAAATGCGGCGTCGGGGTGTCCGGGTACTTTCCATCGATTGGCGCGAATTCGGCCCACCAGTCGAAATGTGGAAACGGATCCGCAATATGGTCGACCAACAAGACTCCTGGTACGAACAGATGACCTTTTCATTCGCCAAACACCCCAGGATGCCGATTCTACCTGCGCTCGAAACGGAAGAAGCCGTTTCCTGACCTCCTCCCGAAGAGGGTTCTGGAAGCGCCCCAGGCCAATCCTGATTTTACGCAAATCCCGGCACCAACCGGGATTTGCTTTTGGTGGACCTTTCCCTACACCTTGGGTATATCTATCTCCTCAAGGAAAGAGGAATAAGGAGATCCCGTCATGAGGTGGTTCATCACCCTGTTCATGCTCATCAGTGTCTGCGCTTTGACCGCGTGTAGCGGATCAGGACGCCGAGTCGGTATTCCCAACCGTTGGCGTTCACCAGACATTCAGTTCACAACGAATAAAACCACCGAAGAAGACGTTCTTCGCATACTTGGTCCACCGTCCCAGATCGTGGCGATTCACCAGCGAACGGTCTATTTCTATGTCTTAGAAGAGACCAGTTCCTTACGGCTAGGGCTATTGATCTTCGCCTGGTCTTCCTTCGATGTCGAATACGATCGAGCGATCTTCTTTTTCGATAAGAATGGTCGGCTGGAAAAGTACGCACTCAGCCCCAAAAGCCTGGTTTACGAAGACGATTGAGATGAAGCGTTCTCTTACCTTCCTGCTGGCACTCAGCATGATGGGCGCATCCACAGCCTGCGTGCGGGTTGTGAATAATTCTCAGGATCGAATGATCCCCCCCGAAATCGGCCAATCCCTCCGGTCCGGACGTACGACGTATTCAGATGTTCTTGTTCGGCTAGGACCTCCTTCCGATATCGGAAACCTCGCGGAAGGTTTCTTCTTTCGTTATCGCAACACCACATCCAGCGGTTTTCAAATTCTGGCCAGACTCCACATCCTGGTCAAATTCGGCGTCGCCTTTGGGGGTGGCGATATCTCCACGCTACTCCTCTATTTCGACCAGGACGGGGTACTCGATCGCTGGATACTGGACTCTTATCCGGAGGATCTCGGCTGGGGGTATGTAGCGGGACACTTCGGTTCTCCCAATCCGCATCTACATTTCGAGTTCATCCCCAATCCGACCGGTGTTCACCGCTGGGGCATGAATTTGCTGGAGAGACCTTTTCCACAAAAACAGTCATCCTCCGCAGAAAACTGACCCGTTGTTCATCGGGCCCTATCCCAGGCGTACACGATTCTGTCGGTGAATTCCAGAAACTCGCCTCGGCCAAGACCCAAGGTTCTAGAAGATGTGATGTGATTCCCAAAGGCGTGACCTCATCGACTTCAAACCCTGTGGTCCCAACGGAAACGAATCGATCGTCCATCCCCCTTTGGGGTTGATCTTTACACCCTCAGGCAAAACATTCATCATCACATCGTGCCCTCACCACTCACCGTACACAGCACACCGCCTTCGGTAACTCGACAACGAGCCTTCTCATTCCAAGACGCTCTTGACGGGATTGCCATGCGCCGAAGAAGCTTCTGGGGAGGCTGGGGGGGACGGGTCATCACGATCCTGATCGGCATTCTGGTGGTTGCACTTCTGGTCGGTTGGGTTCTCTTGTGGGTACACCTTCCGGGTGGACCCAATATCTCCTTGCTGATTCTGGGATGCTTCGGCTTCACTCTCGTACTCACTATGCTTTTCACTCTCCAACATCGCTTGACGACCTACTCGCGCCTGCGACAGGCTGAAGCAGCTTATCTGGCCGGAGTAAGTCACAACTTGCGAACTCCGATCGGCGCCATTCGCGCCGCGGCTCAAGCGCTCGAAGACACTAATTTAGACTTCGAACAACGGAGCAGATTCCATCAGGCTATCGTTCATGAGACTCGAAGCCTCGCCCTCAGAATCGATAATGTGCTTGAAACCGGTCGCATCGAAATCGAACGACTCGCATTCGAAAGGCAGGCGGTCAATCTCTCTGAATTGATTCGATCTATAGGCGAATTCTCACGGGATCTCATAACCATCCGAGGCGGCACTCTTCGACTGAATATCCCACCCGACATCTGGATCCTCGGTGATCAGAGGGGACTCCGACTCCTTGCAGACAACCTCCTCGACAACGCCATCAAATATTCCCGTGAAACGATCGACATCTCCATTGGACTCGAATATCGCCCTGGTTTCGCGTTTCTTCAGATCATAGATCAAGGCGTCGGCATTCGGAATGAAGACCTATCTCAGGTCTACCGTCGCTTCTGGCGTGGGGATACGGGTCGCTCGGGAACTGGACTTGGGCTCTCTCTTGCACAAGGGATTGCCAGGAGGCACGGCGGCGATATCCATATTCATAGTGACGGTTTAGGCCAGGGATCGATAGCGGAAGTCTGGTTGCCAACCGAGGATCTTCCCTGATGGCTGTTTTGCTGCTGGTCGAAGATGATAATACCCTCGGCATGACTCTCGAGGTCAGCCTGACTTCCCGTGGACACCAGGTCCATTGGAGCCAGAACCTAGCCATCGCAAGAACTCTCATTCTGCGGCACCCCCCGGACTTGATTCTGTTAGACCTCGGACTGCCCGATGGAGATGGACTGACCTTTTGTCGTGAAATCCGGAGTCGGGGGGACATCACCCCCCTTCTCATCATGACAGCCCGAGAGACACTCTTTGATCGAGTCGAGGGTCTAGAAGCGGGTGCAGATGACTTTCTACCGAAACCGTTCGAACTCCCGGAACTCACTGCGAGGGTGGACGCCCTACTCCGACGGCAACGGTGGCACGGCCCGGGGGACAATGTCCGAATCGGTCATCTCGAAGTCGACTTTCAACGTCGGGAAAGTCGCCACAAAGGAGAATCCGTCGAGATGACCGATCTCGAAATCCGATTGCTTCGCTACTTCTTGGATCAAGCGGGAAGAGTGGTGTCACGCCAGGAGCTTCTTGCCAGTGTATGGGACCAATCTCCTACGGCCAAAACACGGACGGTTGATGTATTCGTAGCGCGACTACGACGCTTGATTGAGGAAGACACCGGAAATCCACGGCATATTCTTGGGATTCGTGGAGTGGGGTACCGTTTGCTCCCCGAGCCTGATATAGATACCCCCCCATGACTACGACTTCCCAGCGCACCCCAGAGATCCCACAGCCGACTTGGAAACGCCTCGGTTTCCCGAGCCTTCTGGCCACAGCCCTCCTCGAAGGGGTCACGCTTCTCTTCCGATTTGGGTTTGACCTTCAATCGACTCGAGACACCGCGAACACCATCGGTTCTTGGACCGGGGGAGTCCGGATTCATCACGGTTACATTGGAGTGGCCGTATTCTGCGTCGCCGCGCTCACACAACGTTATCCCAGAATTTATGATTGGCTCTGGATCCTCGCGTTTTCTCTGATCGCCAGCGACCTCATCCACCATTTTCTGGTTCTATGGCCGCTGACCGGCAGCCCTCATTTCGACCTGACCTACCCCTCCTGAACTCTCGCCCTCAGACCGAACTGGACCCCTTTTCCCATTGGAAGGGTCTCAAAATCAAGGCCGCACGGACCAGACATAACGGTTCCACGCGAACTCCTTGAGCGCCCAGATATCCCCCCTCTTCACATCATAGGACAGATCTTCAGGGCCAATAGGCCATCGATACGCTCGAGTACTTCCCGCGACAGTTTGTCGATAAATCCGAGGCCAGAACCCAGAACAGTTCGTCCAGAAGACCCGATCGTTTGAGATAGAGCCCTGCATCCCCTTGAGTCGAGTGCTATAAACCTGGGTCGATTTGGTATCGGACAGCTTGCAGGTGCGACCGTTAAGGGACCAGCGATAAATGCGCCCCTCATTTCCGGGATAGATGTAATCTCCCGAGAGGATGGAATGGGGACGTGTGCTTCGGTCGATCGAGGCAAAATTAAAAAGTCCCCCTCCTTCGAGCAATCGGTAATGAGCAACCTGGGGCAAAATATACTTGTAGCCAAATGCGGAGGATGAATTTCCACGCCGACCACATCGATGACTGTTATATGTGCTGACCTTCATGATCAGCCGAAGATCGAATACCCTAAAACCGTTCCGGTATTCAGGCACATAAAGATAGTTACCATACCAGGCGATGCCCCCACCCTTCAGTGGAGCATAGAGCCCTCCCGTTTTTCGAACTGCGGGCCCGAAATTGGGCTGGCTATCGCTCCCCTTGGGCACCACCAAGAGGATATGCCTGTAACGGATCTTGTTTGGATTAGAAATATCGATGACTGAAATGCGACAACCCCGTTGAGCCGATTCGGTTGAAGTATTCGTCTTGGAGTACCAACTGACGAGAAGTACCTTTTTCCCGCTCACAGTGCCCCTCGACCACCCCTCCATCGAACTACTGATCCCTTGCGGCATCCACTTCTTGGTCACGAAATCTCCCCAATTCCACCGAAAAGCGGTTCGAGGCCGAGTTCGGTCGATCCACCAGATCCGTTTCCCTTTCCGATTGAGATCCTTGAGCACATTGGAAAGTGAAGATTTCGATATCCCTCTTTTGCGGATGAGGGAAGAGATAATATTCGAGTTCTTCTCCCAAGAACCGTCATCTTCCAGAACAACGGGTTTCTTCGCGGAACACTCCTTGAGCTTTTGAGCCCTCGCTTCTGATAGCGGCAATACGCCGATCAGAAGAAGGATGCCGAGAGATCGGAATGAGTAGAATCGCTTTTTCATCATCGCAAGATCCAATTCTATGACCTATATTGTGCTCAAAATAGTAGCAGAAGAGCCCTCTGAACCTCTATTCTGTTTCCGAACGACCTCTTCATTCGAGTTCATTCGAGGATTCGTCTATAATTCGAGTCTTTCTCTCCGCCCGATATCGAAATACTTTTCCAGGTCAACGTTCGCGAGAAATTCTAACTCATGCCCCCGAAGATCGACCCCAAACAGTTCGGAGAAAACCCCATTTTTCAGGGTCTTTCCGAGAATCACAGAAAAATGATACTGGGTGGAGGGATCGTCAACCGCTATTCAACTGGGGAGAATATCTTCCTGGAGGGTGAGACTGGGGAAGCCATGTACCTGATCCTCTCTGGAAAAGTCGAGATACAGGTGCAAAACAAAAGCGGACTGGCCGAGGTCGTTGGACGCCTCAAGGCGGGTGAAATATTCGGAGAGGGTAGCCTGATTACAGACGCCCCCCGCTCGGGGACCGCGGCAGCCGTTCGCGACACCTACTTGATCGCCTTCAGCCGCAAAACCCTCCACGACCTCATCGAAAATCACCCCAAAGCCTCAGCCCACTTCATGTACAAGATCATGAAAAGTCTTTTCATCAGACTCCGCGCCACTACACAAAAATTATCGCGGAAATAGAATTAGGCGTTCTCGCCATTCACTCGAGTGTTCATCAGGAGACAGCACCATGAATCTCTTACTATTGATCGCGACCTGGGTCTCCACCGGCCTCATCCTTCACCTTCTGGTCGGTATCGACAATCTTCAGGAACCTAGCATGATCCTCACGGTCGCGACGATCTTCTTCGCCGAGGCGCTATGTCTTTCCGATGGAATTGTGCGGTGGGCATCTTCCTTTGGGAGTTCGACCTCCGAGGTCGATAGCGGCACCCGGTTGCTCCACTGGTTTTATGGTGTGGAGGTCACGGTGCTGGCGGCAGTGGCCTTTGGTCTGAAAATCGCTTTTAAGTGGTTAGCTACTCTACATATCCTCGCCGCTCTCAGCCTTCTTTTCGGGTGGGCCACCATGGCTCGCGCCAGAAACCACCTGGCTGCCATGGACAAATCCCAAGCCCGGGACGAAACATCCTGAGCCCTTATCGATCTCCGAAATCTCCCCACCTTCAATCCGTCTTTTCGGTGAGATAGGCGCTCATAAACGCCCGAAGATCCGCCGAATCCCGGGTGTGGACGACAAGCATCCACCCCTGAATCCACCAACCCAGGGTAGCCCCTAAGGGCGACGAATCGCACTCCAGGCGACTTCCGACTTCGAGAAAGCTCTTTCCTCCTCCACTCTGGTCCTCATAGGCCCTGCGAATTCGAGTGAGCAAGGCCTCCCCTTCAAGTCGACTCGCGCGTCCGATCTGAAAAATGATCGTCCCGGATTCGGCCCCATAGCGCCGTCGCGGTTCGTCTACATTTCCCATTCCAGGAATTCCCTCGACCCCCGCGCCAGAAACCAGAATAAATTCTCCAACTTCCGAAGGAAACAAGCTCTCCACCCCCTCTTGTTCTGGCGGTATCCACTCCTCCGCGAGCTTCGAGAAGTTCGTCTCCTCCTCGACGGTTTCCAGCACCCAGTCCATCATTTCCGGAAGTCTTTGCACCCCGAGAACAACCATCAGGGCACCCACCAATAATACCGTCAGACACCCGATTCCAAGGATACGTTTCATCGGCTTTTCTCCAGATACTCACGCAATGCCGTCTGTCAGGCCAACGCCATGCCTGCAACATTATCACGAATTCTGACTCCACAGCGGACTCCCGGCTCATAGATTTTTCCTAAGTGGAAACCGGGTTACCTCAAACCGTACAGAATTCCTGAACACCTCCCCCAGCCACCCGCCGACATACTGAGGCTTCAAGAAGGACAGATACCCCGTAAAGCCTTCAATGAAAGGGCATTACGATGAATGGGAATATTTAAACGAGATCGGCATGGGACTTGCGATAGGGTCGACTGAACCAAAATCACATTTTCTGGAGACTCCTCATGTTGAAATCATTTCCTCGAAAGCAGGCCCGAATAGTCGGACATTTTGTGTTTTCCTTGCTTGTCCTCTCCGGTGTTCTATCGGGAGATCCATCCCTGTTACGGGGGGGGGAACGTTTTGAGACCGACCTTTTGGTAGAACGGCGAAAGCCCCTCGATCCGGGACAGGTGCAAGGGGAACCCGCCATCGTGTACAACCCCAACCTGGGTGAGTTTCAGGTCTTTTACAGCCGCCAGATCGGCGCTTCGGGAACGACCCGAACGGAATCTACCAACTCTTCCGAATCCTGGGAGTGGAGTCGCCTA
>JASMLP010000161.1 GCA_030748635.1 Planctomycetota bacterium
CAGATATCTACGCATTCCACCGCTACACCTGAAATTCCACTTACCTCTCCAATACTCTAGTTCATCAGTTTCAAATGCAGTTCAACGGTTGAGCCGTTGGATTTCACATCTGACTTAATAAACCACCTACGAACCCTTTACGCCCAATAAATCCGAATAACGCTTGCACCATACGTATTACCGCGGCTGCTGGCACGTATTTAGCCGGAGCTTCCTCTCGGGCCTTTGTCAGGCACATAATGTATTACTCTATGTGCTGTTCTTAACCCGTGACAGGAGTTTACAACCCGAAGGCCTTCATCCTCCACGCGGCGTCGCATCGTCAGGCTTGCGCCCATTGCGAATGATTCTCGACTGCAGCCTCCCGTAGGAGTCTGGGCAGTGTCTCAGTCCCAGTGTGACCGACCACCCTCTCAGGCCGGCTACCCATCGAAGCCTTGGTAGGCCGTTACCCCACCAACAAGCTAATAGGCCGTAGATCCCTCCTCGAGCGGAAGGTCCCGAAGGATCCCCACCTTTGACCAATCAACCAGGTGATTGTCTGGTGTCATTGGGTATTAGTCACCCTTTCGGGTAATTTTCCCCATCTCGAGGGTAGGTTATCTACGTATTACTCACCCTTTCGCCACTGTCCCCGTTCCCCGAAGGGACCGGTTCTCGTTCGACTTGCATGCCTAATCCACGCCGCAAGCGTTCGTTCTGAGCCAGGATCAAACCCTTCAATTGATTATCTTTTTGAACCGGTTGAAGCGAACTTCTTCCGGATCGATGTCAAAATGAATGACAGATTCTGGTTTGTGTTGTTGTCGTCAATTCTGTTCTGTTCAAAAACAGATCAGGAATTAACTGCTCACACCCTCTATAGGCGATATTCTATTCCCTTTTCAAAGAGCAAGCGGGGAAGACTCCCCACGGACAAACCTGCATTTTGACGTTCGCGTGTCTTGCATGCAAGACGACAAACTAAAAATGAAAATCAATCCGCAAACAAACCACTTGAAATAAGTGGCTCGCGTTCCACTCCGATGAGTGCAACGGCGGCCGAATATACAGTTGGGAAAAGCCCTGTCAACCCCTCATCCCACCTTTTTTATTTTTTTTCGACGTTCCCACATCCCGTCCTCGATAGACGGACTCAAAGGTCTCGCATATTTTCCTTGATGACAGTCTTCATCTGAACCTCACTTCCCGAGACACATGATCAGCCTCTGTCGCCTGGTGTTGGTAAGATGCGCACACCTTGACTTCCACTTCACCTCCACCGACGAACATCTCGTCACAGGAAAGCTCCCGACCATGACAGCTTCCCCCCAACCCACCAAGTACGCCTCCCGCCGAGAATCTGTTCAGCTTGTCATCATGCTCCTCCTTGCCCTCGTTTTCGGAGGTGTAACTCTCAACCACTACTTGAAAGAAAACGAAAAATCTCCCCAGAAAGAACCTCTACCGGCCCAACCACTGAACGACCCGACCACCCCGGACCCCTCCTCATCACCATTCGACAATCCGGATCAATCTTCGGCCCAGATACCTCCCGAAAAACTCGCCACCATGCTCGAACATTTTCGATCCGTCGAGGACGGGTCGGAGAGGTTATTCGGAACACCCTTTTTCGACCTGCTCTGGTATGTTCAGAGACTCGATTGGAAAGAGGCCCGCGAACAAGCCAGCCGAACCTCCGCCACAAAACTCATCTGGAACGGCGCGTACAAGAACACAGCTCCTGGCTTCACCGTCCAGCAACAACTGTGGCAAGAAAATCGTGGCCAATTCTTTCGACTCGTCGGCACCGTTATCCACGCCGCCCCCATGGACCTTCCCAAAAACACATCGGGATTCTCCAAGGTTCAATCACTCATCGTCCTGTCCAACAGTCGACAGTACAACGTGCTTCTGCTGGATTCAGACCAGACCGTATCCACACAAAAGCGAACAGTCTTTTATGCCGCGTTTTTCAAGGATCAAAAGCGCACCTTGCAAAACGGATCGTCGTTTCATATTCCGATATTGATCGCGAAAGAAGCTGGCTCGGGACCCGCCAAAGCGGAGGTCCGGATCGGTAGCCCGATCGACACTTCAGACGTCGCCCTGAAAGGGTACCTATCCGAAGTACGCAACATCGCTTACCGAGACAAATATCTTCACACCGACGCCTACTACGCACTCATCCACTCGACTCGTACCAATCCGCCCTCAAACAGGCGTCAAAATGCCGACCCAGACCTTCTTTCCAAGCTCTGGATTCCCATGTCCAAAAGGATTTCGACCGAATACCTCAAGGATATGGGGCGCCGAGTATGGTCCCCCTGCCGAGGCCTCAGCACCACGATACGCGGAACGGTTCTTTACTTGGAAAAAGAGATCATGCCCGAAGGCAAGATCCCCGGGTCGACCGTCATCTATCGCGGAATGCTTGGAGATAGTGAATACCGCCTCTGGAGCTTCGCTGTCAGCGATATCGAGGGCATCAAGGAAAAAGACCTGGTTTCTCTTGAGGGGTCGTTCCTCACGATTTTACGCTACAAGGACCAGAAAAACCGATGGCGAAACTCTCCCTTCTTTGTGGGACGTAACCTGGTTCGAGTCACTCCCCGCGAGGACAATCTCGCCCACCAATTCATTCTCGTTGCTGGACTGATCTTGCTCGGAGTTATCTGCACCTTGATTCTCGCTACCCGGCGAGAGTCCCGGCAGGCGAACGATTTCCGCAAAGATTGGGATGCGCGCCGTGCTCGCAAACGCGCCGAACGCGCCGAACGCGCCGAGCGCGACCAAGCCGATCCACCTGCCGAATAATCCTCCACCCCCAGAACCATCCACCAGGACTCCAGAGGGAAGGTATGCCCACTTACCAAGAAAACCGAGCCACGCAGATCAAAAACTCCCTTACCCTGAATCACGTCGAAGGCTTGGGGCCTCTGCTTCTCCAACGACTTCGGACGCATTTCAAAACCTCAGAGATGATTCTGAGCGCAACTCCACACCGTTTGCAACAAATACCCGGAATCGGAGCCGAAACCGCAAGGCGAATCGCTGGAGCTCGTTTCGAATTCCAACATCAAGTCGAACAAGAATTCTCAGATGCGTCGCAAATGGGATTCCATTTTTGCTTGCTGGATGACTCCGATTTTCCCGTTCTTCTGAAAGAAATTTTCGACCCCCCCTTGGTCCTGACCCTTCGAGGGAAACTGCCCCAGCCGGTATTCCCAGCGATCGCTATCGTGGGATCTCGACGCGCGAGTCGTTACGGGCTTTCTCAGGCCAACCATTTTGCTCGTGAACTCGCATCCTCTGGCATCCACATTGTCAGCGGGTTAGCTCGTGGAGTGGACGCGGCTGCACACCGAGGCGCTCTGGATGCAGGAGGCTCGACCCTCGCCGTCCTCGGCTGCGGCGCAAGCATCACCTACCCCCCAGAACACGAGGCCCTGTCTGATCAGATCGAAAAAAGTGGCGCGATTCTCTCGGAATTCAACCTGAACTCCCCTCCACTACCGCACCATTTTCCCCGCCGGAACCGCCTCATCGCCGGCCTCGTTCAGGCCGTGCTGGTGATCGAAGCGGCCCGGAAATCCGGCTCGCTCATCACCGCCAGACTAGCCTGCGAATATGGGCGAGACATCCACGTTGTCCCGGGTCCCGTGGACCGTTCTGGGTCCTGGGGAACCGGACGCCTACTACGTGATGGCGCCGTCCCCGTCCTATCTCCGGAACACGTCCTGGAAGAAATTCGCCCTCTCCTCGATTCTCCGCAATCCAGAAACGGCATCCTGGCAAACCGATGATCGAGCCACGATTTCTCCTTCTCTCTCATACCCCTTGCCTCCTATGAATATTTCTTCTTTTAACCCCTTCCGGGCCTTTCTCCAGCAATCGGCCTGAATCCCTCGACTTTCTTCCCGAGTCCTCTCCGCGGAAAGTCTTCACAAAAATGGCTGGAAAGGCTATTATCCGCCATCACTAGTCAAGAACCTTCAAATACCCAAACTCTGAGGAGTTGAAGTCGGCATGAAGACCAATCATCAACGCTGCGGAATCCTGGCAATGCTCATCGTTGCCGTCGCAATCCTTCCTGGGCTCGGTTGTGCCTATGTATCTCCTAGCATGGATGAATGGCCGGCTGACATGTTCAATCATCCGGTGGATGGACCCGCCTGGGTCACCGTCCCCACCTGGACAGGATCGGTCGCCGGATCCGCTGCCGGAGCGGCTCTCATTCCGGTCAGCTTCCTCTCAGCTCTATTTATCGATCATGTCACGCCGGGAGTGTACGCAGAAGAGTCGGAACAAGGCTTGATGACTTTCAGCGATGGATACGATGTGATCAACGCTCCGATCCTCTTCTTCGGATATTCGATCGGAACCGTTGTGGGCACCCCTTTCTATCTGACCTGGCTTCCGGTCGATATGGTTTGCAACGCTATCCAAGGTAAAAAATATAAAGGATCCAAGCGCCTTTCTCGCTGGCGTGAAGGGGGGCAGGAAAAGAAACCTCGCCGTCGTCCCGCCATGAAGAGCGATCCACGCTCAGGTCCTAACCAGCCTTTTCCTTCCCACTAGCAAAGCCCTCGCAAACCGTCAACGACCCTACTCCCTCCGATAGCATGACGACGACTCCCAATCAGGATCTCGTGCGGAACGCTCTGCGGTCTGTCAACGACCCAGAGCTTCACAAAGACCTGGTCAGCCTGGACATGGTTCGAAAGATCCATATTGATGGAGAGTCTGTCCAGGTTGAAATCGAACTGACAACACCCGCTTGCCCTTTGAAGTCCCAGATCGAAGAGGATGTACGCAAGGCGGTTGAACAGATCGAAGGGGTTTCCACAGTCCAGGTAGAATTCTCCGCAAAGGTGCGTAGCGGCCCCCAGCCCGCTTCAAAATTTCTTCCTGGCGTCAAGAATGTCATCGCCGTAGGCGCCGGAAAAGGCGGGGTGGGCAAATCGACCATGGCCCTGAACCTTGCCGTTGGACTCCAACAGTTCGGCGCTCGTGTTGGCCTCCTTGATGCCGATGTATACGGTCCATCTATCCCCCTCATGCTGGGTATCGAAGACCTAAGCCCCGAGGCTAATTCCGAGAAACGGATCGTGGTTCCAGAAGCTCACGGCATCCAGATCCTATCCATGGGGTTTTTCATCGAAAAGGACCAGCCGGTCATATGGCGAGGGCCCATGCTTCATGGAGCTATCCAGCAGTTTCTGGGACAGGCCATCTGGGGCGAACTCGACTACTTGATCATCGACCTTCCCCCGGGAACGGGCGATGTTGCGCTTTCCCTCTCCCAATCCATCTCCATGGCCGGAGGTGTCGTAGTTACGACTCCACAAGAAGTCAGTGTCATCGATGTCCGTAAGGCGATCGGAATGTTCAGAAAGCTTGGCATTCACGTCCTGGGAGTAATTGAAAACATGTCCGGCTATGTCTGCACTGGTTGTGGACACGAAGAAGATATCTTCGGAACCGGAGGCGGCGAAGATATGGCGAAGACCCTCGATACATCCTTCCTGGGAAAAGTTCCGATCGACCCTTCGGTTCGACAGGGAGGTGATTCCGGAACGCCCTCCCTGGTATCTCACCCGAACTCGACTTCCTCGGTTGCGATCAAGAAGATCGTTCAGATCGTTGCAGGACAGATCAGCCAAAGATCCCTACTGAACGCCGACGCTCCACCCGTCCAGATCAATCGGCGATAACCTCACTCAAGAGGGTGAAAGAAAAGACTTCCGCCTGCCGCTCCTCTTCTCGCAAAAACTTCAGGCATCGGGAAAGATCGAATTTTCTTCGTTTTCATGCAATCCGTACAGAGGTGACCTCTTCCCAAACACTGGATCGAAAGGTGCGCTGGGAGGAGGTAAAGATGTATGATCTGAGATGGAATCTCTGATCAACCAACAAGAGGACATTGATGTATTCATCCTGCCATTGCTTCTGGGCGTACACCATTCAGATCACCCTTATTCTCCTCCTGTCCACCGAAGCCTACGGGGACAAAAACAACCACTCTGAAAGCTATGTAGCCAATCAAGCCATCCAAGCAGCCCATCGTTCCGACATCAACTATTTTTGGTCGCTATTCACTCCCGAGATCCAAACCGCCGTATTCCAGGCGCAATCCCTACGCCCCAAAGCCCTGGGAACAAGTCGCCTCATGCTCCAACTCGACCCGGAAGAGATCGAACAAGCTTCAATCCATCTGAAAATTTCTCCCACCCGAATCGTTCGCCTGGTCCAGCGACAGATCAAACACCGCCTGAACGCGCTCGGCTTGTCCTCTCCGGGCCCCATCAAGATCGTAAACGAGACCGAAATCCACCTTCGCCTGCCCCCACTGACAACCGCCGAAAGATATCGCGCCGAGTCCCTTCTCTTGCAAAGAGGAAACCTGGATTTTCATCTCATCTCCAAAAACGAAAAAGAAGAAAAGGAGAGGCTCAAGTCCCATCAGGCCAGACCGGAACTCTATCGCGTGCCTAAGGGATCACGCTGGTTTCGAGTGAGGAACTCTCCCAGCACCCCACAAAACCTTCGACTCCTTCAAATCGACGCCGCTGGGTTCTTTCCAGGAAGAGGTTTGGCTCGAATCGGCTTAGCTCTTCCTCCGAGGCACAAACAGCCCATCCCGAGTTTCGAGTTCCAGGATGAATACAAGGCCACTTTCTCGGAATTTACACGAGTACATTCCGGCCGATCCTTGGCCATCGTATCCAACGATCAGATCGTTCACATTGCCCCCCTTGAAGTTCCCCTCCCCGGAGGCAGCTTCTTTTTCGGCATGAACCCCGACGAGTTACGTCTTCTGAACATCTGCATCCGAAGCGGTCCTTACCCCGTTCGCATTCGACTCCTTGGCCGTACCGTTTATGAAGCGACGCTCGATAATGATCCAATGATCAATCAGAGATATGAAATGCTGAATCTTCCCTATCGGTTTGCGCACATAACTCGAATCGGCGAAACGCTGAAAAAACCTGATTTCACCCTGGTTGAAACGGCATGGGATGAGTCGTTTGGAGGCTTCCTTTTCCGGCCCACTTCTCAGGGGCCCAAAATTTGGGGACTGGCGGGAGATTCGGGGTCCATCATCGATCTGGAAAAAGTCCTTACCGACCTGGTTTCCAGTATCCAGGATTTTCTCAGTCGCCCTCCGCCCACTGAGGGAGGGGGTGAGTCTCCCCAAGACGTACTGGAGCGTTTTGTTCGCTCCTTCAGACGACACGACCTTCGAGAAATCCGGTCCTGCTTTGCGCCCAAAGATCAAACGGACGTCGCGTTTCGACTTTACATCACCTTCCTTTTCGGCTCCTCATCTCTTGAAGAACCTCAACGGAATTCTCTGCATCAATCACTTCGGGAACTCCTCAAGAAAAACAGTATCGAAGACCTTCCTCTACCTGAATTGACCGACGAACCGGCCCGAAAAGCTTTTGCAAAACAGTGGTTCAAAAACACCGACCAAAATCAATTCTTGGCCGACCTGATCAAGATCTATAGAAATCACAACAGCCTTCCTCCCCCTCCCCCCTCGCTGAGCCCAACCCTTGTCGATTTGAAAATCGAAAAAAACCGAGCCACGGGGCAAAGCAACAAAAAAACTCTACATTTCATCCTTGTTGACGGTCGCTGGTTTCTCGAAGGCCGCTCCTTCTGACCGAGAAATCGGCCCCTTCGTTCATTTGCCATGCCGACATGTTTGTGCTACAAGCATTCCAAAGAGCGATCTTCATCCTGGCAGAGAGTTAAGGACTATTCTCGATCATGAGAAATTCACATTTCATCCCCATATGCCTCCTCCTTTTACCGATTACCCTCAACGCCCAGGAAGGGGTCAAGGGCCCTCCTTTTTACGACTCCACCCGAAGTCTGACCAAACAGACCAACGCGGCCAAAAGCGCGAAGGCGATCGTAAAGAAGGGGATAATCGCGGTTCCCGCGACATTAAAATTTCTTGCCGATCGATCGGTCCATGTTCGCGATGACGTCTTCCACGAAATCGGCCGAAGCTTCCGAGATGATGCCTACTCCTCCCTCGCAGACATGGGACTTTTCTCACGAGACAAACGAGTCGCGATCAGTGTGGCCGAAGCCATAGGAAGGGCCAAGGTAGTCGCTCAACGCCCCAAGCTAGAAAAAGCGCTGTCCGCCAAGAACTCCGAAGTTCGGGCCGAAGTGGCCTGGGCGCTGGGAGAACTCGGCAATTCTGCTTCCGTTCCGGCCCTACTTAAAGCCCTCCAAAAAGAAAAACGAGACTACTTTGCCCGGGGAGAGATTCTCCTGGCAGTCTCTCGAATCGACCCCCAAGGCACCCTATCGCGCTTGGAAGAGGCTACAACCAAATCCGAACGTCTTCCTGGAGTCCGCATCGTCGCTCTTTCCCGGCTGGTCGAAGTGGATGAGGGCAAAGCGATGTCTGCTGCGCTGGCTGTCCTTTCTGAATCCAGGAAATCGGGTCCATGGTCTCAACGTATGCTCTTTCAAGCGTTGGAAACCGTTCGGGCGGTGAAAAAACGGACCGAAGTCACCAACTCCCTGCGTAAAATCATCGACATTCTCGTGGGTGTTGACGGCAAACGAGGCCGCATGGAGCGTGAACGAGGACGGGCTCGGCATGAAATAGGAAATTGCCTGAGAGAACTGACCGGATTCAAATATCCAGACGACCCCAAGCAGTGGCAAACTTACTGGAAACAAAAACGGGATTCATATATCCCCAAAGACAAGGTTTCCGAACAAAAGACCAAAAAATCCAAAAAAGAAAAATTGCAAGCCGCCGCGGGTGATGGCGACTCCGTTGTCACCTACATGGGCATTCCGGTCCATAGCGACCGAATCGGTTTTCTCCTCGATCTTTCTGGGGGAATGCGTCGCCCACTGGGCACCAAGACCCGCCTCACTCATGCGAAGGATGAACTGATCTCGACCCTGACGTTGCTTTCGAAGGATGTTCACGGAAATATTTCTTTTTTTGCCACCAAGTATTTTTCGTTTGCGCGAGGCAAACTCATTCCGCTACAACGTAACTTCAAGCCGATCAACGCTTTCATCGACAAGCAACAGATCCCTACCGCACCCAACATGGGCCGAGGAAATCTCTACGACCCCTTACTTGAACTGATCAATGCGCCCTCCATCGACACCATCTTTCTCATCTCCGAAGGCAATCCGACCGAAGGGCTCTATGTCTCTCGAGAGCGATTCTTGCATCATCTCATGCGCAGAAACCGTTATCTCAAGGTGCAGATTTATAGCCTATTGATCGGCTCCTCTGGCCAGAAGTACATGGAATCGATCGCCCAAGGCACCGGCGGGGCCTTCCATGACGTCTCTGGAAAAAATTGACTTCAATTTTACTGGGAGCCCATGTCTCCGTGGCGGGTGGCCTGGAACGAGCCTTTGAGCGGGCTCACGAAATCGGAGCCCATTGCTTCCAGATTTTCAGTAAGAATCAAAACCGATGGAAAGCGAAACCGCTTGCGGACGATTCCATCACTCGGTGGCTAGAGGCGTGGAACGAGTCGGGCCGAGACTTGCCAATCATCGTTCACGCGTCTTATCTGATCAACATCGCCTCTCCCAAGAATGAACTTTGGAAAAAATCGATCGAGGCGTTGCGCGACGAAATAGACCGGTGTGAGCAACTAGAGATCCCGATGTTGGTCGTACATCCTGGAGCTCATGTAGGGTCTGGAGTCGATGCGGGCTTGTCCCGAATGATCGAAGCCCTCGATCTCCTACATCAAGATTTACCTGGGTACAAAACGAAAACCCTCCTCGAAGGGACTGCGGGTCAAGGAACCGTTCTTGGAGCGGACTTCGGTCACTTGGAACGTATTCTCTCTGCTGTTCGGAATCCCGAACGATTGGGAATCTGTCTCGACACAGCTCACCTTCACGCTGCGGGCCACGATCTGACCACCCACGAAGCTTATGAAAATACGATGGAACAAATCGAGAACTCTATCGGCTTCGACCCGGTTCAGGTGTTCCATCTCAACGACAGCCGAAGTGAACTCCATAGCCATGTGGACCGACACGCCAATATCGGAGAGGGCACAATGGGATTGACACCCTTTCGACTTCTCCTGCGCGATGAAAGACTCCGGCACCTGCCTTTTATTCTGGAAACGCCGTCATCCGAAAACGGACATCAACGCGATATCCAGACCTTGCGGCAGATCGAACAGGCTCAGAACCCCGCCTACAAATAGGAGTTGGATGCCGGAGGTGGGACTTGAACCCACACGTCCCGAAGGACACTGGATTTTGAATCCAGCGCGTCTGCCATTCCGCCACTCCGGCTTAGGTGCGCAGACTACAAAGGCAACCGACACTCTGCAACCACAGGATTCCGAATTACCGGATCAGAGCAAACGCTGAACGATCTCATTTCCGCAAGAATGACAGATACGCTGCTCCTCCTCGATCTCCACCCCGCATTCGGCACAACGATCCTTATCCTCAACCGGAGCCAGTTCGAGGCGATCGGAACTAGCTCCAGGCACAGTCACAGTGCGTCCGCAAATGGAACACGGAAAGACCTCTCCCGGTTCTCGATCGGATGCGTCGAGCTCGGTTCCACAAAAACAGACCAACAAGGTCACCTTGTTACCAGAAATCTTCTCTTTTTTTGCAGAGGCACGTTTACCGTCTTTTCTCCGCTTCCTCGACGACCTCTTCTTTTCTGACTTTCCATCCCGGTCCGAATCCTCTTCCGGGAGCTTGATCTCCTGACTCTCCAAGTCGAGACATTTCATCTCTTCGGTATCCAGAGCGACCTCATCGCCGGAGTCGTGAGCTTCTCGCAAACGACGGAACTCTTCCTTATTGAGTTCACGAGTCGGAACATTCCGGATCCGACGTGATTTCTTCCGTTTGGGATCGGGAACCCGATTCTCTTCTCCGCAAACCGGACAACGTACCCGCCGCCCGACATTCTTGGATCGAACCGAAAGGTATTTGCCGCATTCGCACCGAAAAACAACGGGCATCCGAACCCCCAAAAAGTCACTAAGGCCCCGCCTAGAATAGCTTTGCGAGTCTACACATGGCAAAATAATCGGTCAACCCTCGGAGTCACAACCCTCGCCTCTATACAATTCGTCAACCTCTGTTCATTCGCCAAGTAGGGAGAACTTCCGATGCGCATTGCCCACACCATGATACGGGTCAAGGACCTCGAAGAATCCGTTCGATTTTACACGGAATTCCTGGGACTTCAGGAACTCAGGCGACGCCGTATTGGAGAAGATGCCACCCTGGTATTCCTCTCGGATGAAACTCAATCTCACCAGATAGAGCTCACCTACAACCATGAAGAAACCGATTACAAGTTAGGCAACCAATTCGGTCACTTAGCCTTTACCACCCCGGACCTGGAACCTCTGATTGCAAATTTGAGTCTTCGCGACTGCTGGTACCGACGATCTCGCCCAGAATCCAATTCCAAATATATCTTCATCAAAGATCCCAACGGGTACGATATCGAAATCATCGAGCGTTCCTCCTGAGTTACCGAACCGATGCGTCTTATTGCCATCTCCCTCCTCATCCTCTTTCTGACCGGTGGCTGCGCCTCCGTGGAAAAACAGGAAATTCAGGAAGTCTTCAAGGCGAAAAACCCGCTCGAAGGCGAGGCTTTTCAATCGACCCTAGACAAGGCTCAAAAACATTGGAGTGACATTCCTCGCACGACCAGTTCGGTAAAAAATGCCGCTCTTCTCTCCGAACATTGCGTTGCCAGTCGACCCCAAGACACCTCCGCAATACGTCAATGCTTGAAGGCCACCTGCTGGCTGGCAGAACGCGACGAGAAATCTCAGCGTCGTCGATGGGCCGAACGGGCCGTGCACCTCGGAAGAGCCCTGCTAGAGCTTGCTCCGAATGAAGCCGAAAGTCACTATCGCCTTGCCTTGGCTCTGGCCTTTTTTACCCGAGAAACTGTCTCCAAAACGTATCTGAACGAAATGGCTGAACTGGCTGAACGTAGCGTTGAAATCGATCCGAATTACGATGGGGCTGGAGGCCAGAGATTTCTGGCTCGACTCTACGCCCACGCTCCGGCATTCCCGGTCAGCATCGGGGATATGGAGGAAGCCTACGACTGGATCGAAGAAGCGATTCAGAGAGCTCCTGAACATCCCCTCAACTGGCTCTCCAAAGCGCACATCCTTCACCAAGATGAACGGAATGCCGAAGCCATTCGCCCCGCGAACAAAACTCTTGAGTTAATTCGAGCCCACCCGAATCGTTACCCCGACTCCCCGCACTGGGCTCTGGATACCCGTCGCTTGCTGGCAAAAATATCCCCCTCCAGCCAGCGATAAACGAACCGACCTACCAGATAAGGGCGAATGTTCTGCCGGTCTCATCGGTTTCAAGACGAGTGAACCAATCGAGCATGAGAAACACTTGAATCGAGTGTCGCAAAAGGTCTCGACAACGATCTCTGGCCCCTTCGATCCCATGAACCCGAACCGTACCCGCGATGTCCATGTGACGATCGAATTCGAGCCGGAGGCTCTCGAATACAAGAATCAAATTTTCTTCTGTCCGAATAAAGCGCACGCTGAATTCCGGGGCCGCATGCCCCCTTCGGGGAAGAACTCCTCGCAACACCCTTCTGACCAGATAGTTCATCCGAATTCCCAACTCACCCTCAACCCCGAATGTTCGCCCCACCCGGTCCAAAAACCGAACGAGACGTAAACAAGAAATCTCCGTAGCTTTTCCTGAAACACGAACATCTCTTGCCGCGCCCAGATCTAGATCAGAATCGGAAAGATCCTCA
>JASMLP010000162.1 GCA_030748635.1 Planctomycetota bacterium
GCCCCAAGGCTTCCTGCGGACAGAAAGCCCGCAAGAATCCGGGCGACATCGAATTCACCAACAACTGGAAAACTCTCCACATCTCGGTAAACAAAACAGCCACGATCAGCCTCGCCGCCATCCGCTCCGTCCTGGAGACCCACAAGGTCGCCATCGGTTCCAAGTGGATGCTCGACGGAACAGCCCGGCTCACCATCTCCGGCGTCCGTTGCGGGGGCTGCATCGGCAACCTGAAGAGCAAACTTTCCGGCCTCGAAACGATCGATCAGGTGCGAGTCGTGGGTCCCACTGACGGGAACGCCTCGGCCCATCTCACCCTCATGGCCGAGAAGACACTCACCCTCGAATCTTTGGAGACGATTCTCGGCGCCAAGTTTGCCGTGACCGACCTGATCCTCGATTCCCGCTGCGCGCCGTGTTCGGGTTTTTCCAAAGAGGAAAAAGCCGCCGGTTGCGCGGGATGCAGTAAAAAATCGAGCGATCCCCAAGAGAAGAAAGCCGCAGGATGTGGAGGGTGCAACAAGAGCTGAATCGCTCTCCCATTCGCAAAGATCTTGACGGAGATGGAAGCGGTCTTCCATCTCCGTTTTTTAGGTACCCACCGAACCCAAATCTTGAAATCCGAGTCGTTCGGTTCGACCGCTGCCTACTCCCCCTGTCCGTTTTTCCCGTCGAGAACTTTCTTGAGGTGGGCTTCCGCCTCCTTGTGTCCCCCGATCTGGACCACGGTCCCCTCGGGATCGATCAACACGACGGTCGGAAAGGCCTTGATCTCATACGTTTTCAGGGTCTCACCGGTGGCATCGAGCAGGGTCGCAAAGGGAAGAGGTCTGCCTTTCCAGCGCTTTTCCACGATCCCCTTCGCGGCCATCTTCGCATCGAGTTCCTCGAAGGTCTTGGCTCGCGTATCGTGAAAGGCCACGATCGCAAACCGGTCTCGTTGCTCCGCGTGCTCATCGTAAAACTTCACCAGAGACGGCAGACTGCCGCCGATGCACGGTCCTCACCAGTAGCCCCAGAACTCGATGATGAGCCAACGACCTCGAAAATCTTCCAGAGTGATCGCGCTTCCCTTTTCCGCCAGATCGGAGGGGAGTTGACGAACCGCCGTCACGTTCCACTCCATCGCTTTCTGGCCTCGCATCGCTCCCAGGCGGGTCTTCTCGATCGCCCGGGTGCCGAGATCGACCGCTTCCTTCGAACCGTCGATCGTGAACGAGACATTCGGAAAGCGGTGCAATCGACCCATGTACGAAGTGATCCGATATTCCCCCACCGGAAGCCAGAACTCGAAGGTTCCTCCGGTATTTCTGGCGGAATACACTCGGATGCCGGATTTCCCCGGCTCGGTCCTCCACAGCGTCAGACTGCCCCGGGATGGAGTCGCCCCCGTTTCTGGAGGAGCGATCACCCCGTGAGCCCGAACCAGAGGCCCTAAAGTCAACAGATACTCCTCTCCCAAACCATCGGGAGCCACATACACAGTCGCTCCGCGACGCGACTCGGTATCGATAGCCGTCAACGCCAGCGCCCGTTTCCCAGCAAAAGGAACCGGACACTCGAAACGACCATCGGCTCCGGTCGTGGTCCCCTGAAGCGGTGTCGGTTTCCCTTCTCGCATGGCCCAGAATGCCGAGACCGTGACCCCCCCCGCGGGACTGCCCTGAGCATCGACAACTCGCCCTTTGAGAATGACAGGATTTCTCGTTCGCTGGGCCGGAAGAACTCCAGCCAACGCGATCAAAAGGGAGAAAATCAAGAGGGAAAAACCGAGTGAATGGCGCGCGCGTCGATATGTCATGCCTAGTATGCTACCAGAAGATCGCTTGAATTCTGACCATCCGTTCCTCCATGATCTCAAATCCATGAACGCTCCCCGCTCCAGCAATCCGATGCGCCGTCTCGCTCTCTATCTCCAGTCGATGTACCCCCCGGCGATCTATATTCCAGCCGGCATCGCAAGTTACCTGGCCGTCTCACTCGGACTGCAAGCCCTTGCCGGCGAGGGACCGCTTCACTTGACCTGGCGGACCGCTCCGGGCGCTGCCAGCCTGGTCCTGCTCTCACTCTTGCTGCGCATTTATGACGAACTCAAAGACTACGAAACCGATCTACGACTGGGACAGGCGGGAGACCCACGCTACCAGAATCGCCCCATCGTGACCGGCGAGGTAACCCTCGCCGACATCCACGTCCTGCGATGGGGAGTCACTGGAGTGGTGATCGCGCTCAACCTCCCCCTTGGCTTCCCTCTGCCGCTGGCGGCGTTTCTCCTCGTCTTCGGTCTCTACTGGTGCTCCTTCCACTGGTTCTTCTACCCCCCCATATCGAAGAACCTGATACTGGCTTTCATCACCCACAATCCACTCGCTCTGGTCGCGGGAGGTTACGTCCTTTCGATTCACCTCGCCGATTTCGGCGCGGCGGGGCTCGAACCCCTTCCTGTCATCTATCTCCTGGTCGGTCTCTGGATGCCTGTCGCCGCCTGGGAAACCTCGAGAAAGATCCGTCTCCCCGAAGATGAGACCGACTACGAAACTTACTCCAAGGTCCTCGGATGGAAAGTAGCCGCCGTGATTCCGGCTATTTTTGTCGCCCTTTCCGTCGCGGCCCTCGCTCTCACTTCCTCGCAAACCGGACTCGGACCGTACTTCCCCACCGCAATCACCCTCAGCGGAACGCTAGCCGTCGGCGCGTGTCTGAGGCTCCGCCTCTCACCGAGCCGAAAACGGACCCAGCTACGCCCCTACATGGAACTTCACTCCGTTGTCACCAGCGTGGGTCTGGTCATCGCCCTCTGGCTCAACCGTGGGGTAGAAACCTTCTGACCGTCCCGCGCCCGAAATCCCCCCAGAAGGGAAGATTCGTATTCTTCACAGATCTCCGGATCGACCTGCGGACTCCATCCCGCTATCATCCGCTCATGAACAACTTCAATCAGACCCTCGGAATCCGCAGTGGCGAAGAGGAAAATACCGTCCTTCTCGAGACCCGTCCCGAACATCAGATCGTCGATGGAGTCATCCACTTCGCCGTACTGACCACCCTGGCTGAAGTTTCAGCCGCCGGCGCGGTCGGCGGACCGGTGGTGCCGGCGTCTGTCACCGTCAACCTGCTCCGCGCCGCCTCCCCCGGACAACTTCTCGGACGTGGCAAGGTGATCAAGCGAGGACGACGACTGTCCGTAGCCGAAGGCGAAGTTTTTCAGGGCGAAAAGATAGTCGCCAAGGCCGTCGTCACGTTTGCAGTCACCGGATAAAACACGCCAAAACCCCGTAAAACTTGAGCCACCCCTAACGGTTGATCTATCATGAGATTCTCTTGAAGAATCCAAACGACCAGAAGCCTCCCGAATCTCCCGACGAAGAGAGGGAAGATCTCGTCCCACCCGAGAAAAATCCCGTCACCGGTTCCGACCCCACCCAGATTTTGCCGACTCCCGGTTCGACTCTCTTCATGCCCTCCGATCTTGATCGGCAAGAGAATGAGGACCTGGAGCCCCAATCGGAACCTGGCAACCGGATAGGACGTTATCAGATCCAGCGGATTCTGGGGACCGGGGGCATGGGCCAGGTCCTCCAGGTCCACGATGAACGACTCGACCGGATCATCGCCGCCAAGACCCTGCGGTACACTTCTTCCGCCGATTTCCAGCAACGCTTCACTCGTGAAGCCCAAGTTACCGGACACCTCGAGCATCCCAACATCGTTCCCATTCACGATCTCGAGATCGACGAATCGGGGAATCACTTCTACACCATGAAGCGAGTTCGAGGAGTCGAACTCGCAACGGTTCTGCAACGAGACCTGGCGAGTCAGAACGCAAGCGATTCAGCTCAACTCCTCGAACGTCGGCTCCGGATCTTTCTCAAAGCGTGCGACGCCATGTCCTTCGCACACTCGCAAGGCGTCATTCACCGCGACCTGAAACCGGCCAATATCATGGTCGGAGAATTCGGGGAAGTTCTGGTGATGGACTGGGGTCTGGCCAAGATGAACTGGAAACGGAAAACAGCCGGTTCCGGTGAACAAAAGCCTTCAGAACCCCACGAAAAGCGAGAAGAAGAGAAGTGTCTTTCCTCCCTGACCCCACAATCGATTCTCTCGACCCGGGAGGGTCAGATTCTGGGCACCATCCCCTACATGCCACCGGAGCAGGCAAACGGCTGGATCGATCGACTCGACCCCCGCTCTGACATCTACTCCCTCGGCGCCATCCTCTATGAAATGCTCACCGGGAGTCCTCCTTACCTCGGAAAGCAGTCGAAAGTAGTTCTTTCCGCGGTAATCAAGGGCCACCTCGAACCCCCATCAGAGCGAAGACCCGACCTCTCGATTCCCTGGGAACTCGAACAGATCGTTCTCAAAGCCATGGCGTCCAATCCGGATGATCGATACCAGCGCGTCGAACATCTCCAGAACGACCTCGAGCAATTCCTGAGTGGACATCTGGTCGCGGCCGCCCGTTACAACTTGATCCAGGTCCTCAAAAAATGGGTCGGTCGCCACAAAACGGTAGCAGCCTCGCTCTCCGCGATCACCTGTCTTCTGCTGGCCCTGAGTCTCGGCTGGTTCTTCACCCCGGGAACTGTCCAACTCAAGATCTCACCGACGGGAGCTCGTATCCAGATCGGCGACCGCTCCTGGAAAGCGCCCCAGGAGGCCTTGCCCATTCAGCTTCCCGCCGGAGTGTATCGGGTTCGCGTCAAGGCCCCGGCTCATCAGAGCGAAACCCGAGAAATCGTGATCGAACGAGGACGGACCAAAGACCTCTCGGTCGTCTTGCCTCACGACACCGGAACCGTGACCGTACTGGCCGACCCCCCGAGCACACGCATTGAAATCGATTCGCAGCAGTTCGGTTCACGAATCCCCTCGATCCCTTTCCTCAC
>JASMLP010000163.1 GCA_030748635.1 Planctomycetota bacterium
TAATCACGTTGCATGAGCTCCGAGGAGAGGACTCGATGACGAGCTTCCCGACCGAAATCCGAGCGCATCCACTGTTCCATGGGGGCGCCGAACCCCATCTTGGGCCGATCGATGATTTCGTCGGGTATCCATCCGCGGACCGCCTTTTTGAGTAGGTGTTTGGCGTACCGACCCCCCCCCAGCTTCGCGTTCATCGGAATATCCATGGAGAAAGAGACCATGCCAGGATCCAGGAAAGGTACACGAGCTTCGATCGAGGTCGACATGGTGATCTTGTCGACTCGCATCAGGAGGAGTTCGGGAAGTCGAAGCTGAAATTCGTTGTAAATCATACGGGTCAAGACGTCTTGACCGGGGCGGTGTTTGTCGATCCGGTCGCAAAAAGAACGGACGACTTCGAAACTGTCGCCATCTAGGTAGGGAGATGGAAGTAGGCCGGAGTCGATGAGTTCAGAGGGTACGGTCTCCATCGAAAGGGCATCGCGATGAAGGATTTCATCTTTCATGTTTTCCCAGCAGCAGACCGCACCGGACCAGAAATGTTCCCGGCCTCGAGCAGCTCGTGAGACGATGTCCGCATAGATCTGAAAACGCTGGCTTGGCAGTTTCGTGAGCGCCTGGAACCCGAAAGCGGTGAGGTGCTGGAGAGCTCGGGGCAAGAATCGCTGAAACGGTTGCCAATATTTGTGGTAGAGGTGGAGGTAGTTCATGTAGCCGGCATAGCCACAGAATTGTTCGTCGGCCCCTTCTCCCACCAGGACGACTTTGCACCCGGCTTCCCGAACCATCTTGGAGACGAAATAAAGGGGGATACATACCCAGTCGGCGATCGGCTCATCCTGGTGATAAACGAGTTTGTCCAGATAGCCCATCATGTCGCTTTCGTCGATCAGGACCTCGTGGTGATGCGTGCCAAAGTGGTCGGCAACCTTTTGAGCGTATTCAATTTCGTTCAGATGGGTGTGGTCCTTGAATCCCACGGTGAATGTGTTGACGGCCGAACCACCAATCCTGGACATGAGGGCGACGAGAGTCGAGGAGTCGATTCCTCCCGAGAGGAAGGTGCCGATCGGTACATCACTCATCATGCGGGCTTCCACGGACTGTTCCAGTCGTTTACGAATTTGTTCGACGTAGTAGTCTTCGTGGGCGGCAGGGGAGATTTTCTCCATATCCAGATCAGAGTTCGAACTGGACGGAAGGGCATCCCAGTAGCGGGTAGCCGAGAAACCTCCTCCGTCTCTGACTTCGAGGTAGTAACCGGAGGGAAGCTTGAAGATTCCTTCGAAGAGAGTGGTCGGGGCGGCGGTCGTCAGGAAGGTCAGGTAGTGTGACATGGCACGGGGTGCGATGTCCGGGGAGATTGACGAGTGTTGCAGAAGGGCCTTGATCTCCGAGGCGAAGAGAAAGGATCCTTCAGGGAGGGCGAAATAGACCGGTTTGATACCGACACGATCTCGTACCAGGAAAAGAGAGCGTCGTTCGCGATCCCAGATTGCAAAGCCGAACATACCGTCGATGCGTTCCAGGAGTCCTTCGATTCCCCAGGCGATATATCCTTGAATGAGTACTTCGGTATCGGAATGGTCGGTTCGAAAAGAATGTCCTTTGGATTCGAGCTCTTTCCTCAAGGCGAGGTGGTTATAAATTTCTCCGTTGAAGGTGACCCAGACTCTCTTTTGAGAGCAGGACATCGGCTGAGAGGCCTTTTCGTCCAGGTCGACGATGGAAAGGCGACGGTGTCCGAGGCCAATTCTCTCATCGGGAGAGATCCAGACCCCTGAACCGTCGGGTCCTCGATGGTCCATCGTGTCTCGCATGGAGATGAGTTCTTCACGGCGGACCGCATGGTCTGTTCGGTGGTTCCAGATGCCGACGATGCCACACATGCTTGAGTTCTCGGAATGGGGTCAGTCGGATGAGATGGGGGCGGGGCGGATTTGTCGTTCCACCTCGAGAGCGATCCGGGAAGCTTGCAATTGCTCTTCTACGGTCATGGGGCAAGGCCCTTCGCCGAGAAGGTAGCTGGCAAGGGATTCCAACTCTTCCATTTGCCCCTTCTCGATGGAGTTCGATTTCCAGTCGTGGTGACGACTGCCATGACACTGAAGAGTTCGGTAGTCGTCCAGGACAAGGACTTTGCCTTCAGAAAAGATCTCCATCTGTTCTTTGGAGTGCTGTTGGCTTCCCAGAGTGGTGTAGGTCAAGGTTCCGACCGATCCGTCGGTGAATCGGATGGTGGATACAAAGTTGTTGTCTCTGGGGACCTGGCCTGATGGAGGACCGATGAGAGTGGCTCGGATGTGATCCACGGTCGACTGGGTGAGGGCGCCAAAGAGGTCGTAGAGGTGGCAGGCTTCCCCCAGGTTTCGACCGCCTCCCTCCGGGCCTTGGGTCCAGTGTTCTTTGGGGATGGGCGGAACGTTCATCCGGTAGTTGATCATCATCGGTCCCTGCCGACCCGAGAGTATTTTGAGTGCGCAGCGAATCGCAGGAGAGAAGCGACGATTGAATCCGGTCATCAAGTAGGGAGGTTTTTCGGTTTTCTGGACAAGTTCTTCGATCGCTCCGAGCTCTTTTTCGTGTAGAGCGAGAGGTTTTTCCACAAATACATGTTTGCCCCGTTCCAGAGCGGCGAGGGTCATCGGGCCGTGGAGGTCGTGTCGAGTCGCGATCAGCACAAGGTCCACTTCGGGGTCTGCCAGGATCTCTTCGTAGTCAGTGGTGGAGTAACGGGCCTGGTATCGCTGGGCGACAGCCACGGCAGTCGAACCGGTCCGGTTCATCACCGAGTGGAGGACGAACGATTTGTGGAGTTTCTCCAGGTTGGGAAGGTGAACGCCCTGAGCGAATCCGCCGGCACCGACAAGCGCGACCCGGATCTGACCTTTTTTGGCCACTCTGTGCGATGAGTGGTTTACGCGCCGAGAATCGGCATCGTCCCGCTCTGGATAGTTCAGGGTGACCAGAAGCGGTTTTTCATCGCCTGAAGAGAGTATCCGGTAGGCTTGTTTTACCTGGTCGATCGGAAACTCTCTAGAGGGCAATTGATCGATTCGGATGCGATTGCGAGCCATCAAGTCGAGGTAGGACTCCATGTTCCGGTTCTCGGTCCATCGCACGTAGGGGAGCGGGTAATCCTGACCGGAGATCTCGTACACCGGGTCGTAACGACCCGGTCCGGACGCGGTGGAGATTACGAGATCGAGCTCTTTTTTGTAGAGATCTTCTCGTTGTAAATCGAGGCCGATATCACCCACGATGATCACCCGGGCCTTTTTTCGGCAAGCTTGCATCGCTTGGTGGATCGGTTCGTTACTCGGAGTCGCGGCGGTTACGAGGACCGCATCGAGTCCAAAGCCGTCCGAATGACGGAGGCAACAGGTCACAAAATCGTCAGTATTCGGATCGACCCCGTGATCGATTCCTCCTTCAAGGGCCAGTTGAACTCTTCGCGGGTCGAGGTCGAAACCGATCACTCGGCATCCGGAAGCTTTCAGGAGTTGAGCCGTGAGTTGGCCGACGAGTCCCAGTCCGAGAACTCCCACGGTTTCGCCGAGACGGAGATCCGCCCGACGTACTCCCTGAAGGGCGATGGCTCCGAGGGTGACAGTGGAAGCGTCTGGATCGGAAACCTCGTCGGGAATTCGTACCGCCAGGTTGACGGGCACGTCGATTCTTTCGGCGTGGTTGGCGATTCCTGAGCCGGAACAAGCGACCCGGTCACCGATCGAGAATCCTTCGACCTGGTCTCCCATCGCAAGAACCCGCCCGGCGGCGGAATATCCGGTCGGGAATCCGGCGGCAAGTTTGCCTCGGACTCGATCCAGGGTGTGGCGTACCCCTTTGTCTTTGACCATCTGGAGGGCCTGAGCGACTTTCGAAGGTTGGACAAGGGCCCGCCGGTAAAGGGGAAGAGCAGACAGACGGACGCCAGCCATCTCGGTGCCGGTGCTCACGCAAGAGTGTGAGACGGCGACGAGCAGGTTTTTCTCGCTGACCTGAGGTGCCGGTACGTTTTCGATGACGGCTTCGCCGGCTCGGATGACAACTTGTTTCACACGCTTGATTTCCGGTGGATCGTCGGAATTTCTCCTGTAGAGAGGGAGGCGGATTCTACGCATTGTATAGACGGTTGTCCACGAAAGGGAGAGAGGGGAGAGGATCGCTCCGAAGCCTGGGCGAAGTCTGTTTTTTCACGACAGAGGTCGGGTGTGTTCGGCCTGGAGGTGTTTGGAATTCATCTCGAATCGATCCGTTTGAGTTCTTTATTGTGATCGAACTTCATTTTGGGTACTCCATTGGGATACAGTACAAGGGTGAAACCTCCATCTCCTGATCAAGCTTTCATCGACTCCATCGAGGATTCCGAACAACGGCAATTCATCGAAGAGGAGCTGGCTCGTTACCGGAGGCCCGATCAATTGTCTCCTGGTGATCGGGTTCCGCCGCTGGAACTGATGGACCTGAACGACTCGAAACGGATTTCACTCCACGGACATCGGTCCGTTCCGTTGGTCCTCCTGTTTGGGAGTTATACCTGACCTCCATTTCGTCGCCAGTCTGGCGACCTTCAGCGAATGTTCGAGGAGTTGGGTTCCCGGGCCACTTTTTTCGTCGTGTACATTGCCGAAGCTCATCCCCAAGACGGTTGGCAGCTTCCTGTCAATGAAAGTGAGGGGGTCTGTTTTCTGAAAGCCCGGACATTCGAGGAGCGTAGGGCGACGGCCCGGCTGTGCACGGAATCGCTCGGTTTGACGATACCGATCCTGGTCGACGGTTTGGATGATGCCGCGAGTGAAACCTTCAGCGCCTGGCCCGAAAGAATATATATCGTGGGAACGGACGGTTGTGTCTCTTATCGCGGCGGACCCGGGCCCTACGAATTCGACCCAGAAGAGGCCAGGCGTCACCTGATTGCGCTACTGGAATCGGACGTTTCGACCGAAGGAACTTAACGACCTGCAGAGTGATTCACCTGTACGTCCGCCCACGCGTTCGAATAGCGACGCCTAGCGCCCGTCGATTTTTCCGTCTTCAAGATCGAGGGTACGCAGTGTGGCTTCCCACTCTGCGGGTGTGCAGATATTTTTGTCCGAAAGGATTTTGAGCAAGGAACGAGAGAAGAGAGTCATCCTGGCGACTTCCAGCTCTAATTCGTCGACTTTTTCGGAGAGTTTTTCTTTTTGACGACGACTCTCTCGTCGGTCACGCCGGCTCTGTTCGCGCAACGATTTGCTAATGTTGTTGAGGTTGTTGATGTCGGAACGTTGACTAAATTCGCTATCGAAGACGTAGTCCCAGAAGCTCATGGCGGTCTCCACGGAAGGGAAAGTTGGAAGTCAATATAGTGAAAGTAACTTCTATACGAGAAGGGCTTCGGGTGGAAGTGGCGTACTCCAGGAGAGATAATTTTGCCCATGGACCGTTCTCGTCTATTTCGACTGCTTCGTGACCTCGAGGCTCTTTTGCCTCTTTTGGGAGGATTGCCCCGGAAGGGGCGAGGGAAACGGGTCGTGAGGGCGAAACGCCTCGATCGACAGTTTCGTGTCGCCCAGGCTCTGGGGGAGTCTTTGCGGGAACTGGAAGGTCGCGGAGCGGTTCTGGATTCCTCCCGGCTTGAGACCTTCGAGGGGGAGCTCACCTCTCTGGCCCGGAGTTTACGCGATTTTTTTCCGGCGCATTCGTCACGACAGGAGGCGGATTCGGCCAAGGAGAATTCGAAGCGGTCCGGTCTTTCCTCTGGAAAGCGCGCGGGAATGCTCCGGTTGATGCTCGAACGATACCCTGAGTTTCTGTCTGTCGAACTTGAAGCGTCGGTTCAGGCCGAGGCGGAACGGGCGTCCCGGGATGGACGCGAGTCCCATGAACTGAAACCTCTCCCCGTTTTCGATGCAAGGGAGAGGGTCGTCCAGGCCTTGAGGGATCACTCCGTTGTTTTGCTTCAGGGAGAGACCGGTTCGGGGAAGACGCTTCTGTCGCCTTTTTTTGGGGTCGAGGCGGGTCTCGCGGCCGAGGGGCGGAGGATTGTTCATACCCAGCCGCGGCGAGTAGCGGCTCGACAGGTGGCTCGGCGTATGTCGGAAATGGTCGGAATGCCTTTCGGGGGGATGATCGGATGTCAGACCAGGCTCGACAAGGATTTTGGTCCTGACACCGTGATCAAGGTTTGTACGGACGGTATCTTGCTCCAGGAACTGAAGGGAGACCCCGATCTTTCGAAATACGGCATGGTCATCGTCGATGAGGCTCACGAGCGTAGTCTCAATATCGATCTCATTCTGGGGCTACTGATCCGACTGCGTGAGCGTCGACCTGATCTGAGAATTCTGGTGACCTCCGCGACGATCGAGCGAGAGCGTTTTCAGAAATTTTTCGATCTCACCGACGAGCAGGTCGTCACGGTTCCGGGGCGACTTTTTCCTGTGAATGTCATTTATCGGGATCCTCTGGACCGGATCGAGGAAGGGGAGGGTCTCGAGGCCGATGACGATGTGGCCTTGTGGGCTGCTCGTGCGGTGGAAGCGATCTGCCGGGACCGTCAACCGGGCGACATTCTGGTGTTCATGCCTCGAGTGAAGGAGATCAGGGGTACGATCCAGGAGTTGGAATCGAAGCGGTTGCCTGGGGTCCAGATTCTTCCGATGCACGGACGCCAAACTCCTCAGGAGAACGGCCGGGTTTTCGAGTCGGGGGCGCTGCGGAAGATCATCGTGGCGACCAACATTGCCGAAACCTCGATCACTGTTCCGGGAATCCGCTTTGTTGTCGATAGCGGTCGGGTCAACGAGAAACGGTTCGACCCCAAGATCGGCATTACGAGTCTTTTTCCGGTGACCCATTCGGTCTCCTCCAGCGACCAGAGAGCTGGGCGAGCCGGTCGGGTGGAGGATGGAGTCTGTATCCGTCTCTGGACCGAAGAAGAGCATGAGGCTCGAAGGCGCTATACCCAGCCGGAAATTTTGAGGTCGGATCTCGTGCAACTGGTTCTTTTGATGCGGGATCTGGGTATTGAGCGCATCCGGGAGTTTCCGTTTCTCGATCGGCCGGAGCCTCAGAGGCTTTATCATGCGCGCCAGACCCTGATCGATGTCGGGGCGTTGACTCCGGAGGATGAGTTGACCGATATGGGGCGGCGTATGGCCAGGCTCCCGCTGGATCCTCGGTTGGCTCGGATGGTCCTCGCGGCGGTGGATCAGGGGTGTCTGGATGAGGTGCTGACAGTGGCCGCGTGTCTTTCGGTCAGTCGGGAACCGTTTCTGGCTCCCAGGCTTTCCGAACGAGGAGGAGGCGGAGTCGAATCCCATCGCCAGGCGGTTCGGGCGGCCAAGGAAAAGCTCGCCGATGGGGGTAGCGATTTTGATGCGTTGCGAGCTCTTTATGACGGTTATCGACGGAGAAAATGGAAAGAGCGTCGTACTTATTGCGAAGAGCATCGAGCCAGTCTGGCGGTTCTGGAGGAGATTGTCGCGGTTCGCAAGGATCTGGAAGACGCGGTTCGCAGGGGCGGAGTGAGCATTTCGCGTGGGCCTCGTTCCGTTTCGAAGAAGGAACGGATGGGGATCCGGGTCGCGGTGGCCAAATCGATTCTGGCCGGTTTGGTCGCTCACGTTGCGGTGCGGGACGGTAAGTACGAATATGTGACCGCGGGACGTGTCATCGTTTTTATTCATCCCGGCAGTCTTCTCTTTACTCGCGAAAAGAGACCGCAGGTCATCGTGGCCCATGCGCTGGAAGAGGGAGAAAATCGAACGTTTGCTCGTGGGGTCGCGGGTGTTCCTCCGGGTTGGCTGGAGGAGGTCGTGCCGCATCTGGTGAGCACCACTCACCGGGAAAAACGGTTTGATCCCCAGACCGGAAAAGTGACGGCGCTCGAAAACGTGTACTTTCGAGAACTCACCCTTCAGCAGGATGTTCGGGTCGATCTTTTTGATCGCGATGAGGAGGAGGCGGTTCGCGTTCTGGTCCGGGACGGACTGCTTGCTGATCGGCTAGGCCTGGGGTTGGCATTTCGTGAGGAGAACGAAGGGGTTCTCGATGAAGTTCGTCGGCTGTCTGATCGTATCGGAGACCGTTCATTGATTCCCGACGAAGATCAGATCGTGGCATTTTATGCCCGCAAGTTGGCCGGATGTCGGGATGGGCAGAGTGTGGTTCGTCGCGTGGGTCGTCACGGTGAATCGGGGCTTTTGCGCATGGAGTTGGCCGATTTTGTCGGACCCGAGGAGTTGAAGTTAGCGGCGGAGCTTTTTCCTGAACAGGTCACGATCGGAGGAAAGAGTTGCCCGGTGAGCTATGTTCATAATCCCTGGAATGGTCGAACCACGATTACCATCCAGATGGATCAGCAAGCCTTCGAGGAAGCGTCTTCGGGAGAAGCCGAACGCGCCGTTCCTGGGTGGCTGTCTGTTCAGGAGCGGGGTGAGGGTTCGATGCATCTTCAATTACAAGTGGTGGGGCCTGGAGGCGAGGTACGAGCCGAAGGAGCGACTCAGGCATCCCTGGCCCGTTCGCTGGGTCAGGATCAGATTCGGGAGGCGTGGAGCGTCGCTTGTGAGCGGTATGAGATTTCGGCCAGCGAACAGTTTCACGAGGTCCCCCGACTGCTGGAAGGCATTTGTGAGCCGGTGGTCGTCTGCATGGATCCTGGCGAAGGGGGAGCCATCGAAGGGTGGCCGGGTCTGGCGCGAGAGGGGTATGGATTTGCGCGACGTCTTTTCCGCAACGAATCGGAATCGGTTACATCGACCCGAGAAGGCCTTTGTGAATACGTTCGGTTATTGCAGGCTCTGCGGGCAAAAGGCCAGGAAGACCTTTCGACTCAGGAGCGGATTTCCGAGGATCTCGAGATTCGATTCGAGAAGGTCACCGGACGACCCCGAGGATTCGGAGAGGTTTTCGAAGAGTATCTGTTTCGGATTGCGAGCGGTGGGTTTCTGAGCGTTGAAGAACTTCGGGGAGGTGGTGAAGTTTTGTTGAAACGACTCGAAGAGCAGCGTAGCCGTGCTATCCGGGCGATCGAGGAGACCCTCCCGGTGCTTGACGATGCGGTGTTGGCATGTCTGACTCTTCGCAAGCGACTGGCCGGAAAGAAAGTGGCTTCTGAATGGGTGGATGAAGTTCAGGGAGTACTCAGTCGTTGTACGGAATCGTTGCGCGAGTTTGACCAGCAACCTCCCGAGGGACTCGAGGAACTTCAAAAAGAGTTACGGCAGTGGACTCGGAAGACCAAGCCGAACTGAAATCGAGGGAAAAAGAAATCGAGCCGGCCCCGAAAGACCGGCTCGATAATTCGTATCCGTGAAGGCGATCAGTCTACTTGTGGTTGACGCCGGTACCGGAAGCGGTGTCGACATAAAGACCGAGAATGCCGAAGGGGAAGCCGAGGTAGGCTTCGGTGTGAGGGTTGACGTTGATCATCCCGTTGGCACCATCTTGAACGGCCATGTCGGCGACCTTCTTGAGCAGATCTTCGTTGCTAAGAGCTGGGACGAGTTCCATGAACTTTCCGAATCCCGGGAGACCGAAGGCGAGACCGATTTCGGTCGCCTGGTAGTAACCGGTCGCTTTGTATTCGTGATATATATCGTCGCCGGTGGTGATGTTGACCAAGCCGGTTGCGTCGGCAACATCGCTCAGGTCAGTGGCTCCGGTTGTGGTGCAACCGGTAAATACGCAGGTCGTGGCCGCCAGCAGTAGGGCGAGTAAAATCTTGTTCACGTTTCCGTCTCCTAATCAGCAAATGGTTGGAAAATTGAGCGCCGCAGTAATTCTTCATAGACTCGGCACCGAGCCCGATAATGAAGAGTTCCGGAGGCATGCTACCTTCGGGTTTTGCTGTTGTCAACGTGACGGGGTCAACTGGGCTATCTGTCTTGCTTTGGAATATAGCGGATGAGCTTCAGTCCGGTTTTTTTCTGGTGCTCTCTCGTTATTCTGTGTCTATATCTTGAGAATATATAGGTGGTTACGAATGTCATTCGGAAGTTGATCTGTCCTTCGCGTAGAAGGCCTCGCCGCACGTCGAATCGGGTGGTGGACTCGATTTTGGGATCTCGGATTTCCATTTCGATCTGCGCGCCTTTGGGCCCACCAGGAAGGGATTGGGTGATCGAGAATTCCGGATTCGAGGCAGACCGGATTATCGCGGTTTTTTCGTCCAGTTGGGCGAGTGTGAAGGTCGCCTTTTCGGTCAGTCGTCCGGAGGGGGGGAGGTAGTGGACGTAATCTCGGGTCCATGTTTCGCCCAGTCGAATAGGACTCTTGGGAGGAGAAAAATCTGTGTAGCGGGAAAGTTTGTTTCGCAATGTGTCGGATTCGAGACCCTGGGCGATCTGATCCCGAGGGTTGCCTCCGGGAAATCCCAGGGCTTCCAATTTTTCGGCAAAGGTCTGGGCCATGTCTTCGAAGTCGTAAATTTTTTCGACGACTCCAGAAGAGGCCAGTCGTACCCGGAAATGTTGTCCTAGTAGCGTAATGGCGCTGAAGAGATGGGGGTCGTTCGAGAGTTTTTCGATCTGATCTCGGTGTTCTTCCGAGTCGAAATAGCGGATTTCGTTTCCGGAGCGCTGCTCGTAGACGACTTTCTGGTAGGTAACCAGGAAGTCGATGGCCCCCGATCCATCCACCTGAGTGACCTTCCACTCCTCGGTGGTGGTGAGGCGAGAGGATTGTGTCGCGACCTGTCCGGGCAGGGAGGTGGAACGTTCCACCGAAACCTCGTAGATCATGCGATCTCCCTTGCGGGCCTGAAAGCGAATCTGGCAAGAAGGGGTTTCCTGCTCTTGACCCGAGCTGGTGGAAGAAAGTCCCAGGGCCAGCAAGATCGCCAGGAACCGACACGTGAGATTGCAGGGCATGATGTTCATCACTGGAAATGTATCAAGAATCCGACCGATGACTATACATGAAGGATGACTATACCTCATGTTCTGGAGGGTCTGGCAATCGCAAGTCCGGAGGTGGAAAGTCCCTTATTCACTGCACGGAGGTGTTCATTCGTCCGGTTACCTGAACGATATCGTTCGTTTGAGTTCCTCCCGGTAGAGACCGGGCATAGCTTTAAGTTCTAACTGATCATATACTTATCGATCTCCTTGTCTCTTGGCATGAAGGTTGCAAAATCAGCTTTCGTGTGCAGGTGAAGGTGGATAACTCTCTCGTGGCCCAGGACCGGTATCGAGTGGAGCATCTTCCCAGCGCATCCATAATCCATTACATTAACTTGAATCCGACTCGACCAAAGCCTTGTGTTTGCTCTATTGGCGGACCTACTTCTATGATCTCCAAGCGTTTTTTCAGTCCATTGAGAACGACCCAGGAAGAAATTTCCCGGGTGGTTCGAAAACTGAGGACCGATCAGATGGGGCAGGCGATGGCGGAATATGTGATTCTCGTTTCCGTGGTCATCACGGCGATGATCGGATTTTACTTCAGCATGAGAGAGGCGGTTCAGATTTACCATTCGTATGCGACTCATATCCTCTGCCTCCCTTTTCCGTAAAACGACTAACATCGTGGAACTTCTGCTGGTCCTCTTCAGCCTTCTTTTCGTTCTTTTGACAATTTCAGCGTATACCGATCTCCGCTGGGGGAAGGTCTACAACTGGGTGACGATTCCGGCCATCCTGGTCGGTTTTGGAATCAATTTCCTGTACGGAGGTTTTTCCGGACTGGGAGATGAGGTTTCCCGCAATTACAATCTCTTGAGCAGCTTTTTGGGTATGGCTTTGGGGATCGGAATTCTTGGGATATTCTTCCTGCCTGGCGCGCTTGGAGGGGGAGATGTCAAGCTGGCAGCGGCCATCGGGGCGCTGATGGGCTGGCAATTTCTTTTCTGGGTACTCTTTTTTGGCAGCCTGATTGGTGGCATGATGGCCATCGGGGCGGCCATCTGGAAAGGTCGCTTTCAGAAAATATTGATTTCGTCGATTCGTTTTTTGTTCACCCTTCGGGCTCAACCCGAGGTGGAGGGTGAGCCACCTCTTACCATCCCTTTCGGATTGGCCTTGGTCGGAGGATCTTTTGTCGCTTTCTTTTTCCTTCTGGGTCAGAAGTGGTTTTTTCCTGTTTTGAGTACATCGGTTTGAAACGGATTGTGGTCTGCAGACGGATAATGCCGTCTGTGCACCGGAGTGTGTTTCGAAGCTCCATCTCGGATCGCTTCCGATCCATGTAAAACAAAATAATCATCAACAACTTTTCATCATCGATAAAGTGAGGGTTCCCATGAAGCTCGTCCCAAATATCAACCGCAAGAAAGCTCAAGGTATGACCGAGTACATCATCATCGTGATTCTGGTCGCGATCGCTCTGATTGCGATCGTTCGGATTTTCGGTGGTGAGATCAACAAGCAGTTCAAGTCCGGTTCGGACGAGATCAAGAATCTCAACTAACCGGTGACTGGGTTTTCCGGTCTTGCTGGAAAACAGAGTTTTTGTGCTGGAATGCTTCGAGGAGGGGAAACCCTCCTCGTTTCGTCCGAGTCGAGTCTTTTTCCGAGGCGGATCCGTTCGCCGATCCACAAGAGGAGTCGCTGATGAAGTTCTGGAGCCGGTTTCCGGGGCGGCTGCTGCGCGAAGAGCGTGGTCAAGCGATGGCGGAATTCGCCATCGTCTTTCCCATCCAACTCTTCGTGACTTTGGCGATCATGCAGTACTCCTTGTTGGTGATGGGCAGGACGGTGGTCGAGCATGCGGGGCATGCGGCGGCTCGGTGTGTTCTGCTCAAACCGCAGGGTGTGTATACGAACTCGGATGCCGAGCGTGCGGCGGCTTTTGTCTGTGCTCCGATTACTGGGCATTCAATGGGGGTCGTGGGAGCCGCTCCGACTCCAGTGCTTCTTCCCGGTTGGGGGGCGCAGCCCAAGAGTCGTAAGTCCATGCGAAAGACGCGTGTGATCATTCTGGATGATGGCAGCGCGGGGTCGGGTCAAGTGCGGGTGCGAGTCGAACACGACTTTCAGTTGGTGGTTCCTTTGGCCAACCACTTCTTCGCCTTTCCCTGGAAGACTTTCCGGTATCTGGGAGGAATCGGAGGGCCTGCGGACACACCCGTCGAAAACGCATTGGCGGCAAAATATGGTTCACCTCATCTTTTGCTTTCCCACGAAGTTCGAATTCCCAAGACGTGGAAAGAATGATGTCTTTTCCTGTAAACAAGGACATCGATTCTCGAGGAATCTGTCGTGATGAGCGCGGTCAAGCGATGGCCTTTGGTGTGCTGACCATGCTCTTTCTGGCCACGTTCATCGCCATGACTTTTGATGTAGGCGTGACTTCTCACAAGAAGCTTCGCCTTCAAAATGCTGCCGATATGGCGGCCTATGGCGCGGCCAATCTCGAGGCGAGCAATCTTTCGATGGTGGCCTTCGTGAACCGGGGCATGGCTTTTGTTTACTACAATCTGATGCGCTACGCGATCGATTGCAATGTTCTGGCTACCATGAAGGAGTTCAAGGATCACAAGGCAGATCCTGTCATCGCCGCCGTGGCTTTGACCGGACTGCAGGGAGATGGGCACCGCAAGGCTCCCGACGACTACATCGCGACGAGCTCCAGTCTTGCCAGCGGCGGGGGGGGAGGGATCGTTCAGATGTTGCGGGAAGCGAAGGAACGCTGGGACAAGGAGGTTCCCGACGGTGAGCGTTGGATCCGTTCTCTTTATGAGTTGAATAAGGGAATCAGCGATGCCACCCCCCTTCTTGTTCGTCTAGAGGCTCACCGGGTGGGTACTGATAACGGGGCCGAGCGAATCTGTATTTACCCCGACTATCGCCGTCAAGGTTCTTCCACTCGACTGTCTCTGAATTTCGATCCTCACCTGGACGGACAAGAGCCGTATGTTCGGCATGAGTCGGATCTGAATCGATGGGTCACGAAGATCGTGATCGGGGATTATTGGCCCAAGAATCGGGTCGGGCCGATGCATGCGTTGCTCTATCAGGATATTGACAACCACCGCGTCCCGGAATGGTTCGATGCCAAGAAGGGGGAGCCGCAGGGAGAGCACGCGTATTTGCAAGTACGTGAGTGCTGGAACAAAAACGATATCGACCACGATGACAAGCACCAAGGAGTCGGGGGATGGCCGTGGTTTTTTACCCCAGCGGGTCACTGGCATTATCTGCACGTGCACTGCATCGAGGCCGGGTGGAGTGAAATCTGTTATCCCCACATGGACGGGCATACCAACGACGGTCACTTGCCGTTTACTTCGACGATTCCTCCACTGTATTTTTGGAGCGACTCGCATCACTGCATCGTTTTTTGCCCGACCTGTTTTCAACCCACTCTGGAGGGGGCAGATCAAGCTTTACGTTGGGATGGAGATCTTGACGGCTCCACCGATGTCATCAAGTTCCTGAAGGATTCCGATATTTCCGGGAAGAAATATCGAAAGGTGCGAATCGAGAATTTTGTACCCCACGGAGATAAGAGTTTGGCTCCAGCACTCGTGCTCTCGAGGAATATCTTCAAGTACGGGGTGAATGTGGGGGCCTGGCGTCGCAAGACCGAGAAGCGCTCTTTTTTCAAGAAGCCGGAGTGGGGGTACTTTGCGGTGGCGAGTGCCAAGGCCGGTCCGGTCGAAAATGGAAAGATCCGGGTGTACCGGAAGGGACAGGAGAGTCAGATCAATTCCTGGATTTCGAGTACGAAAAATCTTTACCACCTCGAATGGGGGGCCAAACTGATACCGGTCAGGGATTCCTTGATGGATAAGAGTACCGGTCACCTGTTTCGAGGATTCGTGAACGGTCGCTGGATGATGGGGGCCTGGGATCCGATCGGTGATCCCACGGTTAACCTCAAGTTGAAGATCATGTTGAGTCAGTATCGTTCCTTTCCCGTTCCGTGGAACTGGAATGATGATTCTCGGATCGATGATCTGATCAAGCACTGAGGAAGAGTAGGGAATAGACCATGTTTTCTTCGATTCAAAGAGATCAATGCCGGGGACAGATGGCTGTGGAGATGGTCGTGTTGCTTCCGGTTTATCTCATGCTGGTTTTTGCGGTTTTTACCCTCGGCGACTTTGTCCTGATCAAGGCCCGGACCGACCAGTCCTCCTGGTATCTGACCCGGACCGGTCAGTCGATGACCAAGGCTCAGGCGAAAACCCATATCGATCCGTTCTGGAGTGGGGTTGCTTCCGGGTCCCTCGAAGTTCGCAAAAGTCCCGCCTATTCGAGTGGGACCACCTCGATTCAGGATATCACCTCGGCCGTATTTTTGGGTGAAGCGGCTTTGGGTGGGGCTTCTGGCCGGTGCGATTACGATATCGGTGGCTTCGATTCGTCGTATCTGATTCCGCACGAGCGTTTCATGAGCAAGGGGTTGAGGCGGTCTTCACGCCAAACCGAGGTGGCCTATCGTTACGATCGAAGGACTTATCCCGCATACGGGCTCTTTCCAAAACCGACGATGCAATCGGTCATGGTGGCGACCTTCGGGGAGGGCGATCCGGATCGAGAACGGGGCAGCTGGAATAGCCACAATATCGAAAACAGCCTTCTCCGTTTTCAGTCGGTTCGAGTGACCAGTGGGCTGCACACGCATGTTCGATTCTTGATCGATTCGGCCTGGTATGCTCGTCATCTGGGGTGGTACGGATATAACTGGAAGAATCAACGAACTCTGCATCCGGGCGTCGCTCCTATCGGTGATACGGCGGCTTGGTGTCCATTTATCAGTATTCGGGGGATGTATCACCCGATCCAGTACACGAAAAAGAATCTGCTACATTTCAACTTTTATACTCGTCTTCCATTCTGATCTCGAGATGAAGAAAGCAACGACTTCGATGTCCCGTCTGGAGCGCGCCCTGCGCGTTCTCGCGATCTTGATTACCGTTCCTGTGATCGCCGCGTTTGGCGTCTGGAGAGCGGGAGGATTGCCGGACTTGAAGCCTCTGTTCTCACGGTTTGGGCAGGCCCAGGAAGTTCCCGCGACTCGCCATCCCGGCTTCCAGGGGCTTGCTGTGGGCAAACCGATGATCAGTTCGGTCGGTGAAGCTTCGGTTCGAACTCAGCTTTTTGTGTCGGCTCTGAGCCCATCCTCGGTGATCGATGGGTATTCCAGTCGGTTTCAGGAGAACAACCTGCTCAAGGAGGCGGTGCGTCGATTGCCCGCTCAATCAAAGGAAGGCCGAATGGGGCGCTGGGTGGCTGAGAACAATCCCCAGTCTTTCCGGGTCGATTCCCCCTACTGCTCCATTATCGGCGCTCGCGACGCTTCGGGGCGGGATGTTGGGGTGATTGCTTACCCGTCGCCCGAAGGAGATGGGGGCTCGATTTTTTATGTCATGGAAACGATCCGTCCGGCAGGAGTTCGGGGTTCGAAATCCTCGGGGCCGATCGATCCAAGAAACCGTATTCCCGCGCCACCGTTTTCCAGGCGGCGATTTCGTTTGGGTGGGCTGGGTGAGCCGGGCTCGACACTTTCTCTATATCTGTCTCGTATCGGGCGGACGGCGATCGTCTCTCATTACGAGCAGGAGCTGGGTGAACTCGGATGGGTTCGGGAGAGCGCTCAGGACCGGATTCTCAACCGAGAACTTCGAGCGGGGCACGCAATACTGTTCCGTCGTGGTCCTCAGGAGGTTTTGATTCACCTCAAGGAGTGGAGTCGGGGCGTGGAAGGGGTTACGATTCTGTTTCGTAACAAGATCCGTTAAAGAGGGATCAGAGGAGACGTGATTTCATGAAGAGCCGTATGGCATTGGTGGTGGCAATTATTCTCGGACTGATTTCAGCTTCTGGAGTCTATACCGTGATCGAGAAGATTCGAGCTGACGCCGCAAGATTCACCAACTATGTAACAGTATTGAAGGCCAGTCGAACCATCGAGGAAGGGGAGATCTTCGGTCCGGACCATGTAATCGAGGTCGATATTCCCGACGAGTTTGTTCCCAAGCAGTCGATTCGTCGAGACGATTTGAATCGATTCTTGCGGCAAAAAGTGATCAAGACCATTCCGGCCGGGGGACATATTCTTTCGGATTACTTCATTCGTAGAATCGACGATATCTCCAAGAAGATTACATCCGGATTGCGACTGGTCTCTTTTCCGGTGGAGTATCACGAAGGTGTATCTGGATTGCTGCGTCCAGGGCAACGGATCGATGTCTGGGGTTCCTTTAACTTGAAGGTCATGCTCTACCCGCAGCGGGATCCGGTGACCGGGGAGTTGCGCCCGATTACCGCGGAGGAATTGGAAGAGAAGATCCGAGATATGCGGACAGAAGTTGGCCAACTGATGGCTTCGTTGCGCCAGGAGAACCGCTCGAAGTACGATGAGTATGTTCGCTCGCTTGCGCAGTATTTACGAGACATCGCCTCCACCGGAGAAGCAGGAAGCGGTTCGGTGACTTTGCCTGTATTGCACAAGGTTCAGGTTGCAGCCGTGGATAGCGCAACGGATCGATTCGAAGGAGAAGCGTACAAGACCGTTACGGTGTATGTGTCCCCCTCGGATGTTGGCCGACTGGTTTGGGCCAGTAATGAGGGGCGACTTCATGTCGTTCTTCGAAATGCGGTGGATCCGACCAGCCCCGCGGAACCTCCCTATTCCAGTCGATCTCTATTCTTGCCGGAAAACCAGAATCCATGGCTCCGCCAGTCCTCAGAGGAGCGAGGACCCGATCCTCGCTGACCTTTTAGGGTGTAGATCCGCAAAGATCAGTGGATTTGGGTGGGAACGAAACGTCCTCCCTGCGCAAGAGATTCATCGGAAGCCTCCAGAACTCGGACAACCAGTCCTCCGTTTTGGGGGCCGCTGAGGGGCGGATCTCCTGTTCGGATACAATCCAGAAAATGCCGACATTGAACCTTGAGAGGTTCTTCTTCCTCTATATACGGAGACACTTTTTCACCGTATCGGTAGGCATACTGGAATTCGGCGAACGTGTCGTAGTGGGGTGGAGTTTCGACGCCTTTGTCGTAGATCTCGATTTTTTCGGCGGCTGAAATGTCGTTGTATACGAGCATCTTCTTGTTTCCCACGATAGTCGCCTGCCGGGTTTTTTTGGGGTCGAGCCAACTGGTATGGATGTAGGCAAGAACGCCGCTTGCAAATCGTAGAGTCATCATGGCAACGTCTTCGATTTCTGGGTTTACGGACGCTTTTCCTTGGGCAGCAACTTCGATGGGAGATTCGTCGAGAAGGTATTGAAGGATCGAAATGTCGTGAGGGGCCAGGTCCCAGAGAACATTGATATCTTTCTGGAAGAGACCGAGATTCAGTCGTTGCATCGAAATGTAGTGAATTTTTCCGAGATGTCCTTCTTGGACGATCTTTCGGATGGCCCGAACCGCAGAGTGGTAGAGAAAGGTGTGCCCAACCATCAGAATTTTTTGTTTTTCTCTAGCAAGTTCTGTGAGTTCTGTTACCTCTCGAGAAGAGGTTGCGATCGGTTTTTCGACCAGAACATGTTTTCCGGCTAACAGGGATTCTCGAGCCATGTCAAAGTGGGTAGATACCGGGGTGGCGAGAACGACAGCGTCGATTTCCGGATTTTCCAGGACATCCTTGTACCGCTGTGTGCAGGTAACTCTTGGGAAAAGAACTTGTATGTGGGAAAGGCGCTTGGGGTCGAGATCTGCGACCTGAAGGACTCGAGAGTCCGGTAGAGTCTCGAAATTTCTGATGTGATTGGGGCCCCAGTAACCGCACCCGATGACACCAATTTTCAAAATATTTTCGGATTGGGACAAAGAGCGATTCATGTAGAAAATGGCCTTGATCTGTACATTTAATGTCCCGATCGTTCAATCAAAACAACGGGCAGGGTGCGGAAAAGTATTTTGAGGTCGAGGAGGATGGACCAGTTCTCTATGTAATAGATATCGAGGAGAACCATCTGTTCGAAGTCCAGTTTGTTCCGACCACAGACTTGCCAAAGTCCAGTGATCCCCGGAACGAAGTCGAGTCGTCGGCGATGCCAGTCCTGATACCACTCCACCTCGTAAGAAAGCGGAGGGCGTGGCCCGATGAGGCTCATTTCGCCTCGCAGCACGTTGAAAATCTGAGGGAGTTCATCAATCGACCAACGGCGTAGGAAACCTCCGATTGAGGTAACTCTGGGATCATCTTGGATCTTGTTGGTGGATTCACCAGAAGAGGTCGTTGGCTGGACATCGGAGCCTTGAATGTATTCGCTGACATAATCTCGGTGAATTGAGTCTTCGGAATCCATGAACATGGTTCGGAATTTGTAGCAGGAGAACGGTTTGCCTCTTCGGCCGATTCGTTCCTGGCGAAACAGGATGGGTCCTTTCGATGTACAGCGAATCAGGAGAGCAGTGATCACCAAAACGGGGGAGATGAGTCCAAGGGTGATCGTTGCTCCCAGAAGATCGATGGTCCGCTTCAGGGCAAGCGAGAGGTTGCCCCCGGATTGCTTTCGAATTCTTATCATGGGGACGGACTCCAGAGTTTCGTATCCCACGCGAGGGTGAATAAGTTCGAAAATGTCCGAGATGATCCGCATGCCGAGTCCCGACTGCTTACAGCGACGGATCAGTCCGAGAAGTTCCGTATGTGTGATTTGAGGGTCGGCAATGATGGCTTCGTTGACCTGATAGGATTCTATAACCGCTTCAAGGTCGTTCAAGTTTCCGAGAACGGGAATGCCAGCGACCGAGTCGACCTGCTCATGTTCGGTTACATGGATCATGCCAACCACCTTGAGTCCGACCTCTTCTTTGTCACGTGTCAGTCGGTGGGCCAGGCTTTGAGCACTCTCTCCGGTGCCCATCAAGAGGACCGGTTGATCGGCGAGGAAGCGGTGAATCCAGGGGGTAAAAAAACCTAGTCGAATGGAGAAAAGTCCGCCAACCAGAAGGAGCCAGGCTATCAGGACGATAGATCTTCGTTCGGTAAAAGCGCCGGATTTGGCCATGAAGGTGAAGGCCAGTAGGAAAAGCATTCCCAGGGTAATGGAACGCAGCAACTCCAGGGCATGTTGAGTTCGGCGTGCGCACGGAATGGCGTTGTAGAGACCGCCATTTTTGAAGATATATGTAAAGGTTACACAAGACATCCCGATCGACCAGAAATGGTCGAGACCGAGGCTCTCCGTGGTGCTTGGCCAGAGGCCCGATTTCATCCGAATCCAAAACGCGGCGGCCAGACTCGCGGATATAAAAAGACAGTCCGTTACAAAAAGAGCCACCTGAATGGGGCGCAAGGTGCTCCGAGTCGCCTGGCGGGGTCGACTGATGGGGCGGATAGAGGGGTTTAGGAGGGGTCCAAGCATGGGCGCAAATTGAAAGAGGTGATTTTATCTGTCGACTCGGCTCTTGCAAGCATGAACGCTCAACGATGTGAGGACTTCGGTTGCCGATTCTGGGCGGTTCTTTGGATTCAATTCTAACATCTGGTCGACGAGGGAAATGAGCGTATCGGGGATGTCGTCCCGAAATTCCGCCAGGGCCAGATGACGTCCCTCCATCACCTGGGCCAGGATTTCTCCGGCGCCAGTTCCCGAAAAAGGGGGGACTCCGGCAAGAAGATGGAAGAGGGTGGCTCCCAGGCTGTAGAGGTCGCTCTGGATTCCGACGGATTTGGCATTTCGGGCCTGCTCCGGAGGCATATAGACCGGAGTGCCGACGGCGTGT
>JASMLP010000164.1 GCA_030748635.1 Planctomycetota bacterium
TTCCCAACCGTGTTCGGTCGGTTGGCGGCGAATATCCTCACGGATCTGATCGAGACGAGAGCAGATCGAGGACTCGTCCTGGTCGGTGAGGCGCACCACTTCGCTGGTGATGATGTCACGAATAAACGCGGCTTCGCCGGAGGGGTCGGTCCACACTCCATCGAAGTCGGTCAGGAGTTTCATTCGAGTTACTCCTTGCCGATGGAGTCGATTCCGCGGATCCGGATTTCGATTCCAAGACGAGTTTTTTTCGAGGAGTAGAGAGTTCCTCGGAGGTAGACGAATTCCCCGTCGAATTTGGAGAGATCGATTTTTCGATCCTTGGAGGGGGTTCCGGAGTCCCAGACCAGACCGACATCTTTCCGGTTCTTGTGGGAGATGGTCGCGAGAACTCCGCGGGGTTTTCCGTTTTCGGGAAGTCGCAAGGTTCCAAAGAGGGTCACCTCCTGGCCTTCACCCTGCTTGAGGGTTTTGCGAAGACGTTTGAGGTCGTCGACTATACCCATTCGGTAGTAATTCATGTCGTCGCCGTGGAGGGATTCGTACCGAGCGATGGTTTCACCGCGACGGTTCCACCAGAGGAGGCGTTCGGGATAGTCGGGGTAGTGTCGGGGCACATCGGGGCCGTCGTTCCAGATGCCTCTCTTGGCTTCCCGAGCTTCTTTCTGGGCGGCCAGGAATTCTTCGTGGAAGAGTTTGCTGTGACCGTACTTGGTGAAGTAAGCGGAGTGGCCTTGGCGGACCGCTTCGACGGCGAAATTCTGTTCGAAGGATCCGTCTTGATCGCGGTCGACCAGGAGGTGCCCGATATGGCGATTGTAGTAGCCGCGGGGCTCTTCGGGTTTGTCGTGGACAAAGAGAACCTTGTCGGTCTTCGAGAAGAATTTCTGGGCCCACTCCTTGGCGGCGTGACCGGCTGGGGTTCCAAACTTGACCGGCTTGATGCTGTCGGCTCGCTGAGCGCGGGCGTAGGCGTCGAAGTCTTTCATGGCCACCTTCCGCTGCTCCTCGTTGACGAACAGCTCTTCCGTGTCGATTCCTGCGATTCGGATCGATTCGTCCATTCCGATGGCACGAACGGTATCTCCGTCGGCGACCGCTCCACCGGGAGCGTTGCGGTTGAGCTTGACCAGATGACCATCCTCAGCGCTCCAGGAGCGACCGGGGATGACCGCGACGGGATCGCCCGCGTGGGTGAAATTGCATCCCAGGAGGGAGACGGTCAGGAAAAAGGGGAGGATTCGAAGAAGCCGGGCAGGGTGGATCATCGTTTCTCTCGTGAATGGGGAAAAATGCTCCCGGATCGAGCCCCCTTCCAGGTGAAGTGAGCTTTCGAAAGATTGAAGAGCATTCTGAGTGGATCTCTATACTACATGCGGTACCTCCCCACAAGAGGAAATGCTACCTGTTGTGTGTTTCGGGCGGCAACTCTTTAGTCCGCATGGGTTTGGGGGGCGAGAAGAGAGCCCCCCATGTAGTGGTTCCGGTTTCAGTCATCCACAAGAAAGATCTCTTGGGCGACTTCGCTTTTCGGGGAAGAGGCGAGGGTCATCGGCCTCATACGGCGCCACGGGGCGGTCGCATGCGAAGGAGTCGGTTCCGGTGGACGGAGTTGAAACTGGATTCGGACTCGAGGGAAAGCTATCCTGACCCCCTTCTTTTCTCGGAGTTTTCCATGATGCGATTCGCGTTTCTCCTCTTCATGACACTAGTTCTCATCGGTTCGGATCTTGCTGGGCAGGAACCGAAGGATGTTCCTCTTTCCGAACTCCAGGAAGAAAACCGTCGACTCAAGGAGAAGCTCGAACGTCAGCGGAATTCGAAGAAACCGGAGGCGAAGCTTCCGAAAGAAAAAACGAAAGAGGACTCTTCCGGGGCGGAATCGAAATCGGCGGCCGAAATCTCGCTGGGTTCCCTTAAAGATTGTGGGCCGATCGTGGTCACGATCCAGGTGGATGGACTTCCTCCCTCGGTCAACGCCCGGAAATTGCTTTCTCGTATCGAGTCGATAATGAAGGAGAAAAAGTTGCCGCTGGCGACTGGAAAGCAGGAGAGTAAATCGATTCTTCGGATCACCGTTTCGGGAAACGCGTCGCGCGAGTTCGATCTCTACGGGATCTACATGGGGGTGGAGATGCTTCGGCCGGTTCAGTTGGTGAAGGGCTCCCAGTTCCTGGCCATCTTCTGGCAAGTGAACAGCGTGGCTCTCGCCAATACGCAACAATCGACTCAGACGGTGGAGAGCTACCTCGTCGCCCGAGTCGAACAGTTCATCCAGGACTACGAGCGCGCCAACCGCTGAACCGTTTCGTCGGTTTGGCGAACTTTCAGAAGCGGAGCGTGAGACCGAACTGGAGCGAGTGGGTGCTCTCGTGCTCTCCGCCCAGGCTGGTGTCGTAATGAAGCTGCAGGTTGAGGTTCTCGCGCAGGAGGGCGCGCAAGCCGACGCCGAGCGTGGCTCGATCGCGGTCCGGGTCGGCGGATTTCACGGTGAACGATTGCGAGGCCGCGCCGCGGAAGGAGGACTTGATCTCTCCACTCTCGCGCATGTATTCGTGTCCCCAACCGGCCCGAAACTCGGGAACGAGAATGGTCTTTCCATCGGCGAGATCGATTCGGGTCGAAGCCTGGAAGCCGAGGACGTGCTCCAGGGAATCGATGTCGCGAGAGCGGACTCGGAGGTCCAGATCGGAGGCGCCGGTTTCCTGAAACTCCTTCTGATGGGTTCGCATGTAGCTGAGTTCCGCGGTTGGCCCCACCTGCCAGCGACCGACTTGCCAGAGGTATCTGCCGGCGAGACGGGTGCCGGTGTGGTAGCCGTCGTGATCGCTCTGGGCGGTACGTCGTAGGGTGCCAAAGTTGATCTTACGTTCGTTCTCGTAGCTGTCCCAACCGTAGTAGGCGGTCAGGTCGAGGTGTCCGCCCGCTCCCAGGCGGATCATGCCGTAGACACCGAGGGTCATGCTCTCGGAGTCGGTCCAGCCTCGAGAGCCTCGGTAACTGGCCTGGCTGCGAACCCCACTGCCGATGATTCCGACGCCCAGGAGGTCGTTCACCTGGTAGTCGGCGCCGAAGATCGAACCGACGCTCGAGAGATCGTAACCGATTTCGGAGGAGGTCTCCTTTTTGCTGGCCCGGAGGGCGAGTCCGTTGGCCCACACTCGGATCCCCTTTCTTTGCAGACGCGAGAGTTGGGCTCGCAGTCGACGGTTTTCGTCCATGAGCGTGTCGAGAGGAGGAAGAGTGTCTTGGGTGGGAACTCCGCCCCCCATGGCCATGAGGCGGTCGGAGTGGGGGGGGCGGTGGTAGGTGTACGCTTCGAGGCGAGATCGGATCTGGGAGAGGCGTCGGTCCATCCCGCGGAAGAAACCTCGCTGGACCGTGGCGGCGACCGCCGTCGTCACCTGGTGGGTTGCAGGCGCGAGACTCCTCAGCGCTTTCGAGACGGAGGTGGCCGACTCCAGGCGATCGATCTCATGGAGGACGCTGGCGAGATCGCCGGAGGCGGAGTTGAGGAGTGTGTCGAGCGTTGTGGCGATCACGGTTTCGTTCGGAGTCGTGGCGAAGGACTCGTAGCTTTTCCGGGTCGCGGTGACTCGTACAGTGTCGGCCTGGTAGCTCACCGCCAGGGCCAGAACCGCAGAACTTCCGTTGATGGTGCCGAAGGTGCCGACGACGCCGTTGGCGTTGGCGGTGGTGAGAATGTCGAAGGTGTCACCCGTCTTGATCACTCCGGAACCGACGACGAGGTTGAGGGTGGCGCCGGTCAGCGTGGCGGTGTTGGTACCCCCGATGATCACGACCAGATCGTTGGCCTTGCTGGGATCCCCCTGAAGTTCGGTGCGGAGAATGGAACCGGAGCTGAGAGTCAGATCGCCGTCGATGGTAATGGTTCCCGGGGAATTGCCGGGTTCGAGAAGCCCGCCGGAATTGATCGAGACATCGCCGGTGATGGTCCCGCTACCACCGAGGGTCCCGCCGGAATTGACCTGCAGTGGGTTGGTGACGGTGATCGCTCCGTCGGCGAAAAACGTACCGCCGTTGACCGTCAGATTCGTGGCCGTCATCGTTCCGGATCCGGTGAGCGCTCCGCTATTGAT
>JASMLP010000165.1 GCA_030748635.1 Planctomycetota bacterium
GATTATGCAACTCAGGTTGCTCTTCAATGGTTCGTCACCGAACAGATCGAAGAAGAAAAATTGGCAGGTGATATCGTTACTGATCTCGTGCGGATAGGAGATGATCCGACCGGTCTGTTGCTGATCGACCAGAAGTTAAATGAAAGGGCTAACGTTATGGAGGAATCTGGCAGTGAATGATTCGAAGATTCAAGAAAGCCAGGGAACTGAGCGGCCCGAGGATAAGGGTGATTCTTCAGGAGCCTCAAAGGATGTCCTTCGTAAGCGCATTCAAGATGTGCTCGACGAGGAAGTCAATCCCGGCATCGCCATGCATGGTGGAGTGGTTTTGCTCCTGGATATCGGAGATCAAGGGCAGGTTTATGTACAGATGGGAGGGGGGTGCCATGGATGCGGGATGGTCGATGTTACTCTCAGGCAAGGCATTGAGACCATTCTTCGGGAACGGGTTCCTGAGATGGGTGCACTGATCGATACGACGGATCATGCGGAGGGCACGAACCCGTATTTTATGCCCTCTCGGTAGTGCCGGTGGGTACGAGGCGGGCCTTTGCCTTTAGGAATGATGGTGTTCACGGGGGCGGAGGTTTGGGTGAGGTTTGTGAGGTAGTGAGAAGCGCTACCTAGCTCTTTGAGGTCAGGAAAAGGTGACGCGTTTTTTCCAGAATGGAGTGGGTTGGTCACTTTCGAGCAGGTGGGTATCGGGTCAGAAAGGTGAGGGTGAAGAGAGATCTTGAGGCGGCCCGTTGACGCGGCGGATCAGGTGCTCGACAATCGCTACCTCTAACTAACGGGAGTATCATGCGGTCCAACTGTCCATCTTGCGGAGCTGAGATCGACTTCCAGTCGAAGGTCTCGCTCTATGCCGTTTGTGGCTATTGTCGGTGTCAGGTTCTGCGTAAGGATCTTGATATCGAGCGTATCGGCGAGGTGGCCGAGCTGCAGGAAGATGGGTCGCCCATTCAGCTAGGGACGCGGGGTCGGTATCGCAACCAGGGGTTTTCTGTTATCGGACGGATTCAGATCCGTTTTCCCAAGGGGTTCTGGAACGAGTGGTTTCTGGAGTTCGACGGGGGTGGGAACGGCTGGATGGGGGAGGCGCAGGGCCTCTACGGAATCTGTTTCGAAGAGGAGGCAGACTCCAGTCTGGGTACCTGGGAGGAGTTGAGGGTAGGGAAAGCCGTCTCGATAGGAAAACATCGTTACCTGGTGAAGGAGAAGCAAACGGCCCGGTGTATTGGGGGTGAGGGTGAATTGCCTTTTCTCGTTAAAAGTGGGTACGACGCTCCACTCGTCGATCTGGCCACAAACTCTTCTCGTTTTGCCACCATCGACTACAGCGAAGACGCGCCGATTGTTTTCGTGGGGAATTATTTTGAGTTCGATCAGCTCTCGTTCCAGGATCTGAGACCGATCGCGGGATGGGACGGATACCCTACCAAGGGAGTTCCTTCACTCGAGGTGAAGTCTTTTCAGTGTGTGACTTGTGGGGCCGCGCTGGAGGTCCGTTCGCCGGGGGCTTCCGATATCGTTTCTTGCGCGAGTTGTGGGTCGACGCTCGATGCTCGGGACGAAAATTTTCAACTTCTCAAGCAATATGATAAGAAGATCAAAAAACGAAAAGTTCATATTCCTCTGGGAAGTCGGGGGAAGCTGTTTGGAAATCATGAACTGGAGGTGATCGGTTTTCTCTCTCGAGAGGTGATCTACGAGGGGGTTTCTTACAAGTGGGGCGAATATCTTCTCTGGAGCCCCTACGTGGGGTATCGGTGGCTCACCGAATCGAACGGACACTGGATCTGCCTCTGGACCGCGATCGGGATTCCCAGAAAAGTGGGTTCTTCCAAACCGCGGTACGGTGGGAAAGGGTTCGCGCATTTTCAAAAATCCAGCGCCAAGGTGATCTTCTGCCTGGGAGAATTTCCCTGGAAAATCGCGATTGGAGATAAATCCATTCTCGATGACTTCATCGCTCCTCCCCAGATCCTGAGCCGTGAAAAAAACGATGACGAGGTCGTCTGGTCCGTAGGGCACCATGCAGACGTGGAGGTCATCTGGAAAGCCTTTGGGCTGGACGAAAAGAAGATAAAAAACCCGACCGGTGTGGGCCCTGTTCAGCCGAACCCGTTGCGCGAACGGTTTCGTGACATCAGGTGGGCTTTTGGGGTGGGGGTGGGTTTACTGGTCCTGACTCAGCTCTTTTTTTCGATCATGTCGGGGAACGAAAGGGTGTTTTCTCAACACTATCGGTATGAGAAAACCAAGAAAGAGGAGACTCATCGGACCGCGAGTTTCGAGCTTTCCGAAGGAATGGATAATCTGGAAATTGGGATTTCGACCGATGTGTCAAATAACTGGGCTTACTTTCCGATGGCTCTGGTCAACGAAACCACAGGTGAAGCGGTCAATTTCTCTAGTGAGGTGGGGTACTGGAGCGGGCGGGACAGTGAAGGGAGTTGGAGTCAGGGGAGCAAGAATGGGAGAGTTTTGCTCGGGCCGATTGCCGGTGGGCGGTGGTATCTGATCATCAATGCGGACTCCCCCGCGTCGTCGGTAAAATACAATGTTCGAGTCGTTCGGGACGTTTTGACCTGGGGAACGTTTTGGAAATGCTTTTTCCTCTTGTTGGCTCCTTTCATGTGGTATGCCTTCCGGACTTTTATGTTCGAGGTCGCACGATGGAAAGAGAGCGATCATCCTTATTTCGAAAGCGAATGAATTCGATGAGTCGATCACGTCTTTTTTGTCTACTTTATGGATTGGTCCTCTCGTTCTATCTGTGTCTTTCGCACGTTCAGGGGGAAGGGAGTTCAAGCTCTAAAAAAGTTTCCAAGGTGCCGCCCAATCTGCGAGATAACCCTCGTGTCTATCGAACTCACTACTTTTACGGAAAGTAATGACAGATACGGTCAGTGAGCAATCCGGATCAGAATTCGGTTCGGTGGGTCAGAAAACATTAATGATTTCTGTTTTTGTGATCGCCACCTGTGGTCTCGTCTATGAACTGGTCGCTGGGACTGTCGCCAGTTACTTGCTGGGCGATAGCGTTACCCAATTTTCGATCATCATCGGGGCCTATCTCTTCAGCATGGGGATCGGGTCCTATCTCTCTCGGTATCTGGAGCGGGGGTTGGTTACCTGGTTCATTCAGATAGAAATCCTGGTCGGCATTCTGGGGGGGTGTAGCGCTCTGGTGCTCTTTCTGGCCTTCACCCAACTGGCTGGGTTTCAAATCATTCTCTATTCTCTGGTGGGGGCGATCGGCATTCTTGTCGGGCTCGAGATCCCGATTCTCTTGCGTATTTTGAAGGAAGAGCTTCCGTTTCGGGACCTGGTCTCCAGGGTGCTATCGCTCGATTATCTTGGCGCTTTGGCCGCGAGTTTGCTCTTTCCGCTCTGGTTGGTCCCGCGGGTCGGGTTGATCCGAACCTCCTTGCTCTTTGGGATCGCCAACCTCGCGGTTGCTGTCTGGGCCTACCACCTATTTCGTGGCCGTCTGATTCGTTCGGCCTGGATCGGGATTCAGGCTCATGTCGTGCTGGTCGGATTACTGGTTCTTTTCGCTTTTTCTCCGCAGTTGACTCGGGTGGTGGAGGGGCTTTTCTATCAGGACCCTGTGGTTCATGTTCGTACCACTCCGTATCAGCGAATTGTTCTTACTCGGTCGGGTCAGGATGTTCGCTTATACCTCAACGGTCATCTCCAGTTTTCTTCTCAGGACGAATATCGTTATCACGAAGCTCTGGTTCATCCGGCGTTGGCAACGATCGAGGCTCCTCGTCGAGCGTTGGTGTTAGGGGGAGGAGATGGGATGGCGGTACGGGAAATCTTGCGGAATCCACAGGTGAAAGAGGTGATTCTGGTCGAATTGGATCCTGCGATGGCTGAACTGTTTCGAGATCATGACTACGGCGCCACTCTCAACGCCCAAGCTCTTCGAGATCCCAGGGTAAAAATCGTTCATGCGGACGCGTTTGTCTGGATGGACCAGAGTCGTGAACGTTTCGATCTGATTGTGGCTGATTTTCCCGATCCCTCCAACTATTCGGTGGCCAAGCTCTATACACGAACTTTTTACGGTCGGTTACGGGACCATCTGGCTCCGGGAGGAGCGATTGCGATTCAGAGTACATCGCCCCTTTTTGCTCGCAGGTCGTTCTGGTGCATTGTGAAAACGATACGTTCCGTGGGATTGGTCGCGACGCCCTACCATGCTTACATACCTTCTTTCGGCGAGTGGGGTTATGTGGTGGCGACCCTAAAGCCGTATCGGAAGCCCGAGCGCTTTCCGAAAGGATTGCGATTTTTGACTTCGGAATCGGTTTCGGGGCTTTTTGCCTTCCCTGTGGATATGCAGCCGTTGGAGGTCGAGGTCAATCGACTCAACGAGCAGCGCCTCGTGGAGTACTATTCGGATGAATGGGAGCATGTCTCCCAGTGACCCGGAGCGTCTGAGTCGCCGTACCTTTCTGGGGCTTCTGGCGGGAACTGGAGTAGCGCTGACGGCTGCTCTGGGAGGTGGGGTGAACTTTCTTCGAGGGAAGTGGGGAAGGCGGACGGTTCGGAGTGGCGGAGGAATTCAAGGAACTGTTTTAGGGGCGAATCACGAGTGGGGGCATCGGGTCCGGAGTGGAAATCTTCCGGTGCCAAGAGAGGTGGTTCCGGTGGAAGTTCTGATCGCGGGGGGGGGGATTTCCGGGCTTTCTGCCGGGTGGAAGCTCCATAACAGTGGGTTCGGGGAGTTTCGGATTCTCGAACTGGAATCGAGTGCAGGCGGCAACTCGCGTTGGGGAGAAAATGCGGTGAGTCGTTATCCGTGGGGGGCGCACTATTTGCCGATGCCCACCCGCGAATCTCGCGCGGTTCGGGAACTCTTGCAAGAGATGGAGGTTCTCGAGTCGGACTCGCATGGAGAGCTTCGCGCGGACCGGAGACATCTTTGCCACGCTCCTCACGAACGTCTGTTTGTTCACGGGAACTGGCAAGTCGGGATCTTTCCGAACGCCTCTTGGGGGCCCGAAGAATCGCGTCAAGTGCGTCGGTTCGAGGAACACCTGGAGAGGTGGCGAACCTGGAAGGATGCCTCGGGCCGATCGGCATTCGCCTTGCCTCGGGTCTATTCGAGTACAGATCCCGCTGTGCGGAAGTTGGATGAGATCTCGATGGCAACCTATCTCGAGCGCCACGGACTCGATTCACCTCGAGTTCGTTGGTATGTGGACTATGCCTGTCGAGATGACTACGGATGTTCCATCGATACCACTAGCGCATGGGCGGGGCTTCACTACTTCTGTGCTCGCGAAGTTCAGGAACCTGATGTTTTCACCTGGCCGGAAGGAAACGGGAAAATCGTCCAGCACTTGCTCCAAAGGATCGGAGATCGGGTCGAAACCGGATCTCTTGTCTACCGGATAAAACCCGATAAAGAAGGGGTTTCGGTCGACTCGATCCGGGTCGCGACCGGTGAGGTGGTTCGTTACCGAGCCAAGAACGTGGTCTATTCCATGCCTATTTTTACGGCTCCTTACATCATAAAAGGGTGGAATCGGGGGGGGCTGGATTCCTTCAGCTACGCTCCCTGGATGGTCGCGAATCTCACTGTGGATCGTGTTCCCGAGGGGGCGGTCTGGGATAATGTTTTGCACCGAAGCCCCGGTCTGGGGTATGTCGTGGCCACCCACCAGAATTTACAGGTGCATACGGGGCCTAGTGTCTTGACCTACTATCGCCCTTTTGCGGAGATGGATCCGGGAGAGGCTCGACATCGTCTTCTGAAGACTTCCTGGTCCATATGGCGTGATGAAATTCTCGAAGATCTTTCGTCGGCCCACCCCGATCTTGCCGATCGGGTATCTCGGATCGATGTGATGTTGCATGGACACGCGATGATTCGTCCTACGCCGGGTTTCATGTGGGGGAAAGTACGAGAAGAGATTGGACTTCCTCTTCAGGGGATTCGTTTCGCGCATTCCGATCTGAGCGGTTTTTCCCTTTTCGAAGAAGCTCAGTATCATGGAGTACGGGTCGCCGAAGAGATTCTTGATTCTCGTGGTCACGATTATGAGAGTTCATTGTGAGTGAATCCGTTCAACCTCTCCCCTGGATTCGGTCTGCCCGGTTTGATGCGGCTTTGATTGTGGGCCCGGCATTCGCCGCGACCGCTCTGGCTCTTTTCGGGCCGAGTTTTTTGGGGCTAGGGGGTGATCAGGGGGCGGTCTCTCCCTGGGCCTGGTTTCTCGTTGTGGTGGGGATCGATGTCTCCCACGTTTACGCGTCGCTGTACCGGACCTATTTGGACCCGGAGGAATTTTCCCGCCGTCGTGTGCACTATCTGCTCACGCCACTCGCTTGCTGGGGAGGGGGCGTGTTGCTGTACGGGGCGGGATCTTGGGTGTTCTGGCGTGTTCTCGCGTATCTGGCGGTATATCATTTCCTTCGTCAGCAATTCGGCTTTGTCATGGTCTATCGTCACCGGGCAGGGGAAAGAGGGGCGTTTGATCGCCGACTCGATAAGCTGACCATTTACTCCGCCATGCTCTACCCACTCGTTTTCTGGCACGCGGATCCGGAGCGCTCATTCGCTTGGTTTCTGGAAGGGGATTTTGTGGAATTGCCGCTCTGGACGGCTCGGTTGGCAGTCTGGATCTACTCCGCCATTTTAGGGACATTCTTGTTACGACAAATTCAGCTTTGGGTGGGCGGAAAGAGTTTGAATCTTGGCAAGATAGGAATCGTTTTATCGACCGCTTCGGTCTGGTACGTGGGCATCGTTTTTTTAAACTCGGATTTCGCGTTTACGGTGACTAATGTGGTGGCTCACGGGGTGCCCTACATCGCCCTGATCTGGGTGTACGGGAGAAACAAGTGGGGCAGGACCGAAACCGGGTGGCGACGACTTTTTCGACCGACCGGTCTCGTGTATTTCCTGGGATTTCTCCTGCTTCTGGGCTATCTGGAAGAGGGGCTCGCGGATCTTCTGGTCTGGCATGAACACGGGATGTTCTTCGGATCGCTTCCCCAGGTTTATCTTTCCAATTCCATGCTGACTCTGGTGGTACCTCTTTTGACCGTTCCTCAGGCGACTCACTACATCCTCGATGCCTGGATCTGGAAATTTGATGGTTCCAATCCTGATCTGAGAGAGCATCTGTTTGGCGGAGTCCAATCGGTGAACTCGGCGGAGTCCGGTTCGGATACGAATGAGTGAGGGGTTTTTTTCCCGTTTGTTTCGCCCGTTCACTCGGCCCCTTCGATTTCAGGACTGGGTCGATGGGCAAGGCATCGGATCTCGGCCTGTGGGGGCGGTCAGAGAGGAGTGCTCGTTCCAGGTCTCTTCAGATGGAAAAGGATTCGCCACAGCCGCAGGTGTTGGTGGCGTTGGGATTGATGAACTGGAACCCTTTTCCCTCCAGACCATCTTGGTAGTCCACGGTCAGACCTTTCAGGTAAATAGATGATTTCGGGTCCAGATAGACCTCGAACCCCTCGAACGGGATCGTGTTGTCGAGATCCTTTTTGTGGTCGAATTCGAATTTGTAGGAAAAACCGGAACAGCCTCCTCCTGCGACACCCAAGCGCAAACCCATTCCACCCTTTTCCGGATCTGTTTGGATGAGACGCTGAACTTCGTGGATGGCCTTATCGGTCATCTCGATGAGTTGCTGAGTGGGGGGCGGAGTGGGATTGGACATGGAATCCTCCGATGAGGTGGTTGAAGATGCGCGCGAGGAGTGGGTTAGGAGTGAATCAACGGACGTTGAGAGACACGTGGTAAAACGGGATTTGATCGAACATGGAGATTCACGCCTCGAAGACTCCACCAGGAAAGGGAGCGAATCGACATACGCTCAATGTTTAATGAATAGATTATACTCCATTTTTGGAAGGGTTCTCCTGTTTCGAGATGCTCTCCGAGGGCTTTTTTATGTCTATACTCCAGTCGGATGATGCGGTTTCCCAGGCGGTTCTCGCCCTGAGGCGAGGGGTGGGATCGATCGGGGTCGAAACATTTTCACGGATTGATGTGTCCGGTCCCGACGCACGAAGTTTTTTGCATGCCCAGACGACCAGCGATGTGAATTCCTTGGGGGTTGGCGAGGGGCAAGCTTCGGCCTCTTTGACCCCAAAAGCTTATATGGTAGCGATTTACGGTATATGTCGGGCTGAGGATCGTTATGTTCTGCTGGGGGATGCTTGCCGGCGAAGGGAACTGCTCGAA
>JASMLP010000166.1 GCA_030748635.1 Planctomycetota bacterium
AGATTATTAGAGGGACGGGCGACATGCCCCGCCGATTACCAAACAGCATCATCGCTGGACTCCCTTACTCATTCGAGTTCTCTCTCTAGATCCTCTATCGTGATCTTGCGGATTTCGAGGGCCTTGGCCCGTTGAAGATTCCTGTCTCCCTCATCCAGGCCCTCGGCCTCGACATAGAAATCGGTTACCACCGAAACTTTCCGATCCAAGACCCCACCGACACGTGCCAGCAACCGTCGCATCCGGCCGATGTCCGAGTCATCAAAATCTCCGATGAAAGCGACGTGACGGGACTTCTTGGCATCAAAGAAGCGATTGAATACTCGGTCTCCAGCACTCACCGGATCCACTTCGTTTTCCTGAGAAACGATCGAAGCGGCGGACAATTTATCCAGCACTTTCTTGACCTCGATCTTTCCACGGTAGAGCCATTGGTGACCTCGCCCCCGACGATACACGTGAAAAACAACGCCACGCTGGAGTCCCGAGTCTTTACCCACGTTGATGTAAACTTCTCCGGTAACCGGATTGGAGACCACAATCTTGCCGTCAGGAGTTTCCTCCTCGACCCGACTGGATGCCCCCCCCTGGCCCTGGGAGACGACTGCCGAAAAGCCTTTACGTGCCTGAACCAGTTCCTGGATCTGTCCTTTCAGGCTGTCTTTCTTTGCCTTGTGATTCTTTTCCATTGCAGCGATATCGGCCATCCTCTTTTCGACCCGGGCCGAAAATTCGCCGATCTTTTCACGGACATCGCTCTCTAACCTGGCCATGTCTTGAAGAACCGCATTCCCCGAGGAATTGGCCTTGTAGGCGGACTCATACCGATCACGATCTTCGGTCCATTTCTGGCGAAAGGACTTTTTCCCAGGGATGTCGTAAGCATAAGACTTGGTCCGCCCCCCCTCCTCGTACCGAAGGTTTCCTCGCACCCCATCGGCAAAGGTACTCTGATGGCGCTTTTCATCCTGCTCAATGCCCTGGACCAGTTTTTCGTAGGCGCGCCAGGACTGTAATTGATCATCGAGCTCCTGGAGTTCTAACTTGCGTGCAGCGAGTACCCGTCGGAGCTTAATGGAATGTTCGACGGAATAGCCCTTGGTCCCAAACTGCCTATAGAGTTTGTCTTCCTTCGGGTTCGCACCGAACATCTCCTCGACATCATCTTCTTGATTGAAGTCCTTGATGGCGTTGATCGCACCGCTGAGGAATGTGGACTGCGGAAAGTCCCCAGCATCTCCAGCTTCGGATGGAGATTGAAATTCATACCCCATCAAGCGCCCGAGGTAGGTGATCTGTTCTTCGAGTTCGTCTCGACGCTCCTTGAGCATTTGAACGGTGTCACCTTGATCGAGTGCTTCTAGCTTATAGCGCTGGACCTCTTCCATCTCCTTCTTGTGATCTTCTAAAGACACGAAGGCGAGAACGGCGGAACCGATCCACAAAATAACAAATACGACTAGGGGGATAATACCGACCCCCCGATTGGATCCATACATGTCCATGTCTGGCATCTCCTTGGCTCAGTTTGAGCGATCCGAGCATTATAGGCCGACTTTATGCTCTGTCAACGATCCTCATCCAGTTCATGTAAAAGAACCTCGGATCAGGGATTGACCGACCTTGGACCAAATTTTCCTCCCAGCCCCTTGACCCGATTTGGTCCGATCTCTTAGAATCCGGACCACTTCGGTTTGCTCTGTCAAACCAACCCAACAGAACCCACACCACAATTCACTCCTCACCCCGACTCCCGGTACCGCCGGTTTGTCGTCACTTCCCACTTCCGGTCATGACCGAAACCCTCTACGTCATCGACGGTCACGCTCAAGCCTATCAGGCATTTTATGCCATGGGTGGATTATCTAGCCCGAACGGCATCCCCACCGGAGCGATCTTCGGGTTTACCAACATCCTCCGTTCGATCCTCCAGAAACAGCAACCCACTTACTGTGTGGTCGTTTTTGATGCCAAAGGGCCCACTTTCCGGCATGAACGCTACCCAGCATACAAGGCCCAGCGGAAGCCGATGCCCGAAGAACTGATCCCCCAATTCGACTGGATCAAACAGATCCTCGAGGGCTACCGCATTCCCGTTTTCGAAGTTTCCGGTTTCGAAGCGGACGATCTTATGGGAACGCTCGCCCGTCAGGCCTCAAATCTAGACATCGCAGTCACTCTCGTCACCCCGGACAAGGACATGAAACAACTCCTTGGCCCGCTCACAAATATGTATATATCCAGGAAGAATGAGTTCATCACCTCCGATTCACTACTGGATTCCGACGGTCTTCGGCCGGATCAATTCTGCGACTTTTTGGGGCTGACAGGAGATTCAGTCGACAATATCCCAGGCATCCCTGGCGTAGGCCCCAAGACGGCGAAAAAGCTTCTTCTGGAGTTCGAAACGCTTGAGGCGGTCCTGGCCAGCGCGGATCAAGTCCGCGGCAAGAAACTCCAGGAACGGCTTCGGGATCACCAAGACCAAGCGCTACTCAGCCGAGAACTGGCAACCATCAACGTTCAGGCTCCGGTCGAATTCCAGCCCGACACCTGCCGCCGTCAATCCCCCGACCTGAATCGGTTGACTGAGATTTTCGAGACTCTCGGATTCCGTCGTTTTCTGAACAACTCGAGCCCCAAGAGCGTCACCAAAGATGCCCACTACCACTTAGTCGACTCGCAGGAAAAACTGAACAAACTTCTCGCCCGTTGGAAACTCGAGTCTCGTTTTGCCTTCGACCTGGAGACCACATCCACCGATCCGACCCAGGCAACCCTCGTCGGCATCTCGGTCAGCTTCAAAGAGGCGGAAGCGTTTTACATCCCGATTCGTGTACCCAAAGGCGAAGATTACATCGAGGAGTCGACCGCTCTGGCCAGCATCGAACCGTTCGTCACCGACCCGAATCGGGAGCGCGTGGGCCAGAACCTCAAATACGACGACGTGGTTCTTGCGTGTCACGGCATCCAACCAGGGCCCGTTTTTCTGGATACACTCATCGCGGCCTGGCTGCTGAATCCTTCGCAACGTGGAGGGCGTTCTCTGGACGCTCTTGCACTGGCTCACCTCAACTACAAAACCGTTCCGATCCATACACTGATCGGAAAGGGAAAATCCCAGAAGACACTCGACCAGGTTTCAGTGACCGAAGTCTGCACTTATGCCTGCGAAGATGCCGACATCGCCTTCCGATTGGCTTCGATCCTGGAAAAGGCCCTCCATCAAGAAAAATTGTGGGAACTCTTCTCCCAGTTGGAGATGCCGCTACTTCGAGTTCTCGTCGGTATGGAAGCGACAGGGATCACCCTGGATCGGGATCTCCTGAAGCAAATTTCCGAAAGGTTAGGCGAGCGAATCGAACATCTCCGGGAATGGATTCACACCTCGGCGGGCCACCCCTTCAACATCGACAGCCCCGCTCAATTACGAACCGTTCTTTTCGATGAACTCGAACTCCCCCCGGGTAAAAAAACAAAAACCGGATACTCCACCGACGCCGAGGTCCTGGAGCAACTTCGCGACAAGCACCCGATCGCCGGATTACTCCTGGAGTACAGGGGACTCGTCAAGTTGACATCGACCTATGTCGACGCCCTACCGAGACTCATTCACCCCACCACCGGAAGAATCCACACCAGTTTCCATCAATCAGGTACCGCAACCGGTCGCCTCTCCAGTTCCGATCCCAATCTTCAGAACATCCCTATCCGAACGACAGAAGGGCGCAAAATCCGAGCCGCTTTCGTCGCGCCAACCGCGAATCATCAATTGGTGTCGGCCGATTACAGTCAAGTCGAGCTCCGGATGCTCGCGCATCTTTCTTCTGATCAAACACTGACTGAAGCGTTCAAACACGGCGAAGACATTCACACCTCCCTCGCAGCCTCTATCTTTGACACTTCCCCCGATCAAGTGAGTGCCGAGCAGCGTCGCCAGGCCAAGGCGGTCAATTTTGGAATCGTTTACGGCCAAACCCCTTTTGGCCTTTCCAAAGAACTCGGCATCCCGAGAGACGAAGCCGCCGAATTCATCGATGCCTACCACCAACGATTTCCCGGTGTCACCCAATGGATCCAGGAGGTCATCAAAAGAGCTGAATCGGAAGGTGAAGTTCAAACCCTTCTCGGACGCCGACGCCCCCTCCCAGGACTCTCCAGCCAACAACCCATGCAACGCGACGCTTCCCGGCGCATGGCTGTTAACACCATCGTCCAGGGCTCGGCCGCAGATCTCATCAAACGAGCCATGATCGATGTCTATCAGGCGATCTACCAGAAGGAACTGCCGGCAACTTTACTCCTGCAAATTCACGACGAACTTCTCTTCGAAATCGAATCTTGCCACCTCGATCAGGCCTGTCCTCAAATCGAATCTCTCATGACCAACGCGCTCCCGCTACAGGTTCCCCTTGTTGTAGATCTCGCCTCCGGTAGCAACTGGGCCGACACGAAATGAAGCGTCACACCCCTCTTTCTCCTGCTCGTCTGGATAAACTCCAGAAAATTCGAGACCGCATCGAAAATGCGGCGTACCTCGTGGGGATCAGCGGTGGGATCGGCAGCGGAAAATCCAGCGTTTCGGCAGAATTCAAAAGGTTCGGCTGCATACTTTTCGATGGGGATGAAGCCGCCCGCCAAGCGTTTGAGGACCCGGAGGTGCAGCAGGCCCTGAAGGACCGATGGGGAGAAAGGGTTTTTCACCCCCCCGGAGACATCAATCGCCAGGCTCTCGCAAGCATCGTATTTCAAGACCCCGAAGAGTTGAAGATTCTCGAGGAGCTGACACATCCCTGGCTTCTTTCTCGACTGGAGACAACCGTTCTTCAAGCCGTGGATGACTCCTCGACTTCCACTCTCCTTCCGGTACTCATCCTAGACGCTGCACTGCTCCACGAAACAGGCCTTGACGCCCTTTGCGACCTCCTGATTCATGTAGATGTCGCCCGCGAAGAGAGAGTTCGCCGCGTAGTCGAACATCGTGGATGGGATGCAACAGAACTTGAACGACGGGAATTGAACCAGATTCCGACTGAACAGAAAAAACAACTCGCCACCGTTGTCATTGACAACAACGGTCCTCCCGAAGGCGCTCAGGAGGAGATCCAGCGGATCTGGGAAACTTTCATCACACCTAAGCGCAAACGGCATTAGATAACAGGGAGATCACCATGCCACACATCCGGGAGACCACCATCAAGAATTCGAGACGGGCAAAAGCCGCCCCCAATCGGATTCCCAACAAAAGACGAGGAAAATCCCCTCAGAAAGAATCCGAGCACGACTACGACAAGATCAAAAGCGCTCCACAATTTCACCTCACGGAACTCCAGAAGTTGACCACCACGCAACTTCGGTCTACCGCGTCCCAGGAAAATGTCCCCGACACTTCCGGCCTGAAGAAACAAGATCTGATTTTTCGGATCCTTCAACACCGAGTGCAACAAAATGGCCTTCTCTACGGTGAAGGGGTTCTGGAAATCCACGAGGAAGGTTTTGGGTTTCTCAGAAGCCCCAAATACAGCTATCTCCCTTCCCCGGACGACATCTATATCAGCCCGACTCAGATCCGAAGATTCAATCTTCAAACCGGCACCACGATCTCTGGCCAGATCCGTCCCCCCAAAGAAGGTGAACGATATTTTGCCCTCCTGCGAGTTGAAGCCATCAACTGGAAGGCCCCGCAAGAAGATATCCAGCGAGCTCATTTCGATGATCTGACACCGCTCTACCCAGAAGAACGCCTGCTGCTCGAGCACGATCCGGACGGCTTGAACATGCGCATCATGGATCTCCTCACTCCCATCGGCAAAGGTCAGCGCGGCCTGATCGTGGCGCCTCCCCGGTCGGGCAAAACCGTCCTTCTCCAAAAAATCGCTCAGTCAATCACCAATAACAACCGCCAAACCAAACTGATCGTTCTTTTGATCGATGAACGTCCCGAAGAGGTCACCGACATGGAACGCTCGGTGGAAGGAGAAGTCATCTCCTCCACATTCGATGAACCCGCCAGCAGGCATATCCAGGTCGCCGAGATGGTCATCGAAAAGGCCCGACGCATGGTGGAGTGTGGTCAAGATGTCGTGATCCTTCTCGACTCGATCACCCGCCTGGCGCGCGCGTATAACACCGAGAGCCCCCACTCCGGCCGAATCCTTTCCGGCGGTGTCGATGCCAGCGCGCTTCAAAAGCCTAAACGATTCTTCGGAGCAGCCCGCAATATCGAAGAGGGCGGCAGCCTGACCATCATGGCAACCGCGCTGGTCGAAACCGGCAGTCGCATGGACGAAGTCATCTTCGAGGAATTCAAAGGGACCGGAAACATGGAACTCCATCTCGACCGACGCCTCGCGGACAAGAGAGTTTGGCCCGCCATCGACGTCACAGGCAGTGGTACCAGAAAAGAAGAGCTACTCATGGACCCCGAAGAGCTGCAAAGAATGTGGACTCTTCGAAAGGCTCTCACCGGCCTCAAACCGATCGAAGCGATGGAACGTCTTCAAGGTCTGGTCAAACGATACCGTACCAACGCCGAATTCCTGATGAGTGAGTCCTTTGGAGCGTTCTGACCCTTCATTCACCCTTCGGCGATTTCGGTTTCATCACTCCTTGCGCGCCCGGAACCCTTCTTTCTCTCCCTGAAGACTTTTCTGGGCGCTTCATCAGGAGTTCGACCGTCGGTTTGACACAAGAACACGGGTTGAGTAGTCTCCTCCACCTCCCGCTTACCTCGCTTCTTTTCACTCCAGACCGACTACCGAGGCCTCATGTTCTGCGACGTCCCCAAAATCCCCGATTTCCCGGCACTCGAGAAGGAAATACTCGCGTTCTGGGAAGACAATGAAATTTTTGAAAAGCGGGTCAAACTGAACCAGGGCAAGCCTGCTTTCAGCTTTATCGACGGCCCGATCACGGCCAACAATCCGATGGGTGTCCACCACGCCTGGGGACGGACATATAAGGATATTTACCAGCGATATCGGGCCATGAACGGTTTTGACCTTCGCTACCAGAACGGTTTCGACTGCCAGGGTCTCTGGGTCGAAGTCGAGGTGGAAAAAGAGCTCGGCCTGGATTCCAAAGGGGCCATTCAAGAGTACGGCATGGACCGATTCAGCGAAGCTTGCCGGGCTCGAGTCGAACGCTTTTCCAAGGTGCAATCCGAGCAATCCCGACGTCTCGGCCAGTGGATGGACTGGAACGACTCCTACTTTACGATGTCGGACCGGAATATCGAAACAATCTGGCACTTCCTGAAAACATGTCACGACAAGGGTTGGCTCTATCGGGGTTATCGTCCCATGCCCTGGTGCACCCGGTGCGGCACCAGTCTTTCACAGCACGAACTCGCCGACAGCTACAAGGAGATTACCCACGAAGCGGTCTACATCAAATTACCCGTGACCGGTGAAGCCGATCTCTTTTTCCTCGTCTGGACCACCACCCCATGGACCTTGACTGCCAACACCGCGCTGGCCGTCAACCCGGATCTCGACTATGTAAAGGTCCGTCAAGGAGAAGAGACCTACATCCTCTCCGCCGCCCGCCTAGAAGCGATCGAGGGTGAGCACGAAATCGTGGGAACGATCAAAGGATCCCAACTCGTGGGACTCACTTATCGTGGCCCGATCGACATCCCCGCCCGTCAGCAGGCCAGATTGCGCGTCATCCCCTGGAACGAAGTTTCCGCCGACGAAGGTACCGGGATTGTTCATATCGCCCCCGGCTGTGGTGCGGAAGACTACGAACTGAGTCGCACCCTGGACCTGGAAGTCATCATGCCGATCGACGAAAGTGGCATGTACCCAACTGATGAATACGAAGAATTTGGCGGTGAAAATGTTTCCGGCATCGCCTCACGAATCTTTGATCACCTTCGTACCCAGGGCTATTTTTACCGTACCGAATCTTACCAGCACCGATATCCCCATTGCTGGCGTTGCCAGCAGGAATTGGTCTTCCGCTTGGTCCACGAATGGTTCATCTCTTGTCGAGAAATTCGCGAGCCGATGAAAGCCGCGGCCGAGCAAGTGCAGTGGATCCCATCCCATGTCGGCAAACTGATGCAAGACTGGCTCGACAACATGGGAGACTGGTGTATCAGTCGCCGTCGCTTCTGGGGACTTCCCCTTCCGTTTTATCGCTGTCAGTGCGGCACTCTAACCATCTTGGGAAGCCGAGCCGAACTGGAACAACGCGCGACCGATTCCCTCGAGGACCTCCGAGAGCTTCATCGCCCCTGGATCGACAAGATCCGGATCCAATGCTCCGAATGCGGGAACCCGGTGGAGCGAGTGACCGAAGTGGGCGATTGCTGGCTCGATGCCGGTATCGTCCCGTTCTCTACCCTCGACTACACGAATTCGGACCGATCCTACTGGGATCGATGGTTTCCGGCGCAGGTTGTGGTTGAAATGCGAGAACAGGTCCGCCTCTGGTTCTATTCTCTCCTTTTCATGGCAGTCACTCTCGAGAATCGTCCCCCTTACAAAACCGTCGTCGCCTATGAACGGATGCTTGACGAATCAGGAGGTAAATTCTCCAAAACGCGCGGGAACATGATTCTCTTCGACGAGGCGGCCGAACGGATGGGAGCCGATGTCATGCGATGGCTCTACGCCGCCGCTCCTCTGGCGACCGACATTCGTTTCGGTTACGAACCCGCCGAACAATCCAAACGCAAACTGATGACTCTCTGGAGCGTGTACTCCTTTTTCGTATTGACCGCCAACACCGAGAAGCCGGACCTTACCGTTGCGTACGATCCCGCTCGATGCACCGACCTGGACCGATGGATCCTGGCCAAACTCAACCGCTTGATCGATTCTGTCAAAAACAGCCTCGAATCCTACGACACGGCCTCGGTTGTGGACCATGGAGAAAGGTTCTTTGAAGACCTGTCCAACTGGTACCTCCGTCTCTCCCGACGTCGTTTCTACCACGGGAAAGATCCGGAATCTTTCCGAACGCTCTTCCACGTCCTGACCACAACGACCCGCATTCTGGCACCTGTCATTCCTTTTACATGCGAAACCATCCACCAGAATTTACGCACGGGGGCCGATGAGTCCTGGCCCGAGAGCGTCCATCTTTCCGATTTTCCAGAATCCCAACCCTGCGAAGAGGATGATGACCTCATCGCGGACATGGCACAAATTCAGAACGTGGTTCGCTTAGGCCTTCACGCTCGAAAAGAGTCAGCGCTCAAGGTTCGCCAACCGCTTTCATGCGTGACGCTTCATCTGACCTCGACCAGCGTTCGCAAATCGATAGATCGGTTCAGAGAGATCGTACTCTCAGAATTGAATGTGAAAAATATCCAATTCGAAGACAATCTAGATCAACTGGTCTCCTACTCGATCAAACCCAATTTTCGCACACTGGGGCCCAAACTCGGACCGGACGTCAAGTCGGTTGCCAGCCAGTTAGCCTCTATAGACTCCACGCAAATTGCGCAAAAAGCCGCGGCGGGAGAAGCGATTTCCTTGTCCTTACCCGATGGTCGATCTGTAACCATCGAGGCAGAGGACCTGGATATCCGTCAGACCTTCGCGGAAGGATTCAGTCAAGATTCCGAGGCGGGCATTGCCCTCCAGATCGACACCGTGATCGATGACACCCTTCGAGCCGAAGGAGTGGCTCGCGATCTCAAACGGAAAATCCAGGAGATGCGCAAGGAGGCAGGGCTCGCAGTGACGGATCGAATCGAGATTCGCTATGACGCTCAAGATCCGACGCACGAAGCGATCGACGCACACCGGAAATGGCTCATGGAGGAAACCCTCACTGAAGACCTTTCCTGCGGTTCGGGTGAAGCAGGCTGGAGATCCAAATCCTTCGACCTGGGAGGAACGCCCATCACCCTGTCGCTTCGTAAACACTCATAATAGAGCATGTTACGAGCTATCATCTCAGATATTCACGCTAATCGCGAAGCGCTTGAAGCGGTTCTTTCGGACATACGATCCCACGACGTAGATCACATCGACTGCCTGGGAGATCTGGTCGGCTACGGTGCGGACCCCATAGCCTGCGTAGACCTGATTCGCAAAAAATGCCGAGTGGTCCTTTGCGGGAACCACGATCATGCTGTGATACACGGCACCATGGGCTTTTCCGATGCAGCCCGCGCCGGCCTCTCCCACGCTCGCAAGGAGATGCGACCGGGGATTCTCAGCGGAATGAAAACCCGCCGTCGGTGGCACTACCTCGCCAATCTCCCCCATCGTCACCAGGAGGAGGATTTCCTTTACGTTCACGCCTCCCCACGCGACCCACTATCGGAATACCTCATGCCCGACGATCCCCGTCAGCGACCTGAGAAACTGGAAGCAACCTTCACTCATTTCGACTCGATCGCCCTAGTTGGACACACCCACCTTCCGGGCATATTTTCAACTCACCCCCACCTTTCCTTTAAAACTCAGAAAGAGCTTGGCGAAGAGCCGATTCCGATCGGCACTGGAAAAACCATTGTGAACGTCGGTTCAGTCGGACAACCCCGCGACCAAGACCCCCGAGCATGTTATGTTCTTTGCAAAAATACCGAGAAAATTCTCACTGTTCAATTTCGCAGGGTTCCCTACGATATTGCAAAAGCCATGGCCCGCATCCACTCCTACTCGCGACTTCCATCACGCAATGCCGAACGTCTCGGCGAAGGTTGTTGATCTTGTCACCCGCCCCCAATCTTATTCTCGAAAACCGCGCCCAACTCATCGCTGCGTTTTCAGAGGCCGCATCGCCACCAGAAAATCGACGCATTGGACTCGAGATCGAATTTTTCGCCCTGGACCCGGTAACCGGATCTCCGATACCCCACGAAGGACCTTGCGGTATCGGCGCGCTACTCAGCCAGATGGCGGACCGATACAAGTGGGAAAAAGAACTGGAAGGTGAATACGTCATCGCACTCCGGCGGGAAGGTGAATCTGTCACCCTCGAGCCAGGAGGGCAGGTGGAACTCTCTTCCGCGCCTCGGAAGACTCTTACCGAACTAGACCAAGACCAGGAGCGGTTCTGCAACGAACTCCGCGCCGTGGCTCAGGAACTCGGATTTCGTGTACTGGCTACCGGATGTCAACCTTTCGCCCCCATCGCATCCTCTCCGTGGATGCCCAAACGTCGCTACAACGTAATGCGCGAGGTACTTTCCCAGACCGGACAACTTGGTCACCACATGATGAAAGGGACTGCCGCTGTTCAGACGTCCCTGGATTACTCTGACGAAGCGGATGTCACCGAGATTTTCAAGCTCACTCATCAATTGACTCCAGTCGCCGTGGCCCTTTTTGGCTCTAGCCCCATCGCTCAAGGTAAAGAAACCGGCGCTCTATCCCATCGTAGCCTGATCTGGCTCGACACCGACCCCCATCGCTGCGGAGCGGTTCCGGGGGCTCTCGAAGGATCTCTCGATTTCGCGTCCTACACCGAATACGGTCTCAACGTCCCCATGTTCTTCATTCTTCGCGACGGACACTATCTCCCGACCCGGGGCCTGACATTTGACCAATTCCTTCGCGAAGGCTTCGAGGGCCATCAGGCGACCTGGAGCGATTGGGATCTTCACCTTTCAACCGTCTTCCCTCACGCACGCATGAAATCCTTCATCGAGATTCGTTCAGCAGATGGGCAGACTCCCCAACGTGCTCTTGCCGTCGCAGCATTTTGGTGTGGACTGATCTACGACCCCACGGCCCGAAACGTGGCGGTTGAGATCAGCGATGAGCTCTCCACTCTGAACCATCTATCCTTGTATCGTGATGCCGCCATCCGCGGACTTCACGCGCAGGCGGGAAATGAGAGCCTGATGGAGATCAGTTCGACACTCCTCCAGGCCTCCCGCGACGGACTCTCCCGGATATCCCCCCCAGAGACCCGATACCTCGACCCGATTTGCGAACTCGTCCTCGAACGCAAGATCTCCCCCGCCCAGGAACAGTTAGAGATCTGGCGTAGTGCCGAAAATCGCCTGAAGGCGCTACTAGACGCCTACGGTATGTGATCCCAGCGTTCTCGTCAGGAATATCGAGAAATCAGCCCAGTCGACTCGTTGAACGCTTGAATCCGAGCATCCCAGGCGGGAATCAAATCCGAGAGACCGGTCCAGAAAGACGGGTCTCTTCGTGCCTGGAACTCACTCACAGAAACTCCCTGCTGTTCCACCCACGTGAAGTAACCCAGATTGAAAATTCGATTCCGATCCACATGAGTTAATTCGGAAACATGATCCGTACGCAATCCGCGCAGATGAGCCCCATAGATCTCGGCCGCATCCAGGACGGAAAAGTTCCCTCCAAACCGTTCCTCGATCGCCTTTGAAATCTCGCTGTTATAGAGATCCGCACCGTCGGTCGCCACGGTGATCACTACATCATCGGCTCCCAAGTCCATATACCGGGCCGCCTTGATGGCAGCGACCACATTACAGATTCCCGAAAGGCCCAGGTCACCCAACCGTTCAACTGCGGAAGGATCCAGTCCGTGCCGCTCGACCAGGAACTTTCGTCCCTCCGGTCGCCGAAAAAGAACCGCCAGTGTATCGGTGACCTCATCGGATATACCGACCACAAAATCGGTATTCATAACGTTATGGATGTAGGGAACATGCTTGTCCCCAATCCCCTGAATATTGTGCTCTCCAAATCCGTTGTAAAGGAGCGTCGGACACTCGAGCGCTTCCACCGCTACGATTTGGGTTCCCAGCGTACGTTTCAGATGATCTCCGGCTCCGATCGTGCCCGCCGAACCGGTCGCCGAGACAAAAAGCCGAGCCTCGATATCGGGAGATTTCTTCTTGAGACTCCGGAACACAGATTCCAGGGCCTTCCCGGTACAAAACGAATGAACCAGATAGTTCCCGAATTCGCAGAACTGGTTGAAGATGATCGTCTCGGGATCTTGATCCAACGCATTGCAGGCATCATAGATCTCCTTCACGTTGCTCTCGGTACCTACGGTGCGAATGATATCTTCTGGGCCCAGCACCCAACGGTCGAGCCAATCAAACCGCTCGCGACTCATCCCTTCGGGCAAAACCGCGACTCCGTGACATCCCATGAGTCGACTGATCGCAACCCCGCCACGACAGTAGTTACCCGTCGACGGCCAAACGGCTCGATGTCGAGTCGGATCGAACTGCCCGGTGACCATTCTTGGAGCTAAACACCCGTACGCTGCCAGCACTTTATGCGCGTCGATCATGGGGAAAAATCGCCCCAAAGCCACCACGATACGAGCTCGAACTCCCGTCAGCTCTCCGGGGATTTCCAGGTACATGGGGACGCTGGAAAAACCTTGCCGATCTGGCGAGTTATACCAGTGCACTCGGAAAAGATTCAGTGGATGTGCCTCGTCGGGAGAGACCGTCTCCAGAGCGGAGCGAATACCAGCCGGAATCGTATCCGGGTGGGCCAGCTGCGAAAATGTCGGGAAACAGATCCCCTGCTCCCGGCAGTGCGCGATCGCTCTGTCGTACACCTCCTGATCCACAATCTCTCGTTCCAGTCCCAGCTTGGCCATGTTCCTTCCTCGGCTTGAATACAGCGACATCTCCAGTGGAGGCGCCTTTATACCAAACCGACGAATCGGACACAGAGTCTCATCTCCGGATAATTGCACAAAAAAGAGTGGGCTGGATAAACACCAGCCCACTCCACAATCATTCCAATGCTCGACAGTCGAGATCAGGCCCGACGCTCGGGAGCAGAAGGAGACCGTTTGGGTTGACCCTTTCTCTCCGGCCTGTTCTGAAGCTTTTCTCGGGCCGCGTCTCGCTCCGAGGGAGAGAGTTTCCCATCTCCATCACTGTCAAAACGTTTCAAGAGCATCGCTCGCTTCCGTTCACGAGCTTCCCCATCTTGACCTCGCTCTGCACGAGCCTTTCGAGCCGCAGCCCGCTCCTGCTCGGATAATTTCCCGTCTCCATCGGAATCGAATCGTTTCAAAAGTCGGGCCTTTCTCTCAGCGCTTCCGGCGCCTTTGCCTTTCTTGCCTTTGGCCCGCTTGCCTTTGTCCTGACGGCTCTTGGCCTTCGCCTCACGAAGTTTGGACTTTTCCTCTTTGGAAAGTTTTCCATCTCCATCGGTATCAAAACGCTTGAGCAGCGCCTGCATTCGAGCCTTCCGTTCCTCGGGAGATTGAGCCGATCGTTTTTCTTTGGCTCGTTTGGCTCGAGCTTTTTCCTTGTCGGAGAGTTTTCCATCTCCATCGGCGTCAAAACGCTCGAGCACCTTGCTCCTCTTGGCCTCACGCTCTTCCTGAGCTGAGACACCGCTGGCCAAAAAACATCCTAGCGAAACCATGACTGCTTGAAGTTTCCAGTTCATCACATCACACCCTAACTGATTGAAAAGTTTTGAATCTGCCGATAAATCCGGTTCGGCAAGAATCAGAGCAAAGTCCATGCCACACACGCAAGCCTTTACCAGCAAAGAATTTCCCATCTGCGTTCGTAAAGGAGATTAGCAAGGCGATGTAAACTTTCTTGGCAAAACACCCCGAAAAGGAATTACTTTTGGGATTCGATTGAACCGCCCTCGTCACTCGCTTCCAGTTTTCGTTCGACCTCCTGAACGATTTTCCAGAGCGGCACCCCCCTACGATTGGCAAGACGAGCGCAATCCTCGAATTCGGGTTTGATGACCTCTGGCGCATCGGTTCCCCAGGAACGTTTGATACGCACGCTTCCATCCGAGAATTCGACCGAATCCGTACGGCGAAAGCGCTCCGTCCGCTCCACTCGATGTCGTCGTACACCCAGCGTACGGGCCTGAGAAAAAAGTTCCGACTCCACCCGTTGCACCAGACTCTCCTCCACCAGAACCGTCAGCAGAGCGCCCGCTCTCCCCTTTTTCATCAGCACCGGTGTGGTGAACACTTCCTGAACCCCCAGATCCCGGATCCGGTCGACCACGAAAGCGACTTGCTCTGGAGTCTGATCATCCAAGTTGCACTGCAGCTCGAACAACGAATTCTGAACACCAGGCGTCCCTTCCCCCATCCAAACTCGAAGGAGATTCGGAAAGGCATCCTGCTCCCGATCCCCGGCTCCGTACCCGACCTTTTTCACCTGCATGCGCGGCGACCTGAACTGGACACCCAGTCCGCGCAGAAGGGCCGCGCCGGTTGGAGTCACCATTTCGGATTCAACTCCTCCTGGGCGAATCGGCATCCCCTCCAAAAGATAGGCGGTAGCCGGCGCCGGGACCGGCAATCTTCCGTGGGCGGTATTCACAAATCCGGAACCCACCGAGATCTCACTCCCGAAAACTTCGTCAACCTGCAGCGCCTCTAGCCCCAGGCACACTCCAACGATATCCACGATCGCATCCACTTCACCCACCTCATGAAAGTGAACACGGTCTACCGGAACCTCATGAACACGGGACTCCGCTTCGGCCAGCGCGTCGAAAATGGCCAGCGAACGCATCCGAACCCGTTCCGGCAAAGAGGTCGTCTCGATCCGTTTTCGGATCTCACTGTAGTGCCGATGTCCGGCAGGCTGGTGAACCTTTACCCGCAAATCGGTCGCAGCGATCCCATGACGCAGCACCTTTCGCACCGAGATCTCATAGCAATCCGAAAGCCCCATTGGCATCAATTCGCTCTGAAGTCGACCGAGAGGAAATCCGAGGTCGATCAGAGCGCCGAGAAACATGTCTCCAGCGATTCCGCTAAAGCAATCCAGATGAAGTTCAGTCACGGAAAGATGGTCTCATTTGAACACAACCGTCCGGTCGTAGCGCATACCTCGACAACGAGTACACACTCGATGCCGTGTTCCTGCGTTGCTCCCCGCGACCATATGAACCCGAACTCCCTTGCCTCCGCAACCCGAACAGGGCGTCCAGAGATTCCGTTCGACCTGGAGGTGCTGAATCGCATACAGACCTAACATCAGATTACTTCGACTAGACCGAGATGCGGCCCGATACCAAAGATTCTTGAGATCCGTTTCACTCTGCCCTCCGGATCCGCCACCCCCTCCCTGGCTCCCCCCTCGCGACCTACCGGTCTGAAGCTTGGGCCCCCCCATCTTCTCGATCAATTTCTTGATTTCATCGATATCCTTGCTCAGGCCCAGGGCATCCCCCCCTTCAGTTCCAGCATCTTCCTTGCTAGTTCCTTCAGTCCCCACGAGAAAGGATCCGCTACCAAAACTGACCCGAAAGGATTTTTTCTTGGCGCGTTCCTCGAAAAAACTCTCGACATCCTGTTCCTCGATTTTCAGCTTGGCCGCAACCAACTTCTTGGCCTCCTCTCCCATGGACCCTTCGGCATAACTTTTCGCCTCATCGTATGTCACACCACGCTTCCCCGCCGCCTTTCCGGCCAGAGAACGAAGAGCGCTGATCATCTGATCAAAAACTTGCCTCTGCAAATGAGCATCACGCATTTGCTGGATCTCTTCGGTGATCAGAGCGGGATCTCGTGTCAGCGCACCTGCATTGTCCTGGAATTCAGCGACAAGTGCTGCCAGATCCGCCTCGGCCTCATCAAATCTCTTGGCCTTGGCCTTGGAGAGAATCAAAACGAAACGAGCCTCGATCGCACGACGCTGAACCTCTTCATTTAGCGAAGAAACCCGCTCTGCATATCGTTCTTCATAACCAGGATCGATCTGAATAGCCTGCTGAAGATGCTCCAGCGCCTTTTCCACGTTCCCCAGACGAACCAGATATTCACAGAGGCGATAATGATCCTGAGCGCTCTTGGGATTCAGTCCCTTTAATTGCTGGCGATACAACTCTTCTCCACTGTAGATTTCCGATGCGATCAACTGGATCGCTGTGGCCGTCCGAATCCGGCTTCGCTCGATCCGGAGAATACCGGAGGAGGTTTTCAACCGGAGCACTTCCGAATCGGTCCCCTTTTCGAGGGGGACCCCTTCCAGCACCCGGCCGTCCACGAGAAACAGACGCATTCCGCCAACTTTCTCATCCAGATCTTCCTCCAGGATGTATCCCAGCTTTCTCTGGAGCCGTTTTCGGTCGTCCACGACCACCCGACTCCACTGAATCGTCACCACTCCACCGGTATCCCACCTCTCCAGAACAAACTGCTTTTCATCGTGTTCCACGATCTCACCCTGCAACCACTGTCCACCGGAAAGGCGTACGATTTCGGCATCGAGTCCTGAACACAGAAAAACCCCCAGGAATCCGACAAGGCAACTCAACAATAGGTTCTTGGTCATCACAACTATTTCCTCGTCACTCAATAGGGGAACTTTCTCAGCAAGATGGTCCGGAACATTCGAGTTTGTTTTTCACCCCGCTCCGCCCACTCCACTTCGATTTCACTCAACACTTCGAATCCTACCGAATCCAGGGCCTCAAAACGTACATTGTAGCTAAATCCAGGATATTGACGGCTCTCCCGTTTCTGGATGTTCGCCAAAGGTTGCCTGATCACGAAATGAGGAGAAGATTCGATTTCTGAAACGAGAGAATCGACCAGCAGAGTCACATCGGTCTCGATCTGAGCCTGACGATGGGACCAGGTTGCGGCCATCAGCAAACCCACTAGCGACCCCATACCCACCACGAAGATCCCCAAGGCCACGAGGATTTCGACCAGTGTAAATCCCGATCTGGAGGAGGGTGTATGGAGTCTCATCGGGATTCACTCCGTAAAGGTAGACTCACCGACAATGAGCGAACCAGAGTAAATTCACGGCCGACCCAGACCGGAGTCCCCGCGGGATGAGCCTGGGCGTTCGTTCCGCGCTGACCACGACGTACTCCCAGTAGCGCTCCGTCCCCTTGCGACCGATATCCGATCCACTCCGTTCCCAATCGCGCATAACGGACCTTGTCGTCGGAGGGGTTCGGAAACCCCTTCAACGAAAGCACAGAAATACGAGCCGCGCGATCGTCAATATCGGTAAGGGTGTCGGTTCGAATCGAAAGTTCGGGGGATTGAGCGACGAGGGTCACGCGGATCTTTGCCGGATAAAATCCATCTACCAGCCTCGAAGCGACCGGATCTCCACGGTACGGGAAGGTACTCGACCGAGCACAACTCGAATCCCAATTCGTAAGAGGGCCCCCGCTACGTACGCTCTGTCCCTCAACCCAGGTCGTGCTCTCGGGCCCCCCGTAGAGGACGTTGAAATAAAGCACATTACTAGCGATCACCGACCCGTTGTTCTCGATGTATTCGGGCGTGAGATTGTTCGGATCGAACAACGAACCGCTACCGCCTAATGGACTGCGACGAATCCGCTTGATCTCCTGACGATCTGGGTCATACACATACAAAATCTCCACCAAACCGTCCTGAGCTCGCAACCGTACGCCCGGCACCTCTCGTCCCATGTAATAGTCTTGATAGCCCTCACTGACCGACTGCTCTCCGGCCCGATAGGTAATGAGCGTTTCATCCCTTTCGCTGAACGAGGCGACAAAGAGAAGAAATACCCGGCCGTTGGGCTGTTTCCCTCCGTAGAGACCGTACCTGATCGCTCCTTCAGACCTACCGGTCGGATGAAGGAGTTCCAGATCTCTTCCGATCTCCTCGAAAGCGATCCGGGCGCGTGCATACGCTTGCCGGGTCCCTTCACCCGCCTTCCAGGTTCTCAACGTGCTCGCCGTTGTCGTCACCAGCATGAGGCTCAGAAAGGTAAGAATGGCCACCGCAACCAGCAGTTCAGCAAGAGTAAATCCACCCTCGGAACTACCGTTCCTAGGCAAAGATCTCATCGGCCCTCCTGATTGTGATAAACCCGTTCGGGAGTGCTTGTGGATACGGCTAATTCATTCAGTAGGGGCGACCGTTTCCAGTCCCCAGCCTGGTAGGAGCCGTTCCGATACCGGAACATAAAACGGATTTCCATTTCATCGGCCTGAATTCCCAGTTCATGTTCCGTATCCGCTCCCTCGAAAAGCCAAAGTCCGCCGGGCCGATTGGTAGGGGCAGAAGCCCAGGAAGGACTCCCGTCGAATCGAGCCAGAGCCACCACTTCGAGGCGATTCGAATCGACCACTTTTCCAAAACGCAAGGTACGAAACCAGGATCCGGGACGATTCACAGCCATCGTGTAATAGGCGAGTTCGGGTCCATCATATTCCAGTGCGAAACGGTCCGGATACCGAAAAGGCATCTGGTAGACCAGAGATCCCGCGGAGTGAGCTTCTCTGGAGGTCCCGAATGCGCCTCGAAAGATCCCCTTGCTATCCACCGATGGCATCCACAGCACCCCTTGACTCCGTCGGGTATATCCGACCATCTCGGCTCCCACCCGAACATACCCTTCATTGGAATAGCCGGAAACCGAAGAGACTCGAAGCGCGTTGTCATCCGCTCCCAAACCCGAAGTGAGAGCTGAAGCAACGAGATGAGATTGAGGAAAGACTAGAGCCCCCCCCGCATGGGCACCCGACGAAGAGCCCAGATACCCGCGAATACATCCCTGTAGCACCCCCCCACCCGCCTGAGTCACGAGCCCGGTATATCCCACGTATTCATCACCGATTTTGACGATCCCGCCCGTTGCAGAAAGCCCGGTCGTAGAAGACACCTGAATCACGCTGTCCGAAGCAGAAATTCCGGTGCCAGATGCCAGCGGGAGTCCCCCCGTCACGGCCAATGCGCCGGAACGCAATTCGTCAATAACTCCGGAACAGGTCCCACCCGCAAGACCGGACGCAGGCCCACCAAAGAAGACAGCCCCCCCGGTATAGGGCAATTCTCCCGTGGGAAATTTCAGAAGGCGCGAACCCCCGGAAGCGGCATAAGTACGACTCACCCATCCCCGAAAAGCGACCCGGTTTCCAGAAACCCAGTTGACCGTCATCGAAAGTCGACTTCCCAGCGCGTTCCCTTCGATCAAGGTGACCGAATCGAATCGTCCCACCTCGCTGGAGGTGGCGTTTCCGCCGACAGTGAATACCGGTTCGACCTGGGTTCCCGACCGATGCTGCACTTCGAGAGTTCCGTCCCGGGCCCGAATAAGCGCATTTTGAAGAATCTGATCCAAGGTTGTAACCCCGTTGGCAAGATCCTGGATCAACTGAGGGATCTGAGACTGAATCGATTGCATATCCACCGATTCATAGATAAAGAATCGCCCCATCTGGATCGAAGAGTAGTTGATCCACTCATCGTCGATCTGGATCGAACCGCTGGCGGGATAATCCGACGCATTATCCACTGCGACCGAACACGGGATCACATAGGAACCTTGAGTAATGGTACGCGGCAAGGTGCCCAGTTGCCCCCGTTGACACCCCGAAAGACTGTTACTCGATTTCCCGGTGTAAGATACGTACTCGAAACGTATTCCAGGAAAGCTCAATCGAACCAGTAAAGCAAATCCCTCCGACGGAAAGGCCGAGGTATTCTGCACGGGGATGATGGTGTCGGTCGCCGGCAGCGGTTGACCGATCGGCACATTCACCAGAGTAAAATCGAGTGGATCCAGGTCTTCAGAAAGCGACCCGCCACCTCGCTGCAGATCGCTCGTCACCGGGATCGCGTAACCGTAGGGAAGAACCGGTGTCCCGCTAGCGTGCGACATCGGCGCGGTTCCGGCCCGATTCCGACGACTGCTGGAGAAACCGGGTGTGCTGGTGCGAACCGTCAAGCTCCGTCCAGAGATTCGTTCGTATTCGATGACCTCTGTCCCGATCTGTACCACCCCCTGGGCGGGAAGATCGACATTCCGGTCCAAAGTAATCGTCCTCGACGAGGCACTCAGAGAGCCCGCTAACCGGGCGGAAAGAGGCCCCCCATCGCCGGTTCGGTAGGCGAACTCTGTTCCCGCATCCCAACCATCGATGAGTAAAGACAGTCCGCCATAAGCGGTCGAATTCCAGGCCACATCAACATGGGACCACTGTCCGAGAGGAAGAGGTCGATTGGCTCGAGTCTCCGCATAGGCGGCCTCCAGAGTCACATCGTATACCTTGAAAGATAAAGCGGATCCTTCGTCGACGAGGCTCAATCGGTCGGAAACGTCTCCCGTTCCAGAATCGAGAAGGATCTCTCCCCGCGACCGAGGAGAAAACCAGAACTGAATCACTCCTGGAGCCAACTGCCCCCCGGACGTTGCAAGGCTATTGATCAGCCCCTGGGACCTCTGAATCGTCCGCCCCTGGTGACTTCCCGCAAAATGCTCACGACCCGGAAGAGGCATCGGCAAAAGACCGACCGTTCCCGGTTCACCCTGCTCGGGCAACTGCAAAGACGAACGGGCTCCTAGAAAACGGGGTCCAGTCACCACCCACGAGGAGAGCATAAATTCCTTCGACCTGCGAAAACCGCTCTGCGTTCCGACCGAATAGCCCCCCATCGCAGGCAGTGCGACCAGCTGTCGAAGAGTTTGTCGAGACCGTTCCGCGCCCGCGTCCCCGCTGACCCAGCTAGTCCCTTCAATCCAAAAAAGTCGCCCAGCCGCATAGGAGAAGGGAGCCGTAGTCTGCCGCAACCGTGAGGCCTGCTGCCAGCCGATCGTGCCCCCCCCACGACGCCCCCGCCTTTCGGTATAAGTCGCAGGAGCACCGCCGGGATGCTGACCCGCCACCAGAATCGAATTTTTGATACTCGGATTCATCTCATCCGAGGGAATGGAATCGAGTACCGATGACAGATGAACAGGCCCCCGAATCGCCTCCCCCCGGTCACGCAGTGAGAGAATTTCGCGGGTGACCCGGAGGGCATCGGAGTGGGTAACCACCACACTTCCCGTCCCACGAATCCCGGACAAAAGCGCCACAAGCACTTTGGGGGGGGCGCTGTTGACCTGAACCGGGATGGGAGAAAGCACCGAGACTCGCGCAGCCGTCGTAAAAGCAATTCCCAGTTTTTGATGGAGGGCCAGCTGTCCGGACTGGACTCCTCGCACCAGGCCGTAAGCTTCTCTCCCTCCCTCCTGGATCCGCACCACAGAGCCGGGATAGACAAAATCGATCCGATCGACTCGTAGTACATCGGGCACGTTCAATGCGGAGCTGCTGGGCAAAGTATTGCGCAGGAACTGTTCTCCCGTCCAGGTAGAGACATCTTCACACCAACCCCGCACCGTCAAATAGGGAGCGATCCGGTTGAATTCGCTTCGTGACAATGTACTCGACCCCAGATCCGCAATCCTCCGAACCTCTTCGACAGTCCGAAAAGGCTGCCAGCGAGAAGGGTCGCGTAACGGATATTTGGCTATCTTGTAGGCCCGAGCGTCGATCACGTGAGTACCGGCCGCATGCATTCGAGCCGAGTAGTATTCAAATGGGCGCGAATCGTTGAGTACCGCTCGGGTTAACTGCTCGAAACCGGTTTCACTTCGAAACTGATACCCGATCAGTTCACCGTTGACAAAAAGGAGTCCCGCGTCGGGAAATCCTCGCGTGGATTCGACTTCAAGAACCGCCGTTTCCCCTTGCGGTAAATTCCGGCTCACCACCGTGGAGGCCAAAAGGTTTCCAAGCAACGAGAAGTTAGCCCGGTTCAGATCGATCAGCCCGGCCGCATCCTGGGCACGGGCTGTGATGAATCTTCCGCGACCCGCAGCATCCACCCCAAGTTTCCCTCGCAATTCCGCTCCCATCCAAACGGAAGATTCACTCGGGAGGTCGTACTGGGGAGTATCAAAGGGCGGTTCAGCCCGAGAACTGGACTCGGAGGTCCGATCGGTCGAAACCAGCGAAGCCTTTGCGTGAGCCAAAGCGGTCCGGGCGCCCAGGCGAGCCTCGAAACGGGCGCTAAAACCGAGAGCTTCCCGACGCTCGATGCGCATACTCACCGAGAAGGGAATCACGATGATGGCCAGTAAGGCCAGTGTGGCGATCACCAGGAGCAAGGCGATGCCCTGACGAGAATACTTCCCAGCGAATGAGTTCACGATCCGCTCCGGGTCAACGGCGGGGCGCCGTAGCGTTCCGCCTCTTCCTGAGTCTCCAAGATCTTGATCTCTTTGAAACCTCCCATGCGGGTCACCTCGACCACCGCCCACTTCTCCAGGTTCTCACTATAGAGAAGGACCCGTTCGATATCGGTATCTCCATGAACTCCGGAATCGAGACGTCCACGGGCATCGAAGACAAAGCGTTGGGGAGTCCGGACGATCCGGATGCGTTCCGGCAGTTCGATCTGCTCCAGGGTCACCACATGATCCAACCGGACCTCATCGATGATTCCCTGAAAAGGCAAACTCGGGTCACTCACCGTGAATGTACGTTCCGGCTCCAATCGAGGCATCTCATCCATCGGGACGCTTGCGACTCGGACCCGGTCGATCCAGAGCGCGAGTTCAACTCCGTCGGCGACCAGCGCGACATGAGTGAATCGGTTTCCCGTCATGAATCCAGGCTCGGTAAGGACCTGGGCCCCACCCGACTCACCGACCAATCTCATCTCATCATCCATCCAGAGAACCGCCCCACGTCCCGCCCTCAGAATCACCTGCCGACAGCGACGCCTGGGCTCCACCCACGCTTCCATCGCAATGCCTGTCGACAACCCAAACTCTCCCAGTAGACCGCAGTCGATTCGGCTTCCTGGCGACAGACCAAACAGCCCCCCCTGCCCGAAACGTCCCGAGATCCATTCCACCCCGTGGACCTGTCCATGCCGTCCATAAGCTCCGGTGGTCCGATCATCCTCGAAATGCCATTGGCCCACGATTCGACGCCCGACACCACGAAAAGAGTTGCGACTCGAATCGATCTCGACCTGGGATCGAGCGGAACCCGCCAACGCCCACTGACGCGCAGTTCTCAAAACAGACACGATCTGATTCCCTGAAGCTTCAAGCCGGTGTCCACGGCGAAGATTCGAGAAAAACGCGCTGCTAATCCCTAAAATGATCGCCACGAGACTCACCACGACCATCAACTCCACCAGCGTGTAGGCCCGAGACCCACTGGAGGAGATCGGCCGCACCCCTATTTCCCCTTCCAACTGGTGATATCGTCCGCTTCGCCGCGATCATCCACCCCGTTGGGCCCCACCGACCAGATCTGATAGCGTCCTTCACCCGGTAGCACACCTTTGGTCTTGGTGGTGATGGGTGCGATGGTAGTCAGTCGACCATCAATCATGTAGGGCACACTACGTCCCCGAAGGACCTCGGCCCAGGAGAAATAGATGTATGGGTTGCCCCAGGGGTCGACCAACTCGTAGAGTTCAGTGGTATCGCGTGCGCCTGTATAAACACTCAACGAACCCCGAACCTGATCCTCATCGGTATTTTGCAACCGAGCCGGCGGCAATTCGTGATAAGGACCTTTCCCTCGACGAGTATCCAGGCAGGCGACCAGGCATTCGTTGCCTTCATTCGCGGGTAATCCCCCCGCACCCAGCAGCGAAAGTCTCGAGGGTGGATAGGCCTGAAAATCCTGCTCGTAAGATTCCAGTGCGGTTCGTAAGTGGGCAATCTCGTTCAGAGATGCCGCCGATTTACCACGCGATAAAACACTGCCGATAGTCGGCACCAAAATCCCGGCAAGAATTCCGAGAACCGCAATGACCACCAACAATTCGATCAGGGTAAACGCTTGGCGTTGTATTGAGGACATCACTGCTCCCTACGTCGAAAAATGAATCTGGCTTCGCTCACAGCGATTCGATACGAACGATTTCTGCGTGCCATCCCGAAGACTCCTACCCGGAACCCACCTCCAGAGAATGGAACCTGAACTCGTACATCCCGAGCAACAACTTCTCCGTTGAGCAAAAGATCGTACTGGCGCCTCTTGGACGTCGAGCGGATCGCAATCTGGACCGGATCCCCCGCAGTCCAGTTACCCAGTATCGTCCATTCGGGAAGACTCTCTCCGTTCACACTGGCCACCACCAACTTGCCCTTCCAACTTCGTCCGAAATAGAGCCCGGACAACCCTTCGTTCTTCCGACCGCTGAAAAGACCGATCCCCGACCAGGAATCACTAGCCTCGGAAAGATCCAAAGTGGCTCGAAATTCAACAAATTCCTCGGCATGGGTCGCCTGCGCCATCAAAGTGATTCCGTAATCGACAGATGAGATCCCCTGGAAGACCGCCTGTTGATTTTCGATCCGCACCTGGACTCCACGGTCCTCCTTCTCCTGCCACTTCCGATAGATATTCATGTCATCGGATCGGGCGAAAACATCGGCCCACTGCCACTTGGAAAGATTATCCCGTATCGAAGCCCGACAGATCTTAGCGTGATCCAGAAACTCGCGACTACGAGCGGTGAGCAGATCCCGAGCGGAGGCGTCCGTCACCGAAGCCATCTCTTCCTGATACCGCTCCTGGGCGTCTCGAAATTGCTCCTCGGCCTCGATGAGATTCCCCTTCAACGATTCCAGATATCCGAATCCCAGAGGTGCGCCGAGGAAGGTTGGGTCCAGCGAGGAGGCTCGCTCGTAACAGGTACGAGCATGAACCCATAACGGAGTACGAATATTTTCCTCTGAAACCTTCCGGGCAGATTCCAGGTACACACGTGCTAACTGAGCATACTTTCCGGCTGTCGCTCGACGCGCGATAGATGTTCGAAAGAAACGGATAGCGGAGTCCATTTGACCACTCTCCATCGCCAGGACTCCCAGTCGACTCATGCAATCGGTCAGCCCGAAATCTTTGCGCAAAGCGGACTCATAGGAATCTTTTGCCTTCTGATGGTACGGACTAGCCGAGTCTCCTCTCGCCATCCTCCACTGGAAATTAGCGAGAAAGTAGTCGGCGAAGGCGTTCGTTGGATTGCTGAAAAGCGCGTCCGCGTAGAGAGCCTCGACCTCCGCCGGCTCCATCTCACTCTTTTTCTCTTCCAGAGCCGCGAGCCCAAGGAACGGGAGGCAAGAATCCAGGGACATTCTAACACTCGCTTCTTCGAGAGCGTTTTCCGCATCGCTATATTCCTTTAACCCGAAAAGCGTAACGCCTAAAGAGTATTGAATAGGTCCGGCTTCGGATTCGGTGGCGGACGAAAGAGCTTTCTCGTACAAAACTCGAGCCGCCTCGAGCTGTCCACGAAGATAATAGGCTCCCCCAAGAAGCTCATAAACGCGAACACCGGCCTCTTCGGAGGAAGACAATTCAGTCCCCAATTCCACCGCCTCATTCACCCGCCCCGTCACCAGCAACGCCTCCAGGAACAAGGTCCGCCCCGGAAGATCCATCCCTCCTCCCTTGGAGATTCTCTGCAAAATCCGATACGCGGACTCCGTCTCCCCCGCAACCAACTGAGACCGGGCCAATTCGATGAGATGATCCTTGTTCTTGGATGCGACCTTCCCACGATCTCGCAAAGCCCACTCGCTCGTTCCTAGCGCGGGCGTTTCCAGTATCACCGCCCGAGCGGCCAGTAGTCCGGGATCATCATTGCGAAGACTCAACCCCTCATTCAATACCCCCAAGGCGTGATCTAGATTCCCCAGAAAACGGTTGAGGTTCGCCAATTCGATCCGAACGCGACTCGCGCTGGGTTGCTTGTCGAGAAAAGCCTGGTACGACAAGACAGCCACCGAGCGAAGTTCCTGATGTTCCCGACATTCCCGAGCCAGATCCAGAACGGCGCTCCCGCCCCGGGATCGCAAACTCTCGAGATGGTCGAGATACACATTTTCCAGGCTGCGAACACGTTCGATTCGAGCGACCTCACCTCGATCAAAGCTGCGTTGAACCGATCCTTGTACATTTCGGAAATACACCTTGTCTTCCTCGACCTGTAACAAAGTCCCCTCCAGACGCCTTCCGTCTTCCAGTTCGATCACGTCGTGCAAACGTACCTGATCTTGCAAGCTTGGAGGACCGGTCGCCGTTGGGATCATCAAACCGGGTTGCCCGGAGGTTGTTGGAACAGGAGAGGCAAGAGTCGCCACAGCCTCAGGAACGCCAGGAACCAGCGGCAACGTCAACCAGTAGCAAGCGCTCGCATCCGGTAACGGGGAGATCGGCAATCGTAGCGGCACCAGTCCCGGCAAGGGAGGCAGGGAAAGGCTCGGCGGCGGAAGCGGACGTTGATTGTTCGAGAAGCGGAACGGATCGTGCTGCGAATTTCGCCAATAGAAATCCAGATCCTGATCGATAAACACACCCTCCTCGCCCCGAATATCCCCCAGACTCGAACCGGCGCTTCGCATCGGAACCGACCAATCTTCCGGCTCCGTCGCATCCAACAACTGTCCCAAAAGAACGGGGGTCAAGATCAGAAGGGTCAGCAACAACTGAACCTGTTCCTTATGTTCGGTTATCCAGTCCATGACGTCCTGATTTCTATCCGGGTGGATGAAAGAAAAGGGCTCGATATGGATACCAGCCGGGAATCACCGCGGCATTCATCATGTTCAAAAGACATCAAAAATCCTCGAAAAGAATCTTCCTGGGAGCTTTCTTCTTCCCGCGTCCCGCTCCCCCAGGCGTGGTTCCAGAACTTCCGCCATAACCACCTTGCCCTCCCTCGATACCCGCTTGGAGAGCTTTGGCGACTTCGTCCCCCTCCTGGACCAGAAGGGCTCCGAGAGTCACTTCCAGTGTCATCAAGGAGTCCTTCGACCGACTTTTGACTGTCGCCTGGCGCAACGCGAAAGCGCGACGCGTCCCTCGCAACACCTCATGAAGAAACTCTGCGACCTGATCCGAACTGCCTTCAAGAACCAGACGCAACGGAGTCTCGATCAGATAGGGTTCTGACTGGCTCGGAGTAGAAACGGAATGATCGATCGACACGATTCGACGGACACGAGCCGCAAAGGCCGCCTCCAGAATGTCACGAGACATATCCAATCGCAGAAGGGCTCGGTCCAGTTCGTCCGCCGTAGGATTGGAATCTCCAAACCCCAGGTCGGGAGGGAACGGCATGGAAAATTCGCTTTGACGTCGTGTAAATTCGGATTGGAGCGCGAGGCGCATCTTGAAGAAATCGACACTTCCCTCCACCGACTTCAAGGTCAATGAGGGATTCCTCTCGAACGCAATCCGGTTTTCCAAACGTTGAATCAACGTCGCCAGTCGGGATCGAGACTCCTGAGCCTGAGAAACCAGTCCCGGTTCAGGCGGCACCTTCGCGGCAAAAAGCGACTGAAGCGTATTGCGTTCATTATGACTATCTTTGCGAGCTTGTTCGACTTTATCGCCCAATCCGCCAAGCACACAAGGCCCCAGCACGACCAGCATACATCCCTGGATGCCGACCAAACGCACCCAACTCTTGTTTTCCTGGTAAAAAGACATGAGGGCGAATTACTCCTCGAACTGGACCTGTAGCAAAAAGGAAAGAATACCCTGGTCACGGTCAGCAACCTGTTGAACGATTTCGCAACTTTTCAAACGATCAAGTCCCGCAAGATGGGCTGCATAGTCGGCCAAAATGACCTGTACGTCCGATCTGGATTCCTCGACAAAACCCCGAACAGCAAACACAACGACATCGCTTGAAACTCCGGATGAGGACCTTCCTGAACGGACCTCACCCAAGGACTCCGCTCCCATCCCCACCGCCTCGATGAAGACATGGACCGGTGTTTCTCGCTTGAGAAGTGCCAGCAATTCGAAGAATCGATTCCCCGGGATAACGGCCCTCTCGATCATCGTTCTCTTCACACGCAAAAGGGCTGAAGACTTTTCTGTATCCTCGAGCGAACTGGCCAGACCCTGAACACGACTTCTCTCCATGACCAAACGATGAGACTGATCTCTCGCTTCTCCCAGATGGCTCCAGGACAGAAATATCGCGAGCAGGAGAAGTACTGCGGTCGCAGCCATGGAAATATAGCTCGGTAACCTTCGCCGCGAGAAGTCGCGACGCTTGTCTTCGCCAGAGGAGAGAAGCTCCAGTCGATATCCTTCCGGCTCCGCCGCCATTTGGGCCAAACCAAGGGCCACCTGAAAACCCGACTGCGGGTTTCCGAGCAGTTTTCGCGACTCCTCCGTGGCAGGACCCATTTCGATCTGAGGCCGAGGATCAAAGCCGAGAACAGGAGATCCCAGACTCTTCATCAGATATTCCCTCAAACCGCAAACCCCAAGCGCCTCGCCGGAGAGTACATAACGGTCGATACGCAATTCGACCAGCGCCAATTGCAATCGACAGAACTTGATCGCGCTCTCGATACCCGCTAGGATCTGGCTGGCTCCAGCCAAACCCGCTTCCTGACCCGTAGCACCCTGTGCACCCGGGGTCAGATCCAGCGAATTAAAGATTCGGGAACGAATCGCTCCAGGGTCTCCTCCCGCCCCATCTGCGGCGGAGCCGAGCAAGGCCTCCAAACCGATGGAAAGATTCCGCAAAAAATAGAGAGTCCCATCCGATACGATTGCCAGATCCAGGGAGTGAAGGCCCAGATGCACAAGAACCACAGTCTCTTTGGATCGAACGTCTCCGAACTTCACAAAAGAGCGAAAAAGCGCAACCGAGAGAGGCGTCACAGACTGAATTCCAAGACGAGACTTGCGACCTTGAAGGTATATGGATTCGATCCAGGGATCTCGCGCCATCGCCACCAGCAAAGCGTATTGATCCACCTTGCGGCTAGGAACATTCAAGATCCGGTAGTCGTAGCACGGCTTCTCTTCCGCGGTCCGAGTCATCTCTTCGATGTCGAACTCCATCAATTTGGCAAGTCTCCACGCGTTCACCCTGGGCACATGCACATAACGAAGAACGAGATCGCGACCGCTGACACCAACCATACAGGGACGTTTCTTGAAGCCCTCCTGTTTCAGCCAGGCCTGAAGTTGAGTGACAACCTCGGGCGAAAAAGCGCCTTCCGAAATCGGGAAACGATTCGCTCCAGCCAACACCCAGGTACCGGCCTCGGTCCGGTCCAAGGCCGCGACCTTCAACTCCGAAGCGCCAATCTCGATCCCTAACCCAGAAGCGTTCACCGGGATCTCCTATCAGGTGAGATCATTTGCCTTCTCCCAGAAGAGTCCGAATCGGATCGTATTTCAATCCGAGTTCCTGCAACTCTCTCCGAGCATCATTAGCGGCTGGAGTCTGAGGATATCGGTCCAGAATCTGGAGATAAAAAAGCGCCGCCAGATGTGGCTTCTTGAGACTCTGGCAATCACGAGCCCGACGAAATAGCACCTGGCCTTCCTGGGAAGCGCCACGCTGTTCGAGACGAATCAATTCTTCGTTGGCTGCCAGACGTATGCGGGTAGCCATATTCGCGAATTCGGTTCCCTGAAGGCGCGCCTCCGTCTCCGCACATCGAGTCGCAAGCTTTTCAAATCCGGTTCGCTCCTGGAAAAATCGGGCATAGGTCAACGACGCCTCGAGCTCTTCGATGGACTCCTGGGCTTGACCCGAAATCGCTTCCAGACGTTTTCCGAATTCCTCAACACCGCTTTGAAAAGGGAATTCAAGCTGGATCTTGCGCAACAACTTCATGGCTTCTCCCCGGCGAGCAGGATCGGATTCCATGTTCCGAAATTGATCGCACAAGGAATCGTACTCGTCTTTCTCGTGAACAAACCCCGTCCGAACCTCCAACAGGAACGTTCGGCCTTCGCCCCCTTCGGGAGCCGAACCAGAAATGCCCACCGATTGGAGAATAACAGGGCGAGTTCCCACCATCACAAGACGCGAAAGCGCCGGAATCGGACTGACCACGTCGAAGCGTTCATCCGCGCGAACCCAACTCAACTGACGGACATCGGGTTCTTCGAATTGACCCCGACGCCTTTGAATCTCATCGACCCCGACAATCCCAGTTCCTTTCTCGGAAAAATAGGCGGGTTCTGGCTGGAAGCGAACTCCGATGGTACGCAAATCTTTCAATCCACCCGTTTGCAAGCGATAGCCGATAGCCACTGTCCGATCACGCAAACGTATAACCGCGGAAAAGGGCAACCAATGACCCGATACAAAATCGAAAAGGCGACTTTGCAAGATCAGAGTATCGGTACCTTCCACCTTCGGATATCCAGGCTCGGTACGAGAATAGAACTGGTCGACGTACAAGCGAGATCCCTGCGCCGTCTCCCCCCCCCAAGATCCGATGCAGCGCAAATCGGCGATCAGAACTTGCCGACCCCTGGCTACGGTCACGATGCCACATTCGTCCGACTCCACCCGTAGGGACCCAGAAGCCAACTGAATCGTCTCTCTCCTCGCCCCACCGTGCCGAACTCGCAGGACCACATCTTCGAAATACGCATCGGAAACATCCCCAACGGTCATCAAAAGGACCTGCAAATGAGTGCTTCCCAGGGGAGGAGCCACCTCTCCCCCGATCTCTTCCCAGTCCTCACGAACGCCATCGATCCACCCCAGCGAGACCGATCGACGATAGGTAGGATCCTCTTTACTCCGAAACTGAACGACAATCCCCGAAAGCCCGCGTGAATGCGTCGGCCATATCCAACCGGAGACCTCATAGCTCTTCCCGACAGTAACCGGGATCAATGCCCGACTGACACATTTACGCGACGAGGGGATCGGAATCCCCTCAAGAGGGCCAAATCGCAAACTCGACGAAGCGGTGCGAGACTTCACTCGAGTACCCAGAACCCCCGGCGCGCTCGAATTCCAGTGAACGGTTTTCTGAGATTCCGCGTCCAGAACCTCAAAGGAAGGATCTGGCAACAGATTCCTTTCAAAAAGAAAATCGGTCCCCTCGCCACCCTGCTCATGATTCTTTAATGCGGTCGCCTGGTGATGATGAAAAACCAACGTCCCTCCGACCAGCACCCCACCGACCAAAACAGACAGGAGGATAAAAGGAACTCCACGTCCACGACTCGAGACCACACGCTGCCGCGCGCCGCTGAGTTCATGCATACGAGCCAGCTCTTCGCCGCTAACCGGGGGAGGACCACCCACTTTTTGAAAGTAAAATCGGGAGCCTCCAAAAGTCATCAAGTCTCCGTGACTCAAACGAATACGATTTACCTTGTCACCATTGACTAGCGTCCCGTTGGTACTTCCCACATCCTCCAACCAGTAATGTCCTCCATGATGAACGATGCGAGCGTGCATGCCGCTCGACTGCTGATCTTTCAGTTGGATCAGATTGGAGGATTTTCGTCCTATCGTGGTCTCCTGCTCGGGATCCAGAGGGATCTCAATCGCATCCTCCCCCTCCTCGACCTTTTTGACGACCAGAAAGCGCTCGGTCAACATGATGCTGGGAGCTTCGATGGATGGCTCGGGATCCGATCCTTGCTCCTCGCTCTCTGAAGGTTCTTCCGGCTCCAGCTCCAGGACGGGTACCCCGGGAATATCGTCGGAACTCTCTTCCAACTTGAGGACCTGAGGACCCTCTTGATCGAGTTCCTCAGGGGTTGAAGGAGCCTCATCTTCCTGTTTTGAAAGAACATCCTCCTGTCCCGGCCGCATGGTTACCGCGTCTTCGAAACCCTCCGGAACGTGATCTTCTTCTCGCGAATAGAAGACGATATCCGTCGTTCCGATCGTGATCTTATGCCCATGCTCGATCGATTTTTCACCCTCCACTCGAACGCCTTGGAGGAGCGTTCCGTTCCGACTCCCCAGGTCCGCAAGAACATACTCACCATCTCGTCGAATGATCTTGCAATGATGGCGACTGGAGGCGTTATCATCGATGACGATGGTCGAACGCTTAGAACGCCCGATGGACAATTCCTCTCGGATCATCCGATAGGTTTCGCGAATACCGCCTCGATCGAGAACGAGACGAGGTGTGCATGCAGACGGATCGGTCATCGTTTACCTGTGAAATACATACAAACGGTATGCCGAGAGTTCGAAAAAAGGGGAAGAAGAGCCAACTCCCCAGGAGCCGAGCAGTTAGGATACCTTACATTCCGTTTCCGAGGGCGTCTCCCAAAATTCATCGTTAAGAATGTTTCCATCCCTCCGGAAAGGTGTCAATTTGATTTACTCGGATTTCACAGGAAAGTCCTCGTCCGAGCACCACCATTCCTTGCCCAAATGCCCCCGCAAAATCATCTCCATGATCCGAACAGGGTGGGATCCGACCCACAGAACAGCCAATCCAGACCCCGCATTCTCATCTTCCAAAGGGGACTCAATCCGCTCGGATCCCCAACTAAAAACAGCCACATTTTTTGTCGGATTCGTTTCTAACGTCAATCGGTGTGCCTGCATTCTTGACAACTCCGGGCGTGGAACCACTTTTTCTACCCGACTGACGACCTTCCCCTCTCTGCGAAGTTCGATACCGACTCGAATCTCCTTCTTATGGGTTTCTAGCACATAACCGCGCAAAAAACTTCCGGAGGCTCGATATCCGATCGCAATATGCAGAGAGAGAAAATTCGAATGAATCGGGTTCACGACGATCTGAAATGAAACATGGCCCTGAAGTCGCAGTCGGTGAGCCAAAAAAGAGACGGGCTCCCCGGTCCATCCCGACGAATGCAGTCGCCAGCGACCCGTTCTCGACGCAATCACCCCAGGCAAAAGCCCACGCCGATCCAATTCCACCCACTCGAGTTCTTTCTGTTCACCTCGCGTTCTTTCCTCTTTCCCCCATTTCCCCCTCGTAACGTTCACCTCGACCGCTCGATTCGAATCGATCCGAACTTTCCCATGAACCCGACTGGACACCTGATCCATTCGCTCACGGTCCTCGATGAGATCGGCTCTCCAGCCGCGCACTTCAGAGCCGCGTGTACGCATAAATACGGTACCGGAATACTTATTGATCAGCTGCTCCAAGAGCAAACAAGCACCTCGAAGATCCCCTTGGTTCTTCTTCGTCTCGGCCTGTTCAAAAACCTCTTTCGCCTCTCTCTCCTCCCGAAAACGCATCAGATGTAGCAGCAATCGCCGTAGTCGAACGGAAGACACATCGGCAGATGGCAACACACGCAGAGAACGCTTGTACTCTCCATCCGCGAGGAGAAAAAGAGCACGGTTCGCGGACTGTTCACCGACTCCAGCCCACCGCATGAGATGGGTCGTGGCCAGTCGATACACACCGATCCCCAATTCAACACCTGTCCGGACCTCGAGGTTCAGTTGATCTCGGGTACAGCCCACGATCCTTCCCTCGAATTTTGTACCCTCCCGAAGAAGAAAGGACTCACGCCTGCCGACCTTGGAGTGAATCTCCCGAGTCGCCTGGAGAAGCACCGCCTCCATCGCGAGTACATCTTCTCGATATATCCACCTTCTAAGCTGGGGGGCAGATTCAAGAAAGGTGATCGCGTTGAGAAAACTCCGCTTTTGGAGCAGAGGTAGAATCTCCTTTTCCAGACTTTTCGCATCCCCTTCAGAAAGCGAAAGGACGAGGTCCTCTTCCTGGGTGATTTGGGGTTCCGGCTCCGGAGAAGATTTCGTTTTACTCTCCTCTCGACCGCCAGAATATTCCGAGAGGGTTCCGTCAAGAAATTCCTGGAGATCGACAACCATCGACTTCCAAAACTCCTCCCCCAACGTACTTTCCTCTTTCCCAACGGTTTCCGACATCTCCCCTTTTCCCAAACGCTCCTCTCCATCCGTCGGGTCCAGTGCGGGCTCGAACTCTAGTGGACTCTTCGGCAGAGGCGCCAATTCGGACACCCTGGGCAGATCCACCCCACGCGCATCCGACGCCGGGCCGATCGCTCGAAGATTGGATGCATTCTGGCTTTCTCCGCGAAAATACCAAAAGGGGAGAAGACAAAGGTGCAGGACAATCGAGACCAGAAGCAAACGGTCACGTATTCGATGAATACCTTCTTTTGTTCCCTTCTCGAAGGAGAGAGGGATATCCACGGTATCCATCTCTCCCTGTTCAATGCGTAACAGATCTCCAATCAACTGCCCGCAATCCGTGTAGCGATGTTCCGGATTCTTTTCCAGGAGTTTCCGAATCACTCGATCCATCACAGGAGAAAGATTCGGATTCAAGCGCAAGGGGGGTACGAGAGGTCTCTGTAGATGGGCTACGAGAATGGCGCCCAAACTCCCTCCAAGAAATGGAGCCTGTCCAGTCACCGCGAAGTAGAGAGTGGCTCCGAGTGAATAGAGGTCGCTTCGTCCATCGAGATCATCTTCCCCCACCGCCTGCTCCGGACTCATATAGTGCGGTGTACCATGAGTGACCCCGGTCCGAGTCAGCCGAGCATCCAGATCGGCGGGACGAGCCAAGCCGAGATCACAAAGATGAGACTGTCCATCTTGATCGAGAAGGATATTGGCAGGCTTGATATCCCGATGAAGAATGCCGTGTTCATGAGCATGCCCCAGAGCTTCAGCCATCTGCCGAGCCAACCGAACCACTTCTTTCTGTCCAAGAAGTCCGGACTTGCTCACACGATCCTTGAGCGTTTCCCCCTCGACATACTCCATGACGAAATAGTGAACGCCGTTATCGGCGCCGACATCGAATCCCCCCACCACATGAGGGTGGTTCAATCGAGCCACAGATCGAGCTTCGCGATAAAAGCGCGCCAGGTATTCAGGGTCTTCTTGCAGAACAGGATCGAGGATCTTGATGGCGACCTTTCTGTCCAGATTTTGTTGCCTCCCCTCGTAAACCGAGCCGGTAGCTCCCTCCCCGATCTTGGCAACCAAGTGATACCCCTCAACCTGGGGAAGATCGAGTTCCTTGGCGATATTCCGATAGATCGTTTTGACCAGATATCTGGAGAGCTGCCCTTCAGCCAGTAGCAACTCGGATATCGAGCGGGAGCGAAACCCACGATCGATAAGCTTGGACTGGAGTCGAATTACCGCATCGACCTGCTCCCGGGACAGGTAACTGCAGCGCAACGCCTCTTCCGAAAAGATCCGGTCTTCTATGGACTTCATGAGCAACTGCTAAGCATAGTCCCTGGAACCGAGAGCCCACAAGTCAGGAAACCTCATGAACCTTCCTCCCCCGAAGAATCGGCCCGAAGCGCTCCAACTCGGCCTTCAATATGTAACGAAATGGGTGTATCGAATTGAGTATCGAGTGCAACAAATATTTACATTCCAGTGGGTAATCTCTAGTGCAAGCCAGATCCACTCCGAAATTCCCCCATCCATTAATCAACCTAATAGGTTGTTAATAAAACTCTTATTGATTTATCAACGGAATTCAACAACTCCATCCCCTTGATTTTCGAACTACGGCACAGAGGTTGCATTAGTAGTGTGGTGTACAGAGAAAACGCCTCAAATTGGGTCACTTGTTTACAATCCTGCTCACTTGAAAGATCGATGGAGAAAACGATGAAAGCAAACCCACGAAAAAGACAACAAGCCGAAAATTTGCTCGAAACGTATTTGAACGACATCCATCAAGTCTCTCTTCTCACCGCAAACGAGGAAAAAGAGCTCGCTCGTAAAGCTCAACTCGGTGACGATTCGGCACGCGATCGACTCATCGAAGCCAATCTCCGCCTGGTCGTCCGCTCGGCCAAAGGCTACCAAAACCTCGGATTGCCCCTACTTGACCTGATCGAAGAAGGAAACCTTGGGCTCCTCAAAGCCGTTGAGAAATTCGACCCAGAATTAGGTTACCGCTTCTCGACCTATGCCTGCTGTTGGATCAAACACGCTCTTTGCCAAGCGCTCAACGAACAGAACCAAATCATCCGGATCCCCGCCTATATGCGAAAAATCGTGGCGCGATTGCGCAAACAGGCCGCTCGAAAAACCGTTCGACTCGGACGCGAAGTGGCTCCCAAGGAGATGGTTCACGAATGCCAATTCTCGACCAAGAAGTCCGATATGGTTCACCAAGCCATTCAGACCATCGAATCCATGGACCGCATGAAAAACATCCAAACGACCTCTTATAACAACGAGCAGATCGAAGATCCCCACAGTTCAATAGAAGAAAATCGGCTTTTCCACCGGATGACCCTGGAACGAGTTCTCTGCCACCTAGACCGACTCGACTCCCGCCATGCGGATATCATCCGGATGCGATTTGGACTCGACGGAACCAAGACCCCGAAAACCCTCAAAGAAATCGGCATAAAAATCAACCTCACCAAAGAACGGGTGCGTCAGATCGAGAAAGAAGCCCTCTCTGAATTGCGCCAACGCATTCTCGGCTCCCCCCAAAGCGGACCCACTCATACCCGACCACGACACTACGCTCAGCTTGAAATTTCTGCTGCCTGACCCGGAATTGACTTGCCCGTCACTCGTGTTCATACTGGCCCGAAGCTTCACCTGTCCGGTCACTGGCATGCAAAGCGCTTTCGCCTGGCCTCAACATAAAATACTTCCTGTTGCTTCGCCCCATGAGAAGGCTCTCAACTCTCTGGATCGTTCTCGGCCTGTTCTCGATCCACCTAACGATTCTGGATGCTGACGAAGCAAAAGTCTGGAATCAACGCGGCATTGAACTTCTGGAAGAAGGCGACCTCGGAAATGCCCTGAGCGCTTTTCAACGAGCCCAACAAGCCGATCCCGATGACCAGACGATTCGTCGCAATCTAAGCTACGCTCACGCCAAACAAGGCATCGAAAACATCCTGGCGCACCAGTTGGAAAAGGGGATCGCACACCTCCAAAAAGCCCTTCTCTATTGCCCCACTGAATCCCGTTATAACTATTGGCTCGGTGTTGGGTATTACCGAAAAAACGACTATTTTGCTGCGATTGTGGAACTCAAGCATGTTCTTGAAAAGAATCCCGAGCATGCCGAATCCCACGAATACCTGGGATACTCCTATTACCACCAAGGACGAATACCCCTCGCACTCAAACACTGGAAACAGTCGATCCGGTTACGTCCAAAAAACGACAATCTCAAACGCTGGATTCTAAAAGCCGAAAGAGAACAGGTCGTAGAATCCAAGTACGAATCGTCCCGTAGCGCCCACTTCACAATTCGTTACGACAGCAAACGAGCTGACCTCATCGCCCGCAAAGTATTGAATCTCCTCGAAGATGCCCATTTTGAAATAGGTTCGGTTTTCCGCTATTACCCCAAGGAGCCGGTGGAAGTCGTTCTGTATTCCGAAAAGGATTTCCGGTCAGTGACCCGAAGCCATCACTGGGTCGGGGGGCTTTACGATGGGAAAATCAGGGTGGCCGTTCGAGGCTGGCAAACCGTCGAATCCGAATTACGTGGAGTGATCCGTCACGAATACACTCACGTTTTAATCTCGAAACTCGCCCCAAACGCGCCCGCCTGGCTCAATGAAGGCCTCGCGCAGATGTTAGAGGGAGACGAGGAGGCAAAAATAGCTCATTCCATCGTGGTCCGAGCTTCCCGTGAAAACAAACTACTTCCCTGGTCTACCCTACGCGTCCCCTTCCACCAGATCAAAGATACACGCCAGGTCGAAATTGCCTATGCGCAGTCGGAATCTTTCGTTCGATGGATCGCCTCGCGTTATGGACGCCCGAGCTTCGCCGGGATATTGCGCGAACTCACGAATGGCGTCCCTCTACCAGAAGCGTTCCAGAAAGAGTACCACCAGAAGCTTGAGGATCTACTCGCTCTCTGGAAAGCTTCACTTACCTGACCAGATTCTTGCGGCTTCGCCCCCTACAGCAGGATCACTCGAAGCGGATGACGAGCACGACTTCTGTGGATCAAATTTTCCTTGCCAAGGCACCCGTATTCGCCTCATCTTTTCTTTGTGAGCAAAAAAGAATCCCCAGCCCCCTTGTTTTTCGGCACCTTGCGTTTCCGACTCATCCGGGCATTTCTCCTCACTCTTTTTCGATTGCTCTACCGCTTCCGTTTCCGGGGAATAGAAAATATCCCCACCGAGGGAGCGGCCATTCTGATTTCCAATCACCCGAGCTATTTCGACCCCATGCTCCTCTATATCCTGGCGCCACGAGAGATCCGATTTCTCACCTGGGACCGACCTTTTGGCGTACCTATCGTCGGCTGGTTTCTGCGACACTGTGGCGCGATCCCCGTCAATCTGGACACCAACGATGGGCACGCATTTCGAAAGTCCATAAAAGCCCTTCGTCAGGGCGCGCTTCTGGGCATCTTTCCCGAAGGAGGCCGCACCCCAAAAAACGAGAATTTGACCATCAAACGCGGCACCGCACGCTTGGCTTCGAAACTCCAGGTTCCAATCATTCCGGTTCAAATCCTGGAGAACAGGCGTATTTGGCCCCCTGAACACCGCCTACCCCATCTCTGGGGCCGAATCGAAATACGAATCCTTCCACCATTGCCCTCTCCCCATACCGAAACCGATATTCAACAACAGATCGAAACTCTATGGCTCCCAACCTCCACTTGAAGTTGACTTTAAGGAAATCTATATTCCATTTCACTGGACCGTATCCCCCATCCAATCAGGGGCGATTTATCAACATCTCATCCACATGGACGGATTGAAGAGGACATGGCATCGAAGGAGGAAATCCTACTCGGCCAGATTGCTCTCCAAGAGGATCTGATCTCTTCCAAGGCCCTGGATGAAGCTCTTACTCACCAGGAGAGTCACCCCCACCCCCCCCCTCTGGGCGAAGTATTCCTGAAACTCGGCTACCTGAATCCTGAGCAACTTCAACTTCTGCTCCAAAAACAGAAAATACACTTACAAAATCCCGACCCCGTTACCGGAATACCTCGGGGCGAAAACATCTTTGGGCAACTCCTCCTGAAGCGGGGCTTGATCTCACCCAAAGTTCTTCACGAATGTGTTCGAATTCAGGGCAGATTGACTCAATCGGGCCAACCCAAATCGCTGGGATCGATCCTCGTTTCGAGAGGACACCTCACAGAAGACCAACTCGACGAGATTCTGCTTCAACAAAAACAGATCGTCTCCCTCGTATGCACCCCGTGCAAAAAACGCTTACAGATCGTCTCCTACGATCCATCCAAAATCTATTCTTGCCGAGAGTGCCAAGGCCCCCTCACCCGCCCGGACCCCCTTCCCGCAACCTCCTCACCGGACCCACTTCCCCAAGAAAACATTTCTCCCCATTCCGAAGAAGTCCGACGGATTGTCCCCGTCGAGGTTGAGCAGGACGCTTCTGACGCCTTTCTCTTCTCGCTTTATGGGGGCCCCGAAGGTTACGACGCTCCCGATCTGCCTCCCCCCTCACCCCAGACGTTCGAAATCAAAACCCCGGTCGAAATCCAGGACGATCTCTGCGGTACCCGACTCGCCGGCTATCAGATACTCAGCCAGATCGGACACGGAGCCATGGGAGTCATCTACAAGGCGAAACAGATCTCCCTGGACCGAATCGTATGTGTCAAACTTCTGGCTCCACAACTCGCAAATCATCCCGACTTCCTTTCACGATTCCGACGCGAGGCGATGGCCGTGGCCCGCCTCAATCACCCACACATCGTCCAGATATTCGATGTGTGCGAGGATCAGGGACGCCATTTCTATTCCATGGAGTACGTTTCTGGAGAAAACTGTCGCCATATCCAAGAACGCATCGGGCAAATGACGGCTCGCCAAGGATTCGAACTCCTATGCCACCTGGCAAACGCACTCCAGGAAGCCCATCGAGCCGATTTAGTTCATCGAGATATCAAACCTGACAATATCATGGTCACATCGAAAGGGCAGGCCAAATTAGCGGATCTCGGTATTGCGAAAAGCCTTCTTTCTAGTCAAGACGCTTCGATCACCGATGAGGACATCTTACTAGGTACTCCCTATTACATGTCTCCTGAGCAAGCTTCATCCCCTGAAACAGTCGACCACCGCGCCGACATCTATTCGCTGGGCGCAACGTTCTATCACCTTTTCGCGGGCAAGCCACCCTTTTCCGGTATCAATCCCGAATCCATCCTCGACAAACTTACCCATCAGATAGCCCCCCCACTGGAATCCTACCGCCCGGACCTCCCACCCGGACTCGTGGCACTGATAGAACGTAGCATGCGCAAGTCTCCAAACACTCGTTACCAAGACGCTACCGAACTTATCGATGCGCTGGACTCCTTGAGTGACTCCATTCTGTCCGGTCGCTCTCGTAGGATCCAAACCAGACAATTCCACGTCATCGAACCCGAGGCTGTGGACATTTCGGGTCTACAAATCATAGAAGACACCGAAACGACAGGCAACGCGCTCCGCCATCTCCCCCTTCAAGTCCCCGCAGAGATATCCGATCTGAAACCAACCGCTTTGCAAGACACGAGTCCCCGGAGTAACTCCTCCACGCACTCCACTCGCAATCGCATTACGAATTCCAGCAGTCGAGCCTCATCACGGAAACCGACTTCTAACGGCCTTCCCCTCAAAGGTATTGCGTACTCTTCCCTAGTCATCCTGGCTGGAATCTTCTTGTTTTCCCAACAGAGGGAAAAGGCCCAGGAGAAAAAGCTGCTCGAACAAGAGGAGGAAACCCGGCAATCGAACATCGAACAGGCTCAAGGAGTTATTCGCTCGATCCTTTCCGACCTCAACAAAATCGCCTCCCCGAAACCGACGGATATCGACCACCTTCTTCTCCGCCTCGGGGCCCTGGAGAAAGACCCCAAATTCTCGAAATGGATCGAAAGAGACCTCTACGACCTGAAATCCAAACTGCTCGCCAGCAAAGAATCCGCGTGGGAATCCTCCACAAAAGAAAAGGTACAGAAACTGTGCGAAACACAGCGTTACGTAGAGGCACGCCGGATCGTTAGTCACAGCTTAAATGAGACGCGCAACATGCCTCGAATCGCCCCTTCTCTCCGCAATCTCAATATGGAAATCGACCGACAGGAACGCAAACGCATACGCCAAGCCATCCAGTCCGCGCGTACTCAATTGAGCAAAAAGCAGTTCCAAAAGGCTCTCGAGTTAATCCAATTACCCGTTACTAATTTTTCCAAAAACTCTCTTCAACTACTGGTAACTCTTCGGACCGAAATTACCCGCCAGCAATCCCATTGGCTCCAAACGCAGAAAAATAACAAAACCCAAACCACAGAACGCCTGATCGCACAGGCTCAATCTCGTCTGCTCCCTTTCAGACTTCAAAGGGATCGCACGCCAGCTAGCCAGGCGCTCACGACACTACTGAACTCTCCCGATTACTCCCCCATCGCCGAACTCTTGCGACAAGAACGTTCCTGGCTCGAAGCTCCTTCAAAAATTGAGTCCCAGCTCATCAAGGCGCTCAAGAATCTTTCTCGAACCGTCCAGGCCGACACCCCCTTCCTGTTCGAATTTCGTGACAACCGGGGTCGTGTCATTTTAAGCAGTGCCCAGAAAATTCTTCAGGTTCAGCCCAAACGAAATCGGATCATGACCGACAAGACCATCATCCACCTGAACCGTCTGACTCCAGGATGCGTCGCAAAAGTCTTATCTACCCTCCCCAACCCCCAAAATGACACCTACCATATCCGCCTGGCCGAATTCTTTCTTTCGCGCCAGCTGCTATCCGCAGCACTCGACCATTTGCTCGCAGTCGAAGAAGAAACCCTCCGAACCCGCACCCTTTATCTCGGGCTGGACTTGCTGGAATGGGCGGCTAAAAAGCCGGATATACTTCCCCCCACCGAAACCCGAACGCTTCTCCAGAAATACCTGGAAAGTTTCTCAGGATCCCCACGACTTGCCCCTCTTCAACCGCGCATTCAGATTCTCGTCAAGCGCCTCGATTGAGCCCACCAACGGCGTTCTGCGTTAAACCGCCTCTTGACAGAGTCCAGGGCCAGTTCCTAGACTCTCACGATGAAGCGGACGGTTCCCATCCAGAGCCTCGCCATTCTTCCGATCGGCAAGTTTGACGAGAGCATACTTCCTCAACTGACCCAACACCTAAAAAAGGTTTTCCAGGTTGAGGTGGAGACTCTACCTTATATCCCCCGGCCTCTGGATGCCTACGACCAGGAAACCCTCCAGTATTCAGCGCCCCGGATTCTTGAACGTATCGAAACGGAACGACCTGAAAAATCGGTCGCGCTTCTGGGCATTTTTGACCAAGACCTTTCCCTCGAAGGACTGCACTACACCTTTGGCCACGGTAGTCCCCGTCTGCGTTGCGCGGTGATCTCCCTGACCCGATTGAAAGAAATCTTCTGGGGCGAAGAGGAAAACCGAGAACTCTTTTTGAATCGAGTACGAACTGAAGCGACTCATGAGATCGGCCAGCTTTTAGGCTTGAGTTACTGCAATAAAAACACTTGTGTCATGTATTTTTCAAACGGAATTGCCGAAACGGATCGCAAAATCGATGAATTCTGCGCTGAATGTGACCAGATTCGCCAAGCCCTGCTTCAACCCGTACCTGGCCGCTGAGTCATCCCAATCCGCTGCAATCCTCACGCCAGAACGCCACAAAGACAATCCGCTTCTTTCTTCCAAGCTGCCTTGGCCCTGGAACGGGGTATAATGATCGTATGTTCTCCAAATTGACTTGGAAATTATTGGCCTTCTCCGCACTCCTGACGGGATGCAACGACTTCAACTTCGGCGCCCCTCGTCCAGAACCCCCTGTCGGAGAGACTGACAGCCAAGAGCAAAAATCCGTTCGGAGACTCAGCGCAGATCGAACCCATCTCGAGGTACGACCCGATCCCTCCCCAATGCCCATCCTCCAGGCTCCTTACTCGGACCAGAGTCCCATCCTGGACGGGTCGGGAGCTGAACGCATCTGGACCCGCGCTCCCATCCTTTCATTAGAACTGGGGACCTCCCCCCCGACACAGGACCCTTCCTCCGCCGGAGTCCGACTGGCCTTACGCGCCATTTATACGGATACCGAAATCTTCTTCCTCGCGGAATGGCCCGATAACAATCGAAACCATCTCCATCAGCCCTGGACTTTCCGGTTCGATCAGAGTGACTATACCGTGGGGGACCAGTCGGAAGATCGTATTTCCTTTCTCTTCCCCATAAACGGGCCGTTCCAACCGAACCAGAAACCGACCCAGCCCAGTTCTTGGGACATCTGGACGTGGGGATGCGGCAGCACCCAAACTTCCGGATTTGCTCTCGATCAGATTCATCGAGTCACCCCAACTCGACCAACCGGAAGTCGAGCCCAGTCTATTTCGCTGGCTGACGGATCGACCTTGTGGGTTCAGCGATCATCAGACCAGGGGCGCAGTGTTCATAATCTCTCCAAGAAGCCGGTCGATTATTTGGGTGAAACGGTTCCCCGCTATTTCGCGAGCAAACCCACTGGAAGTGGGGCAGATGTTCAGGCCAAAGGGTCCTGGGAAGCCAAAGAGTGGACCATAGAGTTCCGCCGCAAGCTCTCCACCAAAAATAAGGATGACACCCTCTTCGACCCATCTCGAGGCGACCACCAGGCCTGCCTCCAAGTCACCAACGGCTCCGCTTCTCCTCCCAATCGACATTCACGCGTTTTCCTCATTCGTTTTGGCCAACGCCCATGAATACCCGCCCGCCTGATTCTATCTCGCGGTTATCCGAAAACGGCTGTTTTCCATCTCGCAGCGACATCGAGTCGGTACTCACCCAGCCTATTTCGAACAAACTGCCGGGGGATTGAATCCGACGTTTCGGGAACAAGCAATCAACGAGTTTTTACGCGTAATACGTTTTCATCCACCCCCTTCTCTCCGACACAACACCACCATGACTGAAGACTCGACTCCGCCCCCTACCCAGAACCCCTCATCAGGCTCAACCACAAACTCTTTCGCTCAAATGGTTCGAGGGATTCCCTTGCCTCCTGAAGCGGTCATGCCGTTGGTTCATTTCTATCGTGCCGAGGCCTCCCGGGAGAATGTCTGGCGAACCCGACTGGACACCACGACTAACTGGGCTGTAGTGACCACGACCTGGATTATCGGCGCCGTCTTCCTCCACCCGAACATCCCCCACCTTGTCGTCCCCATCGGCTCACTCTCCATTACCCTTTTTCTACTTCTCGAAGGACGGCGGCTTCAATATTACGACGTCTGGCGCGCTCGAACCCGAATGCTCGAGGCCCATTTTTATGTACCGATGGTTCTTCACGACCGCAATCTGTTGCAGGGAAACTGGAGACAACGTTTCGCAGAAGATCTTCTGTTGCCGACATTCAAACTGTCTAAACTTCAAGCGATCGGCATGCGATTGAAGAGGAATTATATCGGCCTCTATTTAGTCTTGAACATCTCCTGGGCCTTCAAACTATTCCTGGATGCCCGGCGCCTCGATGTAAGCCTTTACCAAGCGATGGCGATCGATCCGCTCCCCTCCTGGATAGTCGCGATTGTATACGGTCTTTTTAATCTCTTGATCCTGACCCTTTTCATCTACTCCATTCCAGTAGCTGAACACGGTCGCGCCATCCGACCGGCTCCAAAAACAGCCCGCAAGGAAAAAGAGTTGTGGCCCATGTAACCGAAGTCGGTGGCCTGAAACTTTCTCGCCTCGGACCCACTTGCATCCGGATAGAGGGCACCCGCACGATCTACACCGACCCTACCGGAATCACAGGATCTTTACCGGATGCTGATCTCATCCTATGCACACACTATTCGGACCCGGAACTACCCGATCACGATTTGCAAACACTTATCGATTCCTCCACTTGCGTCCTGCGCCCCCTTGCTGTTCCCACTCCTTCACCAAACGGTAACAACACCTTCCTGACACCTGGGGACACATGGAATCTGGACAAACTCCATGTCCAAGCCATCCCCGCCTACAATCCCCAAAAAGAGGAATCGCCAACCTCGACACGACTCGGCTACCACCTCAAATTAGATGGTCAATCGATCTATTATGGGGGAGCGACTGCGTGCATCCCCGAGATGTTTCGGATCCAATGTACAATCGCCTTCTTGCCTATTTCCGGGCCTGGGTGCATGGACCCACAAGAAGCGGCTGAAGCGACCGGTCGATTGCGACCTCGGTACGCGATCCCTCTACACTATGGCGCCACGGGTCCAACCCAAGAAATGGCGAAAGAGTTTGCGAACTTGATCCGTTGTAAAGCGGTTCTACTGTAGGCTATTTCTTTTTGTCCTCGTCATCCTCGTTGCGGCGAAACCAGGATGTCCGGCGCCTGGAAGATCGACGACCGGGACGTCGTCCGCGTTCACGAGAGATCCTTTTTCTCGATTCCGAGCGCCCCTCTGTGGCCTCCTCGCTATTTTCTTCCGCTGCGGGACGTAACCTTCCTGACCGCCTTGCCCCTGAGATCCCACTTTTTCGACGAATCGAGTCGTCCGGCGAGGAATCCTCACGATCCCCGGATGCTCGACGACGCCCACTCAGACGCTCCTTACGATTGCCGCGAGAGATTTGCCGGGTTTCTCCGCGCTGACGACGCCGTCCAGAAGCGCCAGACAAACGAGAACGATCTGAAACCCGTGATCGGCGACTGGAGGCACTATCCTCGTTCCCCTCGGCAAAACCCGCGCCAGGATTTTCCCGATCGCTATCTCGAGATTCGAAGAAAGTCGCAAATGGATCTTCCCGTTCCGACCCGTACGGATTGAACTGTAGCGACCGATTCCCCTCCACCGTAGCCTCGATATCTTCAATCACCTCAGCCGGTGATTGGTACCGGACTTCTCGGTCCTTGGCCATCATCTTCTCGATGAAGTAGTGAGTGTGACGAGCTACATCTTGGCGACGGTTCTTGAGCTTGGGACTACTCAGCCCCTCGCGGACCTGCTTGGCCATGATCTCCATCCGGTCCTCTCCACTGAAAGGTACCTCTCCAACAATCAGATGATAGAGAGTCGCTCCTAGCGAATAGATATCGGATCGGATATCCACGTCTGTACGCCCACGTGCCTGTTCAGGAGAGATATACTGGACGGTACCACAGGTCTGATCTTCGATACCCGCCGCCTCAGGAGTAATCACCTTCGCAAAACCGAGATCGCACAGCTTGATCTGTCCATCCCGATTGATCAGCATGTTGTCCGGTTTGATATCCCGATGGGTAATATCCTGACTGCCCAGATAATCCAGCACCCGGGCCACCTGTAAAATAATAGCCAGCGCCAATTCTTCGGGAAGAGCTCCGTGAGAGTTGATCATGCTCTGGACACTTTCGCCCTTCACATATTCCAGCGCCATGTAATGAAATATCCCAGACCGCCCCACTTCCACTCCACGCACAAGATTTTCATGCGATAAACCGCAAAGCATCGCTCCTTCGTTTTCGAACCCGGCCACGAAAGCTTCATTCTCGGCATGATGAGGAAACAGCACTTTGATCGCAAATTGCTCCCCATCCGAATGGCGTTCGGCCAGAAATACCGTGGCCATTCCCCCCCGACCGATTTTTTCCAGAAGCGTGTAACCCTCGATGGCGCAACGATCACGCTCCTTGTCCAGATTGAACGCGACCCCATCTCCGGACTGCAAAAATATGATCTGCCGACGTGTCAAATATTTCTGGTTATAAAGAATCTGTACGAGGTTTACCTTCGATCCTTCTTCAGCTAGGGCCATTTGACGGTCCATGCACTCCTGAACCCTTTCCTGGGTTGTGAAGCCCTGCTGTACGGCCTTGACCGCCAAAACCATCTCCGCCTTGGTCGCCACCGCTTCTCCGGTCGATCAAAAGAGGATCAGTTTCCCGGTCGATTCACGAAGAAACTCTCTTCCTGCCACCCGGGAATAACTAAAAAGTTTACCATGCTCCGAGAGGGTCGCAAAGACGCAACGCCTGATAAAGACCGATCGAGTCCGAATCCGAAATTCCCGCCACTCCCCCCAAAAAGGCGCCCCCACGAACGGCCTCTTTGTACACCCAGCGGCCCAGGCGAAATCGCTGAAATACCGCATTTTCGACAAATTGCCCGCCTCCTTCCTTTCGCCCGCAGGAATGCCTCTTCTTCCCTTAAGAGGGCATTCCGATCTCGCATTCTTACTGGTAGGATACCCAACTTCCCAGATCTTCCTCACCAGACGGAATGTCTCCTTGGCTACCAAATAAGGACTTCTGCATGACACTGTCAATCTCCGATCAATCCATTCGATGCGTTGGCATCATCGGCTCAGGCAACATTGGACCGGATATCGCCCTGCACTTCTCCAAGGTGCTTTCTCCCTACGGCACTCGAATCATCATGGTGGACATCGTCCAAGAGGCCCTAGATTCAGGGAAAGCCAAGATGGAGAAGAAGATCGGAAAAGGCGTCGAAAGTGGCGCTTTCAAACCCAAGCAAGCCGAAACGATGATTGAAGCGGTTTCCTGGACCACCGATTTGTCCGATCTCGGTTCCGCCAACCTCGTGATCGAAGCCGCGTCTGAAGATCTCGGTCTCAAACAAAAAATCTTCGGAGATCTGGAAGAAATCGTTTCTGAAAAAACAATTTTCGCATCCAATTCCAGCCACCTCGAACCGGAACGTATATTCGCCAAACTGACACATCCTCGACGCAGTATGGTCGTGCACTACTTCTTCCCGGCCGAGCGAAACCCTCTGGTTGAAGTGGTTCCCAGCAATATGACCGATCCAGAACTTACCCGCTCGATACTTCACTTTTACGAGGACATCGGCAAAGTTCCTCTGCAGATCGGCAGTCGATACGGCTATGCGGTGGACCCGATCTTCGAAGGTATCTTTCAAGCCGCACTTCTTGCCGTGGAAGAAGGGCTAGGAGATCACAAACAGGTCGACCACGTCGCCACTCAGACCCTCGGTCTTGGCGTGGGCCCGTTCACAGCCATGAATCTCACCGGTGGCACCCCGCTCACATTCCAGGGGCTACAAGGTTATCACGAAAAAATCATGCCCTGGTACCAACCACCCCGCTCGATGGCGCAACAGATTGAAACCGGCCAACCCTGGCCTGCAGCGGGCCGAAGCGAAGTCATTGATATTGATGATCAAGCTCGACAAGCGATCGGAAATGATCTCCTGGGCGCTTTCTTCGGCATGGCTTGCGAAGTGATCGACTCAGGTATCACAAACCTGAGCGACCTGGAATTGGCCATCGAATTGGGCCTGGTCATGCAAGGTCCATTCTCTCTGATGAATCAGGTCGGCATCCAACGTTCGCTCGAGTTGGTAGAGAACTATGCAAGAAAACACGACGGCTTCACGGTTTCGGAGTCACTCCGCAAACAGGCAGCATCGGGCTCTCCCTGGGAAATCGGGGTCGTCTTCCGAGAGGACCATGGAGATGTCGCCGTAGTGACCATACGACGCCCGAAGGTTCTCAATGCACTCAATCCTCAGGTCATGCACCAGATGCATACGATTTTCGAGGAGATCGCCGCGGACGATTCAATTTCGGGAGCCGTCCTGACCGGTTACGGACGCAAGGCATTTGTATCGGGTGCGGACATCACGGTTCTCGCGACATTTTCTGGACCGGAGGGGCCGAGTAAAGCCGAAGAGCTTTCCTGCCGAGACCAGGGGATCATCGATTTTATCGAGGATCTCCAGAAACCGGTCGTCTGCGCCTATAACGGATTGGCGTTCGGAGGAGGAAATGAACTTGCCATGGGTTGTCACGCTCGCATCGCGTCCAAAGGCATGCGCATTCTCGCCGGCCAACCTGAACCCAACCTGGGCATTATCCCCGGAGCCGGAGGCACTCAGCGCCTTCCGAGACTGATCGGAATGGAACCCGCATGGAAAATGCTTCGCGATGCCAAACCGATCTCCTCTTCCATTGCGCTCGAATTCGGACTTATTCTGGAAGAGGTCGAAGGGGATCTTATCGAATCAGCCATCGACATTGTTCGACAATGCGCTTCTGGAGAACGCACCCTCACCCCGATCCCACGAGAGCCGATTTCCGTTCCAGAATCACTCCCAGATATCGACATCGGGCACTTATCCCAAAAGATCGACGAAATCCTTCAGGCCACCATTCTGGAAGGAGCTGCCATGTCTTTGCGTGACGGACTGGCGCTCGAACAGAAACGGTTCGGTGAATGCTTTAAGACCCAGGATGGCCAAATCGGTCTGAGTAACTTCATCGAGAACGGCCCACGAGTTCCGGCAAAATTCACTCACGCCTGAGCCCTCAGCCCAAAAGTCCATCGATACGACCGACTCAGGTTTCGGTGCGGACCAGGCGTGGACAGTCCGCTCGAAGCGAACTCAGCGTATGACTTTCCGGGAAAAAGAGACGATAAATAATCCCAAAAGGAGCATCCCGGAAAGGCCTTCAAGGGTCAAAGCGACCGCCAACCAACCGTCTACATCCTTGGCCAGAGCGTCGAACCCACTCACAAAAGCGGATGTGGAACCGATCAATGCGGTGGCCACGGCATCGACCTTGGACGAACCGGTCAACCGATACGTTTTCAAACTCGCCCTAACCTGTTCCCCAGAGTCGTAACCAGGTACTCCATGCGTGATCAACGGAAGGCAATACACCATGGCAAAGAACAGAATAACGAGGACTGCGGACAACAACACTCGCATCGGCATGGTTCCGTAGCCACACCCTTTGTCAAAAATCAGCCACTCCAGAAAACGGCCAACGGAGCCCAAAACTCCACCTTCGCCCCGATCCCTCCGGGCCCTCCATGAGGCCTGTTTAAAACGGTAATAGGCCCAATCTTCTTCATCCAACCAATTCAGTCGGGCGAAGTTATTCTTGAGAATTCCATATTCTTCGGCCGCTGTCGCATGGTCCTCTTCCGCTTCCGATGCAAGTCGCCCGGCAAGTTGTTGAGGTCGAATCAATAGCGCTTGAGGGATTGAATTCCAGAACCGAAAGTTCGCGCTGGGCTCGAGTTTCAAGTCCTGTAGATAGGAAAAGTCGTGAAGCTTGGCCTTCTGGAGATCGAAACACCCCCCCAAACTGGTGCCCTCCAGAGTCAGCTTCTTTTGAATATTGACACCCCGTAGTAGGCAATCCTTTCGGATGAAAGAATTCCGAAATACCACACCTTCTTCAAACTGTATCGATCGTAAGTCCAGATGATCCTCCCAGGTGCATCGAGAAAAATCGACCCAACCTCGAGCCCGAGAATCCCATCCATCATGCAACCCTTCGAAGACGCACTGATCAAAAACCGTACGATCAGAAAACAGACAATTACGGGTCCGAAAAGCCCCTCCGACCCGCAGGCTCTGAAAGCGGACTGAGGGGCCCCTGAATTCACAACGGATGAAATCCACTCCCTTTTCGAACTGAGCACCTCGAAACGTCGTACGCTCCAGGAGACAGTTCTTGAAAATCACCTTCTCTTTGAACCGACATCCGGTAAAGACGCATCTCTGCAACTCACATTCGTCGAAACGCAATTCTCCCTCGAAAACCTTTTTCTTCATCGAAAAGCGAACCAAGGTCTCCCCCTCGAAGGAACCTCCCGTCCGAATACGTTCATACAATACCTTGGCAACCGGACCGGTTGGACGAAAGCGACGAGTATCCAGCTCCTCTTCCAGCGCAGGTCCAACCTGTCCATCCCCCTCCTCATCCCTCATGCGAGGCAAGGCGGAATCGGACCAATCCTCGTCAGCAGTCGACGGATTATCTTCAGGCGAGTGAGTGTCGCTCATGGATCCGACTCCTTTCCGGAAGTTCGGCGTGGGTATTTGGGAAATAGGATCTGGCCTCTTCGAGAAGTACATCGTACCGTCCCCGGTAGCGAGTCGCAAAATGAATGAGCATGAGTTGATCCACTCCGGCGTCTGCAGCCAGTCCGGCAACCTGCTCGGTTGTCATGTGCCCATACTTTTCCGCCTTGACCTCCTGACCGACCGCGTAGTACGAATCCCCATAGAGACGCCACGCGCCTTCTACCAGTTCAACCAGACGAGGGTACGTTTGACGATCAACCCGAGTATCGGTCACAAATCCGATCCGACGAGCTTTCTCGAAGGTAAAATACCCGTCGAGTAACGTCTTCAGCGCAAAACGTCCTCCTTCGCCATCCACTGGCAGCTCCCGAGCTCTAGAATCCTTTGGCTTTCTGACCTCTTCGAGCACCCTTTTCACCCAGGGGCCGGGACGTAAAACTCCCCCCCGAGCCTTGGTCGGATCGAAACGATATCCTCTCTTGATATCAACCGCATAACTCACACAGGGAACCGTATGACTCGCTAGAGCAAATCGAACCCGACACTCCGGATTCTCCAGGATCACACTCCCGATTCCCGGAGAATGACGGGCCAGATCTCGTCGAACAAATCCCTCCTGGCAATCAAATGATGCCCGCGAACCACTCTCCTCAGGTGTCCCCAGTTCCAGCACTTCATAGCGTACCTTCATGAACGGAAACCGGTGGTGCACGTACGCTCCAAGCTTTTTTTCAACTGCCCCTATCGTGCCTACCGGCCCACAAACATAGACCGTTTTTTCTCGATCGATGGTGGATCGAAGAATCCGATCAAAGCCGACAAAATGGTCCATGTGCAGATGAGTTAGCAAAACCATACCGATATCCCGGACCTCAACGGGATCGAGCCGATGTAACTCTCCGGCATCGAATTGAACCGCATTGTCTTGTCCTGGGAAATCCAGGTACACAGCAGGATCCCCAGCCGATCCATTGACCAGTCGTAACGCACTAACCGGATCTTTACTATGCCTCACCCAAGAAACTCCTTCTGACCATTAAACAACCACGAAATACAGAACCGAAAAGCATTTTCAAGGAAGTCACCGGATGAAATCCCGGGCCCACGATCGAACTTCCTGCCCGTTAAGAACATGAAAGATTCGTAACTTCTGCAGGGTTTCTCGAGAGAACATCGAAATCGGCATGAAGAGGAGTCGCCGCCCCTGCCGACGAGCATACGCTTGCATTCTCGCCGTGGGTCGATCTTTCGAAACCAAAGTGACATATCGATCTTGACTGTGGAAAAGCGCGCTAAATACCAGGGACTCGGCCTCATCTCGAGCATGCTGAAACCTCGGATCCCTCCAGACATCCGGAATCAACTGGGGCGGATACAGAAAGGAAGCTCCCCCGTAAAAAGAACGCCCAATACCTGGCCCGACCATATCCTCCATAAAGTGGGTCGCATAAAAAGCCAGAGTCGATTCATTCTCGTGTTCCGCCAGCCAGGTCATTCGCAAGGGGTAGCGGGTTCCATCCGGATCGGGTTCGAATAGGAAGACCACCGCTCCCACCTGCCCACGTACCTGGGGTTCCTCTTTCACATACACCTTTCCCAGATGAAGGTTCCGAATCGTTTCCCGTACATGCAAACCGTCCTTCATCGAGGACGTGAACTCCTCGGCCCGAATCTGCGATATACCCACCATCTGGAGCGCCCGATCTCGAACATATCCCGCAAGATTCTCGATCCGTTCATCCTCCGGAGGCCAGGAGCACGACTGGTAGGGATCCCAGCGAGACTTCCACTTCTGACGCTTCTTTGGATCCGGATCCCGCCGCAACTTGAGACTCTTCCATTCTTTGGACAACCCCTGAGGGCGTCTCAAACAGGGCCGAACCTCCTCTTCCCACCGGATCTGGCGATCCGTCATCTTGACGGGTGCATCCGTTTGTTCGAAATCCAGGTAAGGGTAGTATTTGGCCAACTCCATCAATTCACGAGCAAACGTATCTCCAATCACACCCTTGGCCGCAACAGCCAATTCATATAACGAAGGGATACATCGACTCTGCACGAGACAGAGATTCCTCGCATAGGTCAAAAGAGTCTGAAACCTCTGGGGACCCACTCGAAACATATCATCAGGAAACCGGCGGCGATATTCCGTCCGTGCAGCGAGAAGAAGTTGCTTCAGATCCTCCGTGATATCTCTGCCCCCGATCTCCAGTCCGTGCCGATCCCGTTCGTATCGATAGGCGAGATAAGGCATCTCTCCGAGTATGTGATAGAGGCTTTTGGGATCCGGTTGGGCTGTCCAGATTTTCCAGGGTGGAATCCCCGCATCGGGCACTTCCAAAATCTCTCGGCGTTTCCTGCGTTCGACCAGTCCTGGCAAAAGATCCAATCCGAAAACGAAAAGCACCGGTTCTGGAGCCACCGAGCGCGCCAACCGAAAAACTCTGGCGGCTAGCGTGGTTTCTCGAACCGACTCACTTCCTTCATCGGGCGGCGGACCTAAGTGAGGCCAAACCGCTTGAATGTAGGGGTCTAAACCCAGTCGACCGATGACAAATTCATCGGGAAGAACCCTTTCTTTCCCCTCGAATCGCCCGACTTCCGCGTCGATGAAATGCACCGGAATCCGCCCCATTCGAGCGGATCGGATAGCCTCCACGAGCGCATCGCACGGATCGGTCGGTATGTACACAACTCGATCGGTTTCAGGCTCCTCGTAACATACCACCGAGACATGAGGCAAACGGTCGACTGCGGCGACCACGGAACCCTCGACCGAGGCGGGCAATTCGACCGCCACCGCAGCAAAGGGGATATCCATGACCAATTGACGTGCTCGAGTGGCAAAAACCGATCGGCCGGGAATCGAGGGGAGCAGACATAAGTTTCCCCACCAAAGCCCGCCATCACGTTCGGTCCACCCGAAATCAGTCATCCTCGTCTGGGAGTTCCCCCTCATCCCCGAGTAGGTCTTCCTCGTTGGTGAAAAAGTCCTGAAAGCCGTCGAGGATCTGAAACTGATGTAGATTCTTTTCCAGACGCTTCTGATCGAACTCGAAAGCGTCCGGCCCGAGGACCTGCCGAACCGCCTGATCGAAAACATCTTCCAGCGGTCTCTCCGGTTGAGATGCTCGCAACTTCAACGCAAAGCGCAGAATGTGGATTCCATCACGAGTGGAATAATCGAGATCGTTTTGATGGCCACCCTGAAGAAAATCCACGGTCAAACCGAGCAAAACCTCGGGAGCAAAATCCACATGATATTTGAGAATCTGTAACTCCTCCTCCCGCTCGGGGAAACCCACTTCGATCATCGGCTGAATTCGACTCATGATGTAGTCTGGAACTTCATAGGTGCTCGCGTCATCATTCATCGTCACCGTACAACGAAAATCCTCGTGAGCTGGCACCTGAACTCCGGCCACAATGCTCTCAACGTAACGACGATGATCCAGAAGGGGCGCCAAGCTGGCCCAGGACTTTTCACTCATCCGGTTCGCTTCATCGAGGACTACCACCGCCCCCTCAATCATGGCCGTGACAATCGGACTGGCATGATATCGGACCGCTCCCCCCCGAGAAAGCACCGGGGTAACCACCAGGTCTTCAGGACGCGTATCCATCGTACATTGATGAATGTATAGCGGCTTACCGAGGCGACGAGCGGCTGCGGCCGCCAGCGTAGTCTTCCCCACTCCGGGCCTACCGACAATCCGAGGACACAGGGGGACGTCTCCGGGTTCAACCACGAGCCAACACGCCTGCAATTGCCCCATCAACTCCTCACTGCCGATCCAGTCAACGGCAAGATCGACCGGATGCGAGAGAATCAGTTCGACATCTCCCATGGAATAGGTTCTCAAGCGCCTTCTCCGGAAACTTTGTTCTTACGATCACCCTTTTCAAGAGCCTTTTCGCGCAACTCCAACTCTTTCTCACGCAAATCCAACTCCTTTTCCCTGATCTGGAGACGTTCGCGTTCGAGTTCGATCCTTTCACGCAAAAGCGCGTCTCGACCTCTTTCTTCGGCCAGTTTTTTGGCCTTCAAACGCTTCTCGATATTCCCGATGGCCCGGTCATAGGAATCGAGAACTCGTCGCACGGGATCGCTCTGCTTCTGTTTTTTGAGATATGAAATATCCGCCTTGCCTCCCACCCGGCCGAGTCCCAGAACTGCGCTCCTACGAATCCGATGATCTGGATCCTCGACATAGCCCCGAAGTCGTTTTCGTACCGAGGCATTCTCCTTCCCCAAGGCGACAGCAAGTTCGATGGCGGCGCGCCGAACAGGAAACGGATGGCCACTCCCCATCCTTTCCATCGCGAGGGGCAAACTCCGCTTATCCCTCAATTCTTTCAAAACGACTAGCGCGCACTCGGCCATTTTCCCGCGAAAACTCGGAGTCACCAGAACACGCATCGTCAAGTCGTAGACCTCCTGATCTTTGGCTTTCACCAAAGCCAACAACGCGGAGCGCAACACCGAGTAACTCGGCTCTCTCATGACCTGACTTTTCAGTGCGGTGCGTACGTCGATATCCGAAAATTGCCCCAAGTGCCGAGCACAGTTTGCTCGCACTCCCGCGTCCTCATCCGACAGCCCACCCAGCAAAAAGTGGCAAACGAGATCTCCACCTCGCTTAGCCAATGAATGTACGATCTCTTGGCGAACCGAAGGAGTCGGGTCCGTCCTCAACGCAGCCCCAAGGGCCTGAACCACTTTGATCCTATCCACATGTTCTTTCAGGGCAATCGCAGCACGCAACCGCCCAATACAATCCTTATCCTTTTTCAACTGACCGATCCATTGTTCGACGGTTTGGTGACATCGAATGTCGGCCAGGATCTCTCCCCCTTCATCAAAATTCACAAACAGAGGAGAGTGTTCGCATTCCAGAAGAAAGACTTGCTTTCTTTTTGTAATTTCGAGCTTCTTTCGAACCACCTTTTCCGGCAGGACGATCTTCACTCCAACCGGAAACCGAAACGCAGAGGGAACTCCTTTTTTATCCTGAATCTGCTCCACAACCAGCCGAACCTCGTTGGATTCGGAAAGGAACTTCCACTCAATCTTCAATATCGGGTGACCCGGTTTGTGAATCCACTGATCGAAAAAAGGGCCCAGATCTTGTCCGGACACCTCTTCCATCGACAACCGCAGCTGCCGAGTGGTCACACTTCGTGCACGGTGAGTTTTCAGATAATGTTTCACTCCTCTTCGAAACACATCCTCACCCAGATGGCTCCGCAACATATGAAGGACCGCGGCCCCTTTACTGTAAGAGTGGGAGTCGAAAAGTTCGTAGGGGGAGCCATATCCATCGGAGACGATGGGTCGCACCTTGCGACTGGCTTCTCTTAGGTAAGACTTCCTGCCCGAACGCCTAGCTATACGAAAACCTTCCTGTCCGAGGTCTTCCCTCATCCACAGTTGGGTGTAATAAGTCGCAAACCCTTCGTTCAGCCAGAGGTGTCCCCACGATCGACAGGTCACCAGATTTCCAAACCACTGATGAGCTAACTCATGAGCCACCAAGCCATCGGAATTGCGAACCCAGTGGCTCCGTTCATCATGAATGGTGCTGGAGGTCAAGGTGGTTGCCCCCGTATGCTCCATGCCCCCCCACATAAAACGACGCACCGTAATCTGAGCATATTTCTCGTAGGGGTAGGGAACGCCTGTCTCTTTCTGAAACCAGAGCATCATAGCGCCGGTCTTGCCAAAAGTTCGATCCGCATGGGGAACTTCATCCCGCGAAACGAAGTATTGAAGCGGAACCTCTCCCGCTAGCTCTTTGATAACCACATAGTCGCCGGCCACAAACGTTGTCAAATAGACCGAATGGGGGACCGATTGCCGGAAGTGAACGGTCCGCGTATGAGTTTTGTCATTCTCTACCCGAGAAATCATTTTTCCGTTGGATAGAACCTCGAGATCCCTGGGCACTGTGGCCTTCAATTCAACGGTAAGCTTGTCTTCAGGATGGTCGACGCAAGGAATCCAGTGCCGAGTTTCATCTGGCTCACTCTGAGTCCAGACCTGGCGAGGAACCCCCTCCTCTTTCCCCGTTGGGTTAACAAAATACATCCCCTTCTTGGGCCGATGAATCGAATAATCCACCACGAGATCGATTTCCGCCCCAGCCTGATGAAGTGTTCCCAGAAGAATAACCAACGACTCCCCATCGGTATGAAAAGTCAATTCTCGCTCTTCGACCCCGAGACGTACCGACCGAATATCTAATTCGACCGCATCCAAAGTGATCCGATCAACCTCTTTTAGCAAATGCAACTTCAACCGCGCCTGAGCCTGCACCTTCTGCCGCTGAAAGTCGACATTCAACTCGAGATGAAGATGCTTCATGTCGAGATGACGTTCTCGCGAGTCTGCCGGTGCGGGATCCCCATCGACAGGATCCGCAGCAACAGAGAATGCGAAACAAAAAGAGAATGTGACGGCCCAGATAAACCATTTCACGGGATTCACCCAGACACCGTCTTCGAGTTCCCGCTATGGCGACTCACAAACCATTCAACGGTTCTTTTCAAGCCCTCTTGCAGGGAGACCTGTGGATCGTATCCAAGACAACGACGGGCCTTCTCGATATCAGCCAATGAATGCTTGATGTCTCCGGCCCGAGCGGGTTCGAAAATCGGTTCCACCGATTCACCGAGCACTTCATCCAGTTGGCCTACCAGGTCGAGCAGACTGGTGCGCTGGCCGCAGGCGATATTGATCACCTCTCCTACCGCTTCAGCCGACCACCCAGCGGCCAGATTTGCATCGACCACATTCTCGACAAAGGTGAAATCTCGAGTCTGAGTTCCATCTCCATAAATTCGAGGCGGGATTCCAGATAATCGTCTGGAAATAAATTGAGGGATCACCGCCGCATACTGACTGGTTTCATCCTGCCGAGGACCGAATACATTGAAATAGCGAAGGGAAACGGTTTCAAACCCGTAGACATGGGAAAAAACTCTGCAGTAGTGCTCACCCGTCAATTTGGCGACCCCATAGGGTGAGAGTGGCCATGTTGGCAAAGTTTCCACTTTCACCGACTCTGGCGTATCTCCATAGGCGCTAGAACTCGACGCATAGACCACCCTCCGAACCCCGGCCGCACGCGCCGCATTCAGTACATTCAAGGTTCCAGTGGCGTTGGCATCGTGGCTATCCCCAGGTTGCTCGATCGAACGAGGCACCGAGGGTAACGCTCCCTTGTGAAAAACAACCTCGCAGCCCTCCACTGCCTCAGCCACGATATCGGGATCTCTGAGATCCCCTTTGACTACATGAATAGCGTCTTTCACACCGACGAGATTTTCTAGCTTTCCGGTAGAAAAGTTATCCAGAACGACCACATTATGTCCGTCTTTCAGCAATCGTTCCGCCAGGTGGCTTCCGATAAACCCGGCACCACCTGTCACCAATATTCGACTCATGGCGTCTGATTCTCCATGTAATTGTGACCGAACATAGAATCCGCGTGGTTCACAAATCAGGTTTGAGGTGAGCTAGCCTGAGGTATCCCAAGGCGTTCCAACAACCCCTCGATCTGCTCACCAGGAACTACGTAGGTTCCCAGTTTCCCTTGCCCCGGATGTCCATGCCAGTCCGACCCTCCCGATCGCAGCAGCCCAAGATCATCCGAAACCTTTTCGAAAAGATACTCGTGTGCCCCACTCGCTCGCTTGAAATAAACCTCAACTCCCTCGAGACCCATCTCCTTGAACTCGTGGATATGGGCATCAAAAAGATCCAGGGAAGGATGAGCCCAGACCGACACACCACCCTCCTCGGCAATCAAGGCGATGACCTCTTCGGCTCCTCGAGTCGGACACGGAATCAACCCATGCTCAGAAGACAAGTATTTCCGAAACGCTTCACCATAAGAGCGGATGACTCTCTTCTTAACCAACGCCTGGGCCAGATGGCTACGGCTCATCGTGTCTCCCTTGGAGCAAGCCTGTACATCCTCGAATTGGATGACTAGCCCCAGTTCCGAGAGAGCCTCCACACCTTGGCGCATCCGTTCGATACGTTCACTCTGCAACGAACGCATGAGTTCATGTACCTTCGGAGTCGTCCCCTGGGGAAAATATCCAAGAATATGAACCTCCGTGGAGGCAAACCAGGTGGTGAATTCGACCCCTTCGATCAGGAGGGGCCCCCCCGCGCGTTGAGTCTCCTCGAAAGCGCTAGCGTACCCACTATGGGTATCGTGGTCGGTAATCGCCAGGACGTCCAGTCGCCCCTCCAGTCCCATCCGAGCGACTACAGACGGGTCGTGAACCCCATCCGAACGATTACTGTGAACATGTAAATCAATACGCATGAACAAGTTCCTATGTATAAAAGTAGGAACAGTCTACTCGGAGTGCCAATACGTATCCACGAAAGTCCGCCAGAGAAAATAGGACTGAATCCATTTTCTGCCGTCTCCACCCAGCGTATTCCACCTCCTCAGGAATCTCCGTGTAGTCGACGAAATACTTTCGTAAGAAACCCGAACTCCTCGATAACCGCCTCCACCGGTTCTCCATTCAGGAAACGCTGCATATCTTTGGCAAACTCGTTTGCAGTGGGATATCGCTTCCGTTTCTTCTTCTGCATAGCGCAAAGGACAATGCGTTCCACTTCCTCGGGAATCTCCGGATTCAATTCATGAGGGAGAATCGGCGCTTCATGCTCAACCGCGTCCAAAACATCGATTATCGGCCTACCGTAGAAAGGGGGTAGTCCGGTCAGCATCTCGTACAGCAGCGCTCCCAGACCGTACACATCAGTCGTCCGGTCCAGTTCATCGATCTGACCAGCCGCCTGTTCGGGTGCCATATAAACCGGCGTTCCCAGTGCCGTGCCGATCTTGGTTACCTGAGTGACTTCCGAGAAAATCTTGGCTATGGAGAAGTCGAGCAAATGCGGAATACCATCCTCGGTGAGAAGGACATTCTCTGGCTTGACGTCCCGATGAATGATGTCCCGTTCATGCGCAAAGTGAAGAGCCTCCGCAACGGGAATTATCAGCCGGAAAGCGCGCTCTACCCCCAAGGACTCTTCTTTTTCCAGAACATCCTTGAGTGTAATTCCACGAATATAATCCATTGCGTAATAGTGTTTTCCCCCCTCGGTACCCACCTCATGGATTCTTACGATGTTTGGATGGTTCAAGTCACGTATCGCGCTGATTTCATGCTGAAATCGCTTGACGTTCTCCCAGGTAATTCCCCCCTCAGGATGTAAAATCTTTAGGGCAACCACCTTACCCTGCCGACCATCACGAACCTTGTAAACTTTTCCCATCCCTCCTTCGCCCAACTCTTTCAGAATTTCGTAGGGGCCAAAGGTTGGACCCAGATGGAGCACCCCATCCTGGCTGTCCCGATCCCGAAAAAGAGTTCGATCAAAAGAAAGATCCGCCTTGAAAACCTGAGCCAACTCCCCCTGACATCGTTTGCAGCAACGCGCCTTCTGATCATCCGGATCTCGAACCCGGAAAATGGCATTGCAATCGATGCAACCGAGCACTTCCTTTTCATGCTCGAAAATCACCCGTTCTGCCTGGCTTTCCGATACATACTCCAGGTCAATAAGCAGATCTTTGAGACTGATCAACCCCCATAGGCTCTGATTTTTCTTTTTCAGGGATAGGCACTTCTTGATCTGGTCTCGCGTAACAAGCCCCTTGTCGATACAAAATCGAGCAAAAAGGTTGTCGATCTGCTCCTGGTTATTCCGGTCCTTCACGTGTGAATCGACCCCCACTCCAACTCCGGCCAAAAGCAAAAACTCCTCTACCAGAGAGAAGTCCCCTCAGGCCCTAAGTTCCGTGATATTATCCACTTTTCACGTTTGGCTCCAAACTCATTCCAGTGAATTTGACCTCTATTCCCAAGAATTCAATGTCCATCACCGTCAACATCAATGGAACGTTTTTCCCCCCGGAAAAATCTCAAATCAGCATTTTCGATCACGGTTTTTTATTCGGCGATTCTGTCTATGAAGTCGTGCGAACCTTCGGGGGTGTTCCCTTCGCAGTTCAGCCTCATTTTTTGCGACTGTTGCAGTCGGCCCGCCGCATCGGACTCCAACTTCCCGATTCCGCGACTCATTTAGGCCGGGAAGTTCTGCGAACCATTCGCCGTTCGGAACTTCCTGAATGCATGGTTCGCATTGTGATCACACGTGGCGCCGGAGCCCCACGGATCGACCCCAGCACTTGCTCTTCTCCTAATTCCATTTTGATCCTTCAACCGATCCCCAACCCCTCGGACTCAGAAGACCAGAAAAGCCCTGATCTCGTCATAGTGGACATCGAACGAAACAGTCGTAGATCGACCGACCCTCGGATCAAGAGTGGCAACTACCTGAACAATGTTCTCGCCCTCATGGAAGCGAACCAAAGGGGAGCTTGCGAAGGCATCATGAAAAATGCTCAAGGGCACCTCACAGAAGGCACCACTTCCAACATATTCTTTATCTGCGATGGAACCCTCCATACCCCCGCCCTCTCCTGCGGCATTCTCTCCGGCATCACCCGTGATCTGGTACTCAACCTCGCTCGTACCCTTTCCATCCCGATCAAAGAAGGAAACTTCACTCCGGACCAACTCGAATCCGCCCAAGAAGTCTTTATCACCTCGACCACCCGAGATATTCTCCCCATCCGAACTCTCCAGGGTGCCCCTTACCCCGAGCCGTTTCCCGGTCCGGTAACTCAGCGACTTCTGGAACAATTCCAAATAGTGGTTCAGTCATTTAGAAGCGAATATCCCGATCTCGATCACTTCGAATCCAGACTGAACACCCTCTTGAAAAAAGAAGATCTCTGGTGATTGTCTACCCCGCCATAGACCTTCGAAACCATCGATGCGTCCGCCTCGAACAGGGCGACTTCGACGCAGCCACCATTTACAACGACGATCCCATAGAACAGGCATTTCAGTGGAAATCCGCGGGGTCCGAATTTCTGCACATTGTCGACCTCGACGGGGCTCTCACCGGATATCCAACTCACGCGAAGATGATTCATTCCATCGTGGAGAGCACCGAGATGAAAGTTCAAGTCGGCGGAGGCATTCGGGAGGAAGCCACGGTTGCCGCTTACATCGAATCCGGCGCGAACCGAGTCGTGCTTGGAACGCTCATCACCGAAAACCCAGAACTCGCTCTTCGTATTGCGAAAAATTTTCCCGGAAAAATCGTGGCCGGACTGGACTTCCGCAACAACCGAGTGGCCATTCGAGGTTGGAAAGAAACGACCTCTGAATCCCCCCTGGAACTCGCGCACCGACTATCCGGTGAAGGTTTCGTGGCAATCGTAGCCACCGACATTCAGCGTGACGGAGTGCTCATCGGCCCCAACATCAACTTCTACAGTCATTTATTGTCAGAAGACACAGGCCTGGAAATCGTTGCGAGCGGCGGAGTGGCTTCGATCGAGGATCTTCTTTCCCTGCAAAATTCCGGCTGTCACGGGGCGATCATCGGCCGGGCTCTATACACCGGCTCCATCGACCTTTCGCAAGCCCTGGCCGCTCTTTCAAATCGAGCCTAGGGAAATCATCGGATTTTCACTTGAAAGGAGCCCTTCTCGACCTAGAATCGCTTCACCGTTGAGTGCAACGCAAAAGTATGGCTTCACCCCGCATCCAGGAGATTCGATTTCTTAGCATGTCTACGCCAACCACCTCCAACATTCGCAATATTGCCATTGTCGGTCATTCCGGAAGCGGGAAGACGACGCTCACCGAACTCATCCTTCACAAAACCGGGGTCAACTCTCGATTTGGTCGTGTCGACGACAAAACTTCCCTTTCCGACCACCTCGAAGAAGAAAAGGAAACCGGCCATTCGATCACCGCGTCTGCATTCCATGCCCCCTGGAAAGATGTCCAAATCAATTTGATCGATACTCCAGGGTATCCTGACTTCATCGGTGAATCGATCGGTGCGCTAGGAGGAACCGATACCGCCATTATCGTGATCAGTGCGGTCCAAGGGATCGGCACCAACACACGCAAGATGTGGGAAGTTGCAGGTGAACTGGGAATGGCTCGTGCCATTGTCATCTCTAAACTGGATGCCGAAGGTGTGGACTTTGACGGTCTAGTCAGCAAGATCCAGGACACATTTGGAAAACGATGCATTCCGCTGACCTATCCGGTGAATCCCGGCCCGTCCCTCTCGGGTGTCGTGAACACTTTCCTGGGAACGAATGTCCCGGAAGATCTCGTCGATGTTGCCGAAGAACTCGGCACCGCCATCAAAGAGCGAATCGTAGAGATCGATGATGACCTCACCGAACGGTTCCTGGAAGATGCCATTTCCGAAGAAGAATTCGCGTCGAATTTTACTCAAGCTCTTGCCCAAGGCGCCGTGGTTCCGATCCTGGCTCTTTCTTCCGAAAAAGAGTTCGGTATCCGCAATCTTCTCGATTGGCTGGCGGGATATGCGCCCTGCCCTGCTAACCGTGGAAACTGGCATCTTGCCACGGACGAAGAAGAAGGATCCCTGGTCATCGGCAAAGACGAATCCTTTGTGGGCCAGGTTTTCAAGATCGTTCGAGATCCTTTCGCCGGAAAACTCTCCTTTGTGCGTATCATTACGGGAAGTCTGACTTCCCACGATTCGGTCCTCACAGAGGGTGGACACAAAGCGGAAAAAATCGGCGGACTATTTCATCCTCAAGGAAATGAACAAGTAGCCACGGAGACTGCCCTTGCCGGGGATATCGTGGGTTTGAAGAAAATCGACAGCGTCAAAATCGGAAGCCCTCTCGTACTCAAAGGGGATGCGCCCGAGCTGCGTTCGATCCCCTTTCCCAGACCGATGGTTTCTCTGGCGCTCGAGCCCAAGAGTCGCGCAGATGAACAGCGTATTTCTGGCGCACTCGCCAACCTCGCCGACAGCGATGCCACCTTTATCGTTGAACGTGATCCCCAGACCAGCGAACTCGTAGCCCGCGGGATCACCGACATGCACCTGCAGGTCTTTCTTAATCGACTCAAGAAAAAGCCTTACGAGGTCGAAGTCCTCACCAAGGTCCCCAAAATCCCCTTTCAGGAGACGATCCTGGGCAAAGGCCAAGCCCGATATCGGCACAAGAAACAGACCGGTGGTGCCGGACAGTTTGCCGAAGTTGAACTCCAAATCGAGCCCGCGGAACGTGGCGACGGGTTGGTATACGAATGGGGCGTTGTCGGCGGTGTGATCTCTCAGGGATACAAAGGGTCGATCGAAAAGGGCATCCATTCAGTCATGGAAAAAGGCGTTGTTGCCGGTTATCCCATGGTCGATATCAAAGCCCGAGTCATTGACGGCAAGGAACACCCGGTCGATTCCAAAGATATCGCCTTTCAGATCTGCGCCCGTGAAGTCTTCCAGCAAGCGGTTGGTAACGCCAAGCCGGCCCTTCTCGAGCCGATAGTCAACCTATCCGTATCGATCGAATCCTCGCTCATGGGAGATGTTACCGGCGACCTGAACAGCCGTCGTGGTCGGGTACAGAACGTTGATGTTTTAGGTGAACTTCAAACCATTTCTGCCCTCGTCCCCATGATGGAGGTTGCCAACTATTCCACCGAGCTACGAGCGATGTCCGGAGGAGCGGGCACCTACACCATGGATTTTTCACACTACGAACCGATGCCAGTTCACAAGATGCAAGAGGTCATCGCAGCCCGAAAATCCGAGGAAGCCGAAAAGGTCAAGAAATAGACTTTTGGTCACTTCCCCTGACGGGGTCGAACCGAAGCCCGAATCACTTCAGTCCAGGCTTTTCACCATCAGCTTGCGAACAGCGGCACTTTGGCCGGGCTTGAGCGAAAACCCGAATGCGCTGTTCAGGTCTCTTCCCTCCTGCAGGGGCGTGTCGTAAATCTTGCGGCCATCCAACCAGACTCGCAACTGCCCTTTCCGGATCGAAATCACCATCTTGTGCCAGACGCGTTCTCGTATCATCTTGCCGTCGGCCTCAAAGGAGACCTCAAACGACCGGGCCTTGTTGAAATAGAGAGCACCCGAAACCAGAGCCATTTCGAACGCAACATATCCTTGCTGGAATTGAACCGGAGTTTCGATACTTGAAATCTCTTGGGATGAATTGCGTCCCGCCAAACTTCCGTCCTGGGTCAAGCGCCACACTTTGCGAGCCCCAGAAGCGCTCCACCCCTCAAACCCCTGACCATCCAATAGCACCTTCCAGGAAGCGTCCGGAATGGGCATTCCTTGGGATCCATGACTTTGTGCCTGCTCACCCCTACGTATCTGCTCATCCCTACGTATCTGCTCTTCTCTCTCCTGAGCCGCACGATAATCTCGCTGGGCCTGATCGATCTGACCCAGTTCAGCCTCGATCCGGGCCCGATAGCCTCGTACCTTGAATTCTTCAGGAAAAACTCTCCAATGATTCCGAGCGGCCTCAAAATTCTTACTGTCTACGGAACGGTCCGCTAACCCCTTCTGCTTCCTGAAATATTCACCCGCCTTGGCCTCCCGAACATCCTCCACTTTCTCGAGTTCTCTGCGGGCACGATCCATCGTTCCTTGTGACTCGGGCAAATGAACTTCCAGATTCCTCAGCAACATTTCCCAACGGCCTATGGCCTTAGAGTAATTACTTTTTCGCACATCTTCTGCGACTCGTTCCTCCGTATCACCATACAGACGAGAAATCTTCTTTCGCTTCTGTGCCTGTTCAAGCTTTTGCTGAGCCTTCACTTGCTGCGCTTTTTCTTGCGCAGTTGGAAGCTTCGGGCCCTTATCCTGAAAAAGAAGGAGAAGAATTCCCAGGACCAGTACCGTTCCCCCCAGGAACAAGCCTGCCAGGACAGATGCAGAGGGGCCGCTACGAGTCGGAGGACGGTGAACATTTCCATGCCCTCCCCGAGGGGACAAGGTCGAACTCCCTCGCCGACCCGATTCACTCGCTTGCCGAAAGACACCGGTAGCTCCTCGAGTCCGTCGAATCGTTTTTCGTACGGCAGAAGGGGGACGTAACGATCCGCCAGAAGTAACGCTATCGTCCTGCTCGATCAGGTGTTGGACCTGACTCTTACACTTTTTGCAGTAGGTTTCATTACGAAACTGGATCGCGAGTCCCTTCTCGAAATCCGAAGGATTGACTCGCTCCCGACATTTTTCGCAATACTGGATCGTAAAGGCCACGCCGTTATCTTCTCTCTTCCAATCCGACCAATGAGTCCATCTATAACTATAACCCTGACTTTATAATGGTCTGAAGTTTCCGGTTGTGCAACCTCTCCGCGGATGTCCCAGTCCACAAACCACGTTTGTCGAGTCTACCTGAAGATCGTAACTCCTACCAAAACATGTGATCAGGAAGACTTACGAGCGAGACTCCTACGTGCCGCTTCGGCGATATTGACCGCTCGCAACCCGTATCGATCGAGCAATTCGTCCGGCGAACCACTTTCCGCATAGGTGTCTTCAACGCCGACCGACTCGACCGGTACCGGATGATGTTTCGCTGCGAACTGAGCCACAATCGAGCCCAGTCCGCCGTGCAGGAGATGCTCTTCTGCGGTGACAATCGCACCCGTTTCTCTCGCCGCTCTTTCCACCGCCTCCCCATCGAGAGGCTTCAGAGTGTGCATATCGATCACTCGGGCCCGAATCCCTTCGGCTGCCAGAATATCGTGGGCTATCAAGGCTTCACTGACCATCAGTCCACAGGCGATAAGAGTCACATCACCTCCATCGGTGATCTGAACACTTTTCCCTAGCCGAAAAGTCTCGGGAGGGTGATCTGCTCCATAAATGATCGGAACAGCCGGCCGCCCTGTACGCAAATAGACCGCGCTATCGTGCTTCGCAGTCTCTCGAACCAATTCACGTGCGGACACTTCATCCGCAGGACAACAGACGACGAAGCCTGGCAAAGAGCAAGCGAGTCCCAAATCTTCGATCCCCATCTGACTCGGACCATCCTGCCCGATCGAGATGCCTCCGTGACTGGTCACAACCTTGACGTTGATTCCCGGATAAGCGACTCCCATCCGTAGTTGATCGAAACCCTTACATACGAGAAATACCGCAAAGCTTGAGATAAATGGCACGTAGCCACACGAAGCGAAACCGGAAGCCATGCTGACCAGATTGGCCTCCTGGATCCCGATATTAAACCATCGCTCGGGAAATTCTTTGCCGAACAAAACTGTCTGGGTCGATTTAGAAAGATCGGCATCCAAAACAACAATGTCCGACCGCTCACGCCCAAGTTCCCGCAGGGTCTCACCGTAGGCGACCCGCGTGGATTTTCCCATTTCGAAGGAACGGACCGTTGCGGCGGTCATACCGACACCTCCTCTCCCAATTCAGCCATGGCACGAACAAACTCTTCATCATTGGGTGCTTTACCGTGCCATCCAGGCTCATCCTCCATGAAAGAAACGCCCTTTCCTTTCACAGTGTGGGCCACGATCATGACCGGCTTTCCGGAAACTCCCCTGGCCTCTTCAAGCGCCCCACGAATCGCGGAAATATCGTGCCCATCGATTTCGATCGGGTGCCAACCAAAGGCCGCCCACTTTTCGGGGAGATCTCGCTTGGGAAGAATGTTCTCGGAATAATCATCGTTCTGGATCTTGTTGTAATCTGTAATACCGATCAGATGATCGACTCCATGAGCGCCGGCATAGAGTGCGGCTTCCCAGATCTGTCCTTCGTCAGTTTCTCCGTCCCCGATCACGCAATACACATGGTAATCCTGGCCCGAAAGACGTCGAGCCAGCGCCATGCCAAGCGCAATAGAAAGACCCTGCCCCAACGATCCTGTCGAGGCTTCCAGAGCGGGAATTTTTCTCCGGTCCGGATGCCCCTGAAATCGGCAATCCAACTTTCGCAAACCGATCAATTCGTCCACAGGAAAGTACCCTGCCACAGCCATGGCAGCATACAGGGCTGGGCAACCGTGACCTTTCGAGTAAACCAGTCGATCACGATCGAGCCAGTCCGGTTCGTCTGGACGAAACTTTAGACAATCGGAGTAAAGAGCAGCCAGAATATCTGCCGCAGAGAAAGATCCACCTGGATGCCCACTCCCCGCAGCGTGAATCATTCGCAATGAATGGACTCGAATGGACCGGGCCATTTGAGAACAACGTTGTTCTACCTTGGTAGAGGCCAAAAGATTCCCTCGACATTTGCCGGTTTTGCCAGAGGCCTAAGCCTATCGCTACCCTACGAAACACCTACCTCTAGCTTTCGACGGGAATCTTATCTGGCTCCACCGAGGGCCGCAACCCCGTCAGAGAAAAACGTCGATATTGTATGCCGAAAGCCCATTCTCTCCCTCTCCACGATATAATCCCTGGATTCATCATGAAACAGCCATTTTTTGCCATCCTCACCCTTTCCTTGTGCCTCACATCCACGAATTGTTCGATGCCGGCCCCAACTCCTTTACCGGGCAGTCAGGTCGACTCGGTTCCTCGTGAGCAAATCGTCGAGATCACCCCAAAGCGTGAACGGCGCGCGAAAATCCACTCCAGCCTTCAGGCAGGTGAATCGCTGACCCGAGACCTCAAACTGGAAATCGAAGTCCAGTTTCCCCCGGGTCACGGTGGGGCGGATAATCTCCGCCGATCCCGAACTCATCGTCATCGCCTCACGGTCGAACACATTCTGGAAGCCAACCAGGGCATTCCCAAACGTATCCGTCGGGAGTATCAAACCACCATGATCCAGGAAGCGGTCGAACGCATCCGCGGAGAGGTCTCTCGGGTTACATCCAACCCCCTCGCTGGCGCGACTTTAGAACTGACCGCACCAACCCCCGACGTAGTTAAGATCGAATCTTCCGAAAGACTCCCCTTTGGTACCGACACCAAGGAACTCGCAGACCGAATGGTTTTGGATGTAATCAGTCTCCATCGATTCCTCCCCACTCGCACTGTAGCTCGCGGAGAATCCTGGCAAGTCTCCCCGGATGCCATTGTCGATCTCTTTGGTCGAGCTCCACCAGGCTGCGATTATTCAGGAACTATTTCCGTAACCTACGAACGTATGGTTCGATATCAGGGCGAACAGGCCAGTCACCTCGGCCTCGATATCCGTATCCAGCAACTGCAACACGGTGAGACCTTTGCCCGTTATCGCAAAGAGACCCAGATGGAACTCCGTGGATCTCTCTTCTATTCCCAGCAGCGCGGCCATCCCCTTTTCGTCAAGCTCGATGGCCCCATTCGGATCGACTACACCCCCGTGGGGGATTCCCCGAACTCCTCGCTAAAGAATCCCGCCCGCTGTGCGGGACAGTTATTCCTCTCGATCGAATTCCGTAGCGATCCCGCATCTACCGTTCGATAGCCAGACGATACCCGACTCGATTCAGGCGCGAACTACGCGAGCCCGAACCGAAGTCCCGAGCCGACGCATGACACCCCGCGTATCGACAATCAGATTGGCCTTCTCTCCAATAAAGGACCAGTCATAATCCGAATGATCGGTGCAGATCAGCACACAATCCGCAGAAGAAAGTCGATCGGCTGACAAATCCACCGAAGACATCTTCAGATCGTACGCTCGCATAGATGGGAAGTTCGGAATATAGGGGTCGTGATATTCCACCTGAGCCCCCGCCGCCAGGAGGCTCTCGATCAATTCGAGAGCTGGAGACTCACGGATGTCATCCACATCCGGCTTGTAGGCGACTCCAAGTACCAAAATATCGGATCCGGACATCGGCTTCCGATCCTGATTCAATGCATCGGACACCTTCGAGAGGACAAATGTCGGCATGGAAGTATTCACTTCCCCGGCCAGTTCAATGAAACGGGTAGAAGCGCCGTATTCACGCGCTTTCCAAGTCAAATAAAAGGGATCGATCGGAATACAGTGACCACCCAGCCCGGGGCCTGGATAGAAAGGTTGAAAACCGAACGGCTTTGTTTTAGCCGCTTCCACCACCTCCCAGACATCGATTCCCATGCGATCGAAGAGAACTTTCAGTTCATTGATCAGGGCAATATTCACACAACGATAGATATTTTCGAGAATCTTGGTCGCCTCCGCGGTAGCGGTTGAAGAGACCGACACCACCTCGACCACCACTTTTTCATATAAACAGGTCGCGGCCTGCAACGAAAAGGGCCCTGTTCCCCCCACCACCTTGGGAATTTTCCTGGTAGTGAAATTCTTGTTCCCTGGATCCTCTCGCTCAGGGCTGTACGCGAGAAGAAAATCTTCTTCCACCTTCAACCCGCCCGATTCGAGTCGTGTCAGTAAGATTTCTTCGGTGGTTCCTGGGTAGGTGGTAGATTCCAGCACCACAAGCTGGCCTGGGCGCAGCCACTGAGAAATGGTATCTGCCGTCTTTTCTACATAACTCGTATCCGGTTGGCGATGACGGGTAAGAGGAGTCGGCACACAGATCACAATGCAGTCGATTTCAGGGAGTCGAGCGAAATCAGCCGTCGCCTCGAATCGCCCGGAATCGACCAGATCATGGATCAACGAATCGGGGATATGATGGATGTAACTTTTTCCAGCCGAGAGTAAATCGACCTTTTCCGGGTCGGTATCAAAACCGATGACCGGATGACCGGCGGAGCAGAATTCCCGCACCAGAGGAAGGCCGACATAACCGAGCCCGATGATGCCGACTTTCGCCTCACCCACCTGAATCTTTGCGACCAAGTCGTTACAAGAACTCAAACTTTCATCCATCCCAAATCTCCAAACACACTCGACACATAATTCCGGCACCGAGTGAGGTAATAAGTGTACGCCAAGAGATCTCTATCGACCCGAGAAGGACCTAATCCTGTTCATTCTCCGACTCGACTCCAGACTCTTTTTCGGTCAGTTCACCAGCCAACGGCTCATCATGACCATCTTTCAGCCCTCCCTTGAACTCTTTCAGACCCCGCCCCAAGCTTCGCGCGACTTCTGGAAGTCGCTTCCCAAAAAAAAGGAGTGCGAGAAACAAGATCACAACCATCTCCGTGGGCCCCGGACTCCACATAGCAATCACTGACATCATCTCATCCCTTTTCATTTTCGGTTAGCTCGCCCACAACATTACCTGCCACATCCTCTTGGATCGAACACATTTCCCGCCGAAAACGGACGAGAGTTTTTCCCAAACTCCGACCAACCTCCGGAAGGCGTTTCCCAAGAACCAGAAAACCTACGACAAGAAAAGCGATCATCTCTGTAGGTCCTATGGCAAGAAATCCGATCAAAAGCTGATTCATGAATACAGCCAGTGCCTCAGTGTATTCGACCAGATCTCATTTGTCGAAATCCTTGCGGAGTTGAAATTTCATCTCCACGCCCCCACTTTCCACTATACGACCGGAAGCTTGCTCGAAGCGGAACACCGGGGCTTGTAAGTATTCATTTCCCCGAGTGAGTGATGCCTTGGGCATTCCCACCAACTCCCCAATACCCCGTTGAAGATCCCACACGATTTGATCTCCACGCCCCACATGATTTGTATGAAGCAAGATGACCTGACGAGTCCCCACAATCCTACGCAGAGCCCGCCTTTTCATGTCGAATTCCCCCTGGACTCTTTCCGCCCGGACCTCTGTCTCCCCCTGCTGAATCCGAACTTCGCGAGTGAGGGTCAAACGTCCACGCCCTCGGGCAAACAGAGCGTCACCGCTACACTGTATTCGGACTGGAGCTTGCCGAACGACAAAGCCCTTTCCCCCGGCCTTGTTGTCCAGACCAAACGGAGCCTCCCAACGACTTCCACTCTCTTCTTCGTCATTCGACTGATTCTGGGAGGGTGGCTGAAAACCGATTTCGACCTCACCCGAACAGATCACGATATCATTCTTGCGGTCAAACCTCATTCGCTGCGATTTCACCAGATCAGAATCTTGACGCAATTCACAGCGCTTTCCCTCGCGCCCATATAACTTTCCTACCTCACGGAGACCATCGTATTCGAATCTTTCGCCTCGTCCTTCCCGAACCCTATTTTTCGAATCAAACGAGTACACATGAACCGCCCCGCGCCCTGCCAAGGAGAGAAGACGGCGAGACTCTGTATCGAGAAACGCCTCCAGACGCTCCGCCTTGACTACCCAGGGTTCGGTCTTTTGCCTGGAACCGGGGCGCACCTTCCTGGTCTCTGACGCACCCGTAATACGGAAGAGATCTCCTCCTGACCCTTTCCGAGGTCGCACTCGACAAGATACCCGACCGCTAGCCTCCACGTGCCCACGTACTCGGTCGTAACGGATCACATTCGCCTCGACACGATTTTTCATCGTCCCTTCGAGTAACGCTTCTTCCGGTAGACGATTCTTCTTGGAACGATCCGTCTCCTGCCAAACCACGGCTCTTTCATTCATACCCGCGATAACAACAAGTGTCTTGGCGGCAGTGTCGTACGAAATCCTCTTTCCTTCGATATGCCCATCCGGGGAATACGCGTGGGCATCCCCTTCAAGCACCAAGCGTTCCTCTTTCCCCAAATACGACAAACGATCACTCTCCGAAGCTCCCTGCGGATCTTGCACATGAACCTTTCCGATCGCCACCAGTTCATCCAGAAGCGGTCGTGATTTTTTCTTAGAATCCCCACCAGACTCTCCGGGGCCGAAAGTCACCAGTAGCCGATCTTCACACGACAAAGTGGACCACAATCCACGGCGGACGGAGCGCCCGCCCCTTCCGATTGGGATCCTCTGACAAACAACCTGTCCCGTTGCCATGCCGGTACCTGCACCGTCGGGATTTCGAGTCAAAGCAATATCTCCAACACTGGTGAGAGTCAGGTCGGACGACTCACTATTACGCCGGCGTTGGCGCCGTTCCTTCTTTTTACCCACTCGCTTTTCTCTGTTTTCGATCGACTGATCGGATTCGCTACCGGGAAGTCGATCATGAAAGGAAACGGCCTGAATTCGATGTACCCGTAAAGACGGCTTTCCTCCCGAAAGGATGATCTTCTCCTTGAGATTTTCTTCCCTTTCCCAGGTCAGGACATCTCCACGCGCCTCTCCCTCTTTCCCGATCAGAACGACCCCTTCACTTGCCCGCAAACTTCGAACCCGAGTCCCTCCGCCTCCCTGGAGTCGACCAAAAGGGTTGTTCGCCTCTTTTTCCGCTTCCTCCTCGTCCGAAACCTGTTCCCGGGGCGCGAATTGCAAATCGATACGCCCCGCAGCCATACGGGTCACCCCATATGGCGACTTCTTGGATCCTACACGTCGCGCCTTTGCCGGCGTAAACACAACGTTCACCTGGTCGTAAAAACTGGCTTGATCTTCGGACGCCATCGACCCATCGGCCAGGGGTTTTAGACTCCGATCGAAAACCATATCTCCGCGGCACTTTACATAGAGATCGATCTCTTCCTTTGCAGAATCTTCATCCGAATCCGAACGTTTGTCTCGAGAGACCGAAAGCGGGCCCCCACCTCGCATCTGACCACGATAATGGATCCACGGGTCGTGCCGCATGATGGCTCGTCGTTGGGTGTCGTCCACCAGTTCCCAGGTAAAATACTCTCCACCCGCTCGAGTCCCTGCATGTTGCAGATGGACCTGTCCAACCACCCTTAACTTGACTACTTCAAGATCCCCCGAAAGTTCATCCGATTCGATCAAGTCAGAATCGTCCGAATTGGTTTCCTCCGATTCTTCTGACATCCGCTCTTCGAACCAGACGTGTATTGTCGCTCCCTGGATCAATGTCTCACCTCGACTCATATGAGCATTTTCCTGAAGCGTCAATCTGTACCCGGGACGCTCCATCGTGAGGTCCTTTTGCATCGACAGGCTTCGATCACACTCCAGCCGGATTAATCGAGGTCGACCAAAACCTTTGCCATATTTCCGATAATCCTCGATCCGATACGGCCGCCCCGCAATAGGCAGTTCGAATCGCCCACTCTTACGATAAATCATCTGGGCCCGAACTTGCCTCATGATCATCAATTCTCGTCCGATGAGATCCGCTGCGAACCCCATCCCCACGACTTGAAGGTCCCGCCCACTTCGCATCCGGACCTCGGCATCCGTGGAGAATCGTCGGGCTTCGAACTCGACTTGAATGCGTTCGGTTTCCAGAGAAGTCACCACGTTCTGATCGGACATTCGCAAACGTACATCACCCTGGAACAGTCCCCTCTGAAAATCCTTTTCAATCGTGCCTTCCTCGGCTCGTACTACAGTTTGGACCTGAGGGTTCTCCGAAGTTTCCTCTTCGTCCGAACCGCTTCGCTCACCAGAAGCCCAATCAGGCTGCCTGAAGATACGAATAACCGGCTGGACCAACCGTATCCTTCCATCCTCGAGAGGAAACATCTCACGCACGTCGATTATTGCCTGTAGTCGAGAAGTTGGACTGCCCTCCGCATCTTTCCCCTTCTCATAAACCGGCAAACGAACCCGTTTGACCAGATAATCGCTTCTGTATTCGAGAGTTCTTTCGCGTCCCTTGCGATCAACCACCTTCGCTCGGAATTCAACGCCCTTACCCGAACTGGCCTTCTCTTCTTCCTTGAGCTCCTGGAACGGCCCCTTGTTCTCGATCCGAAAACCATCGGTCTCGAAATAGAGCACTCCAAGTCCGGTGCCAAAGACGAGCAGGAACAACAAAGCGGATCGCACGATACCTTAAGTCCTGACTAGAAAGGGTTTTGTGAGTTGCGAGAGTATACTTCCCGATGGGGTTACTAACAAGAAAAGCCCGAACTCCCCCCATTGGGCAGTGTCTCGAAATGAGGAAATCCGAGTGTCGCCTTCAGAAGACATTTCTCTCTATCATCCGAATTGCCTAATTCATATCCCTTGATCAGTAAGAACTTACAGTCAGAACCTATCCATGGTACACGCCTTGCTAAAGCTAACTTGTGCCACGAATGAGTGGCCGTGAAAAGCAATTTAGCCCGTACCCAATCGGAAAGGAACCTAACCATGAGAAACCGAATTCGACCCATCGCCTCCCTTTTCCTCCTGACCGGCGCCCTCGTATTTATCCTCTGCGGATCGGTCAGTGCTGACGAATACATCCTGCATGTCTCTTCCCCCCAAATTCAGCCCTCCAGCTGTCACTCAGCGCATTCTTCCTATTACTACCCCCCGGTCTACCGAACCTCCACGGTTTATCATCACTATCGACCCGTTAGGGTCGTTCGTTCGACCCCGATCGTAAGGACCGTTCGATATACACCACGAACTGTCCACCACCGCTACTACAATTACACACCTGTGCAACGTCACGCCCACTACTATCAGCCTCGTTCTTCAGGTTACGCCTTCACCTACAAAGCGAAGAACTGGAGTTTGACACTCCGGTAACCCCCACGAACGTCACACAAATCGAACCCAGGGAGCCGAGAATTCTTCTCGGCTCCCTTCGTATTTCGAAGTGATCTTCTCTTCCTTCACGAAAACTCCTGAATCACCGGATTTGTAACGCCGGGACTTCGCAATTTTCCTGATAACATCTATGCGGTTGAATGTCTTTTCACCAGACTTTTTGCGTTCGGAAATATCTACACTCCAATGCTCCCGTCACCCAACCGGATCTTTTCTATCAGGAAGCCCTTCCGCCTTTCGTCGAGTTCCGACCTGAGATGAAGGATCATTCCTTCCATCCTTGGCCCCCTCTGAAAATATTTCGCTTTCAACCTCTCGCAAAGAAATGACCACCTCCATTCATCGCTACCTACTCCCTCAAAAATATCGCCCCTTCAGCGCTCAGATTGAACTTCCCATGGTGCCTTTGTGGTTCTGAACGCGAACTTTCACATACAGACAGTTTGAATCTCGCCGTGACCCCCTCCTGCTCAACAAAAATACGACTCGGCTGGGTCACAGATATTCATCTCGACCAGGCCTCCTCTCGGTCAAAAGAACGTTGGATGACGAGCCTCAGACAATCCGGAATTGACCAACTTCTTTTGACCGGCGATATCTCGAATTCAAAAGATCTACTCCCACGATTAGGCGACCTGCATTCCCGTCTTGCTATACCGATTCGATTCGTACTGGGCAATCACGACTACTACGGTTCTTCGATTGAGGAAGTTCGAAGCGCGACAAATCACTTTTGTGAAAAACGAGAGGGCTTATCCTACCTTGGGAGTTGTTCACCCATCCCCCTGACGGATCGGACGGTATTAATTGGATGCGACGGATGGGCGGATGCCCGTTTCGGCACCTATGCCAAAACCACCGTCCGACTCAACGACTTCCTTCAAATCGAGAACTTACGAGGACTCGATCACAAAAGCTTGGGACTCCGGTTGCAGGAGTTAGGAGACAAGGAAGCCGACTCTCTCCAAAAACATCTTCAGGCGGTTCTCCCACGTTTTCGTCACCTGATCATTCTCACTCATGTCCCCCCCTTCGAAGAAGCCTGCTGGTATCAAGGTAAGGCGGGTCACCCAGACTGGTCCCCATTCTTTTCGTGCTGGGCAACCGGAAACCTCCTCCGGAAGACATTCATGAAGTATCCCAGACACCACGCGACAGTCCTTTGTGGCCATACCCATTACGCGGGAGTCGCCCGAATCCTACCGAACCTGATCGTCCGTACCGGTCGCGCGATCTATCGACAACCGGAAATTCAAGATCCGATCATCGAGATCTGGTAAAACGCCCCGATCAAATCAAACTATCCGCACAAATTTCACCCGATTGGATGATCTCCGCGTACCGTCGCCCGGTATCCCGCAAAGATCGACTCCCATCCGAATAGTCCACTTCATAGAGCCCCAGCCTGGGAGTGAATCCGTTCGCCCACTCCTGATTATCGAGCAGGGACCAGTAAAAATACCCCCTCACATCCACATCAAGATTTTCAAGAGCGTGCCCCAGAGCGCATAAGTGCTGCTCAAGAAATCGCTGCCTTTGCGAGTCATCCGAATGTGAACGTCCATTCTCGGTGACATAGATGGGCAGACCGTATCGACTCTGCACCCTCTCGAGAATCTCGACAAATGCTCGAGTATTGATCTCTCGAGGCCAGATCTCTTTCGTTCCGAAGTGATCGTGAATCGCCTCGACTCGCTGAACACAGACTCCCCACGGGATGCGAAGTAGCATCCGTTCGTAGTAGTTGACACCGCTGAAATCGACCGTTCCCGAAAGGCCCTCGATCTGCTCCCGAATCACCGCCCCAGACCGAGTCGGCAAAACCAGTTCTCCGGTGTGAATCGAGTCGCCAAACGCCCAACTGAACGCTTGTTCAACTCTTGCTGAAAGCCAACCTTCGAGCGGGTTCCATCGTGACACCGGCTCAAACGGAGTGATCTGCTGAGCAATGCCAACCTGCGCCCCGTCCCGGGATTCATGAATCGTCCGGTAAGCGTTCCGGTGGCATAGCAAAAGATGTCTCTGGATAGGCAAGAGTTCCCGGTCCGGTCGACAATGCCCCGGAGCCAGTACCCCCTCGGAAAACCCACCGTAGAGAAAAACATTTGGCTCATTGAACGTTACCCAGAGATCGACAACCTTCGCCAACGACTGAACCACTCGCTCGCAAAACGCCCCAAATCGATCGACGATAGAAGGGTGATACCACCCCGAAGACTCTTCATTCCCAGGTTCCCAGATCCAGTCAGGACTCGACCAGTGAAAAAGAGTGACAAGGGGGCGAATCCCGAGTTCTCGCATCTGCCCACAAAGCGATACATAGCGATCGATCACCGCTTCATCCCACTGCCCCTCCACCGGTTCGATGCGACTCCAGTCCAGAGAAAAACGATACGCGTTGAGACCAAGGTCTGCTTTCATCCGAACGATATCTTCGGGAAACTGCCGCCAATGATCACTCTTGAACTGCTGCCCAAATTCAGGAAATTCAAAAAAATTCTGAACGTTGCCCGGTTCTCGTTCGTATCGCCACCAATCGCTATGAACGTCCTCCCCCTCCACCTGATGCGACGCGGAAGCGGCACCCCAGAGGAACGGCTCTGGAAATCTGAACTTGCTTCCCGGAGGCCAGGATAGAGTCACGTCATCTCGACGTCTCCGAAAACGTATCTCCGGCCTATCCAGAGTGCTCATCGGTTTTTTGGAAGTACCCGCCAAGACTTGGGAAACCAGCACCAGCGCCCATTGACGTGAACCAGTCCGTCGTAAGCCATCCCGATTCGCATTCCTGGCTCGACGAATTTGAACCGATACCAGATCAAGCCGTCCTTCAGGTAGGGAGTCGCACCCCGATACCCTCCCGGAAACTCCTTGGCCATCCCCGTATGATTACGAAGGGCTTCGGTAGTTGCAGACCATAACAACAACTCGGTCTGCCCCTCCTTGGGAGCAATCACAACGGGAGGTGAAGAATTCCATAAAGCGGCATATCTCGCTTCCACGATCTCGACAACTTCGGGTGTGAAAACGCTGGCGTAGTCCTGGGAACGTGGCCGTAAAGCCAAAGTCAACGCTCGTCGGTCAACATCGCCTTTCATTAAATCTTTAAGTATCGCCCGGGCTCCTTCTGGTCCCGCCGAATACCCATGAAAGGGATTCCTCCCTTCCTCAGAGGTGGATGCCTGCCCCAGGCAATCTCCACCAAACACGACAAGCAAAGCAGCCATCACTGCCAGGAGTCTGGCGATTCCATCCTGAAACTTTAGATCGATCACAAGGACTTATGAACCTTTCTGGTCTACCTACCTATTCAGCCTATCAGCCGGGATCCTCGGCCAATCCCGCTTCTTGGCACCATGAAACAGAGTTCCAGATCTCCCACATCGAAAACAACCTTTCGATGATAAATCCAAATCCTATGGAGAATTCCCAAAACCGTCAACGCCTCCGATCGACACGAATTTCTTCCACGGGGATCCTCCTTCAATCGAAAGACCCAAAAGATAAAAACAGAATTCATCAAGAAGCGAATAACCCGTTCAAACGAAAATCGAGACAATCCGTATCGGAAAGGCGATGTCGGCCCACAACAGACCAAACGATGAAAAGATCCTCGCCGAAAAGGTCGCCGCTCAGGAAAATTTCGAATTGATACACTACTCGAGAAGATGGCCAGCACCCCACCGACCGACAAGCCGAACGACCTGAATCCCCTCCTCACAAACGGGAAGGTTGTTACCGATCTCTTGAGCGAGGTCATTCGGCATCGCCTGAGTAAGCAAGACATCCATTCGATCGCTCAATCGGTATATCACCAAAATGCCCAGGACTTCGGCCAGGAACTGTCCGAGATGCTCTTGCGGATCTCAGAATTGCTCGAAGTAGCTCGCCTGGCAACAGATACCGACACTCTGGATCAACTTTTCGACCTGATGGTCGAACTGGTTATCGAACTCCTCCACGTCGAGCGATGCACCATCTTTCTTCACAACCCCCTGTCGGACACTCTTTTCTCTCACTCTACCCAAGGCGATACGAAGCAAGAGATCCGATTTCCCAGCCACTTAGGGATTGCCGGGGCTGTGTTTCTCACGGGCAAGACCGAAACGATTAAAGATGTTCATTCCGATTCTCGTTTCCACGCAGATATCGACCTTCAAACCGGTTTCACAACCCAATCCATCCTCTGTACACCGATTCAAACCGCATCCAGCGGCATCATTGGCGTAATCCAAGCTCTCAACAAACAGGAGGGTCCATTCACCCCTCAAGACGCGACCTTCCTCGAAGCGATGGCTCTGGTCTCCGCCAAAGCGTTTGTCACCGCGAGACTCTGCCAAGATCTGGAGCGAGCCCGAAAAGAGGAATCCCAGTTACTCGCAGTGACTACAGCGGTTTCCAGAGAACTGAACCTCAAGCCGCTTCTGACCATGATCATGAATTCGGTCACCCAGATTCTCGATGCCGACCGAAGCACCCTGTTCCTTCACGAGCCCAGAACCGACGAACTCTGGTCCGAAGTCGCTCAGGGTATCGATCGGGGTGAAATCCGATTCCCTTCCCATCTGGGTATTGCGGGCTCGGTATTCAGTACAGGAAAAACGATCAACATACCCGACGCATACGCCGACCCCCGATTCAATCCGGAGATCGACCAAAAAACAGGGTACCGAACCTTTTCGATCCTTTGCATGCCCATCGATAACAAACGCGGCGCCCGAATCGGAGTGATCCAGGTTCTCAACAAAAGCGGCGGCCCATTCAAGCATGGCGACGAACGTCGCCTGGAAGCCTTTGCCTCCCAGGCAGCGGTGGCCATCGAAAATGCCCGACTGTTCGAGGACATTCTCCGTGCCCACAACGATAACCGGAGGATCGTGGAGAGCATGGCCGATGGGGTCATCAGCATCTCTCCAGATGGCACGATCTTTCATGCCAATCAGACCGCTCGAACTCTTTTTGGCATTCCAGATGACGATTCTCACATGATCGACACATCCGCAGAAGAGTTCTTCTCCGGAGCCAACGACTGGGTCGTCCAGGAGATCGAGCAGGTCGCCCGTACCGGTCATTCCGAAACATTCACCGATGTGGAATTCCACCTCTTTCAACCGGACTCCACCACCACAAAAAGAGAAGGAATCGTGGCCTCGATCAACCTGACGGTTGTCCCACTTCAGAAGGACCGCCCCTCCGACCCTCGACCCGGGACCCTCCTCATCATCGAAGATATCACCGACGAGAAGAGGGTGCAAAGCACCCTCGCCCGGTACGTTCCCTCGGAGGTGGCCAAAAAACTGATCCAGGAGGGAGATGACGCCTTAGGAGGCAGACTCCAGCGAGCCACCATCCTCTTCTCCGATATCGATGGATTCACCGCTCTTTCCGAATCACTCGGCCCCCAGGAAACGGTCCGCCTCCTCAACGACTATTTTGCCCTCATGGTCGAAATCCTTCACCATCACGGCGGCCTTCTGGACAAGTTCATCGGAGATGGGATTCTGGCCGTTTTTGGTGTCCCCTATTCCGCTCCAGACGATGCCGATCGTGCTGCCTCTTGTGCCGTTGAGATGCTTCGCGCGGTCGACCAATTCAACCAGGAGCGGTCCCATCTCCCGATTTCCATCCGTATCGGTCTCAATACGGACGAGATCGTTTCCGGCAATATCGGTTCGCAACGCCGGATGAACTACACCGTAGTTGGCGATGGAGTCAATGTCGCTTCACGCTTAGAAGTCGCCAACAAAATCTACGGCACTCGCATTCTCCTCTCCCAATCCACCGCAGAAGGGATGAACTCACCTCCTCTCATGCGCGAAGTGGATCGTCTTCGGGTTCGCGGGCGCAAACAACCCGTTCGCATCTACGAGATTCTTGAACCCCGAGGAACTCATCCTCTGAACGACCCAAAATCGTTTTTGCCACTCTACGAAAAAGCCCGAAACTTCCTGAAAAAACGATCCTGGAACAAAGCTCTACAAAGCTTCCAAGAAGCGGCCGAAATCGCTCCGGAAGACCCGATCACCAAGCTCTACATCCAACGTTGTCAGGGATTTATTCACTCTCCACCGGATCCCCAGTGGGATGGAGTCTGGAATGCGGAAGATTCCCCCGGCTAATCTCTCGATAACGTTCCCCGCGAAACGAAATCGTTAAACTCCAACTCCAGAAGGGTGCCTTCGATTGACTTCTTCTCCTCCCCCCGAACCGCAAGCTCAACGATCTCTGCTACGCAAGCGCCTCCTGCCTCTGATACGAATCCCCATTCTCGTATACATCGGCTTGCTTTCCCTCATGCTCTTGTTCGAAAATCGGTTGGTCTATAGGCCAACTCCCTCAGGAGAAAATTCCGGACACACTCCGGAAGACAAAATACGAGACCTCTTCTTCCATTCGCCGGACGGCACCCGATTACACGCCTGGTATTTCGAATCCAAAACCCCGAAAGCCCACGTGCTCTATTTACACGGAAATGCGGGGAACCTGCGGGGTCGTAAACGTGATCTGATGTACCTTCGCAAACGCCAGCAGATCTCCATCCTGGCACTGGATTACCGGGGCTACGGGAAGAGTCAGGGGAGTCCGCACGAGAAGGGCCTGCTCGAGGACGCCCGAACGGCACGCAAAATCCTCGCGCAAGAAGCTGGGATCAAGGAGCAAGATGTCATCCTGTACGGCCGCTCTCTTGGTGGAGGCATCGCGGTGCAACTAGCCTCCCGCGATGGCGCACGTGGACTGATCCTGCAAAGCACTTTCTCCTCTCTTCCCGATGTATCAGCCCACCTCTATCCGTGGTTCCCGGTCCGCATGCTCATGCGTAACCGATTCGATTCGCTTTCGGTCATCGACCGTTACCCTGGCCCCCTTCTGCAAAGCCACGGTACCGAGGATGAAGTCATCCCGTATCGATTCGGAAAACGACTCCACCAAAAGGCGCGATCTCCCAAATGGTGGGTGGACTTTCCCGGCACTGGACACAACGAGCCGACCCCCAAACTTTTCGATGCGCCCATCGAAAAGTTTCTGAATTTCCTCTCAACGAACGGATCGTAGAAAAAAAAGTCGCGTGCCCGGAAGGACAACGCGACTTTTTTGTTCCGACCGATCCGATCGATCGGCACCCCATTCCCTCGGTGGAGGGATCGATTCAACGAGTTCGTAGACCCGATGTTTCTGAAATTAAATGTGAGCTTCGGCGAGACGGTCCAGCCCAGATCTCTACATCGAATCAGGTAGATTCGATCGAAACCCAAACCGCATTCACTCTCACCGTTTGTTGTAGTAGATGAAGTAAGGAATGTTTGTTCCGGGCACATAAACCGACTGCTTACCCGAAGACGTCGGTTTGACCGCGGGCTTCACCGCAGGCTTCACCGCGGGCTTCACCGCGGGCTTCACCGCGGGCTTCACCGCGGGCTTCACCGCGGGCTTCACCGCGGGCTTCACCGCAGGCTTCACCGCAGGCTTCACCGCAGGCTTCACCGCAGGCTTCACCGCAGGCTTCACCGCAGGCTTCACCGCAGGCTTCACCGCAGGCTTCACCGCAGGCTTCACTGCAGGCTTCACCGCAGGCTT